>JANXUC010000066.1 GCA_025352065.1 Acidobacteriaceae bacterium | reverse complement strand
TCAACCTCTTCACCCCCGATGCCATCGTCCTCGGAGGCAGCGTCATGAGCAGCGCCGACCTTCTACTGGACAACATCCACAAAACCATCCGCCAAGGCTGCCGCTACGTTCCATATCGGCAAACCAAAATCCTCCTAGCTTCCTTGGGCGAGCAGGCCAACCTGATCGGAGCCGCCCGCGTCTGGCACCATCGCTTCGCGAAGAAATAAGGTGTACTTCAAGCCCATGTAGGGCGAGCATACCTGCCCGCCGAGCAGGCGCAGCCCTGCCTTGGAACTCCCGAGCCAAACTAACAAACCCAGGGTGCCCCACGTTCGCATTTTTTGCTAACGTGGGAGTCAACACAGAGCACTGTTTTGTATTTGGAATTGACGGCTTAGCGGGAAAATGGCGGTTTCGGGGGCTTGACAAGGTTTTTGGGTGGGGAACGAGAAGTGACGGTAGTTCGGTACAAGCCCGCTTCATCGGGACACCCGAGAGGTAGCTGGACTCACCCTCGTCTACGATTTGTCATTCCGAGCAACGCGAGGAATCCCTTTCTCTCCCGCACTCTCGCCGCGCGGTGGTCTGTTTTTATTCCTTGGATGGACTTGGGACCGTCGGGTGAACGACGATTGGGAGAAGATTTCGTTGCAGGATCGTGTTGCGGGAAGAACCATAGGGCTTCGAGTGTACTTACTCCCACCCTTCAAAGAACGAAGGATGGGCAGCCTTTGCCTTGGTTGGTTGAGAAAGATCAAAGGCCTGGGTCACCCGCCTTTTGTACCAAGCGGCTTTTTAGTGTAACTCCTCTTTCGACAATCCGGGAGCTATCTCGCGGGGCAACTCAAATCCTGACGCCAAATGGCCCACTTCCACGGATAACGCATTTTTCGTCCAGGTGGAGACTTCCGAGTTCCCCGTTAAAGCCGCGATCTGGTCCAGCAAACCATAGTTGCCCGAAGACTGATGCGGCGACTCCGCAGTCAGCGACGGATGCGAAAGCCATCCGAACACACCCAAGCGGTAATTAATTGTCACAACTACCACCCCCTTGGTCACCAGGGCGGCACCGTCGTCTTCTCCGCGACCCATGACGCCACCGCCGCCGTGAATCCAAAGCATGACCGGCTTCGGGTTCTTGTCGTGCAGGCCGGTAGTCATTACATTCAGATACAAACAATCTTCGCTAGTCCTGCCCACAGGTTTCACCAGCGATGGATCGCCGCCGACAGCGGTCACGGTCCTCTGGCGACCCCGGTACTTTGCCAAATCACATCCTATAATCATCATCGCTCGGCTCCTTTCCTCCGAGCCTTGGTCGCTTTGAGCGCTTCCAAGTCTACTCGCTCGTTAGGAGCCGACACGGTTATCTCATCAGGCCATATTTAGCGGCGTGCAAGACCGACCACTTGACATCAAACTATAGTTCTGCAATTATCGAAATATGGTCGCGTCCCAGTCCAAGAAATCCATCGAGCAAGTGGTCAAGTACGCGGATATGTTCTCGGCGATGGGAACAGAACCACGACTTCGGATCGTGCAGTTGCTGCTGTCGGCCCACCCGGACGGTCTTGTCGTCGGGGAGATTCAGGAAGAACTGGCCATTCCAAAATCCACTCTGTCGCACCACCTCGACAAGCTGAAGGCCGAGGATCTCGTGCACGTCCGCCGCGAAAGTACGTTTCTGCACTACACAGCGAACGCCGAAGCACTTCAGGAACTTCTGCAATTCTTGTATGCCGAGTGCTGCACGCGAAATAAGGCAGTCAAGCCGGAACAGATCGTTCAAATCTGCAAATAGGAGATGACATGAACACTCCAGACATCATGGAAGTCGTTAAAGAGAAATATGGGCAAGCCGCGCTCAGAGTGACGAATGGCGGGAGTTCTTGCTGCGGAGCCAGCCCGGTCAATGGAAGCGGCTGTGGTGATCCGATTACCTCAAACCTCTACGATGCATTGCAAGCGGGCCAAATTCCCGAAGAGGCTCTGCTGGCATCCTTAGGCTGCGGGAACCCAACGGCTCTCGCTAAACTGAATCCGGGAGAAGTCATCCTTGACCTAGGCTTCGGTGGCGGCATCGACGTTCTTTTGTCCGCTAAGCGGGTCGGACCGACAGGAAAAGCTTACGGCCTGGATATGACCGATGAAATGCTCGCGTTAGCGAACGAGAACAAGCGCAAGGCCGGGGTTGAGAATGTCGAATTCTTGAAGGGCGAGATCGAGCACATTCCGCTACCCGACAATTCTGTCGATGTCATCATCTCTAACTGCGTTATCAATCTTTCTGCTGACAAGGACCGCGTGCTGCGGGAAGCCTTTCGAGTCCTGAAGCCCGGCGGACGCTTGGCCGTGTCCGATGTTGTTACCCGTGGCGAGATGCTGCCCGAGATTCGCAAGAATGTTCTTTTGTGGGTTGGCTGCGTTGCGGGAGCACTAGAAGAGCAGGAGTACCAGAACAAGCTGAGGATGGCTGGATTTGAACAAATTGAGTTGGAACCCACCCGTGTGTACAGGTTAGAAGACGCTCGAGAATTTTTGTCTGGCCAAAACATCGATGTGGATGCCATTGCGCCGCAAGTGGATGGCAAGTTCATGAGTGCTTTCATACGGGCTGTAAAGCCGCAACAAGAAAAGGCGTGCTGCGGACCGACCTGCTGCAACTGAAGAGATCGCAATGCAAGAGCACTACAACGTTCTGTTTCTATGCACGGGTAACTCGGCTCGGTCCATTATGGCCGAGGCCATCATGAACTCCAAGGGCAAGTTGCGGTTCAGTGCTTACAGTGCTGGCAGCGATCCATCTGGAGCAGTTCGACCGGAAGCGTTAGCTCAGATGGAAGCTGCGAGCCTTCCAACCGACGGCCTCCGAAGTAAGAACTGGGACGAGTTTGCGAAACCCGACGCTCCCAAACTCGATTTTGTTTTTACGGTCTGCGACAACGCTGCCAACGAGGTTTGTCCCCTCTGGCCCGGTCAGCCGATGACGGCCCATTGGGGCGTTCCCGACCCAGCTTCGGTGCACGGCACGAAGGAGCAGGTGGAAAAGGCCTTCCGCGACGCTTTCTTCATGCTCGAACGTCGCATCAGCTTATTCCTTAGCCTACCTCTTGGTGCGCTCGACAGCCTCGCCATCAAGGAGGAAATTGACAAGATCGGCCACCAATGAGATTGAACCTTGTGGATATTGACCGCCAGCTCACGGTAGGAGATGGAGAGCCAGATGAGTACACAAGCACGTCACTCCAACAATTCTGATCTGTGTACGCCGAAAACACGCCAACGCCTCGGATTTCTTGACCGTTATCTCACCCTGTGGATTTTCCTGGCAATGATTCTGGGGGTTGTGCTTGGGCACTTTCTCCCAGGCACAACATCATTCATTGGGCGATTCCAAAGTGGCACGACCAACATTCCGATTGCGTTGGGCCTGATTCTGATGGTGTATCCGCCGCTCGCCAAAGTGCAGTATGAGCGGCTGGGAGAAGTGTTCCGGAATCAAAGAATCCTTGGGTTATCCCTTTTGCAGAATTGGGTTATCGGTCCAATCCTGATGTTTTTGCTGGCGATCACGTTTCTCCGTGGCTACCCCGAGTACATGACGGGCCTGATCCTCATCGGTTTGGCCCGCTGCATTGCGATGGTCATCGTCTGGAACGAATTGGCCAAAGGCGATTCTGACTACGCCGCTGGTCTCGTCGCCTTTAATAGCGTTTTCCAGGTCCTCTTTTACAGCGTGTATTCTTGGGTGTTCATTACCCTTCTTCCACCGCTGATGGGCTTGAAGGGCAGCGTAGTTGAAGTCAGCATCGGCCAAATTGCCAAGAGCGTTTTCATATATCTTGGAATCCCCTTTCTTGCCGGTATGCTGACCCGTGCCGTCCTGCTGAGGGCAAAGAGTCGCGACTGGTACGTCACTCGTTTCATTCCCCGGATAAGTCCGCTAACTCTGGTAGCGCTCCTGTTCACCATCGTTGTGATGTTCAGCCTGAAAGGAAATCTGATCGTCCAGTTGCCGCTTGATGTGGTGCGAATCGCAATTCCTCTGCTGATTTACTTCGTTGTCATGTTCCTGGTGAGCTTTTGGATGGGCCGGAAAGTTGGAGCTGATTACAGCAAAACCACGACCCTCGCATTCACGGCTGCCAGTAACAATTTTGAACTTGCGATCGCTGTTGCCATCGCGGTATTTGGAGTAAACTCGGGCGTTGCCTTCGCCGCTGTTATTGGACCGTTGGTTGAGGTGCCGGTAATGATTGGGCTTGTCAACGTGGCCTTTTGGTTCCAGAGTCGTTATTTCGTGGCGGAACTGGGCAAGACCGCGACTCCGTTTCCCGAATTGGGCGGCAAATGAATTGCTACGATTGCTCCTGCGACTCGGTAGAAAAACCAGCGGTCTCGGTTTGTAACATGTGCTAGGCAGGCATCAGTTGCAAACACTCATTAAAAACCGACCGGGCGGTCACCGTGACCCGAATACTGAACCGCAAGGACGAGCTGCCATTGAGGACCAGGAAGCTCTTTTGCAACAAATGCAGCCAGGCGCTGCAACAGCCTTCGTGAAATAATACGGAAATAATACGGGGGGAATAATACGGGGACAGACGTTCCCCCCGGTTTTTTCTTGTCCCCAGGTTTTCTTCCCAGGTTTGCTTAAACTCGATTTCTTAGTGCCCAAATAACCCTCCGTCCAGGTTCGCGTCCAAACAGCGGACGCGAACCTGGCGTTTCAAGCACAGCAAGTTTCCTCTCAGATATCCCTAGCCACCCACTCCCAACTTTCTGTATCCTTCCCCCATGACTGGCATGGCACTCACCGAGCTTCTTGGCGCGACCGTTTACGATTCCAACGGCGCGGCGAGTGGTCGTGTGCGCGAAGTTGCCATTGCTCC
Source organism: Acidobacteriaceae bacterium (assembly GCA_025352065.1). Classification (GTDB taxonomy): domain Bacteria; phylum Acidobacteriota; class Terriglobia; order Terriglobales; family Acidobacteriaceae; genus JANXUC01. The sequence goes on along the minus strand of JANXUC010000066.1, from coordinate 7,007 downwards.
GCAGGATGATCTCTCGCGTGTGGCCGCCGTCATCGTAAAAACGTCATCTGGCGATCGTTACCTGCCATATTCGTCCATTTCAGGCTTCAATGGCGGCGTTAAGGCCTCCACGCCCTCGGCGGATTGGGCCATGCTCGTCGGCGGAGAGGGCATGTTGCTGCTGGAACGCGATCTGCTCGACCAGCAGGTGATTGACGTTTACGGGCGCAAGGTCGTCCGCGTCAACGACGTTGACCTGTATAGAGATACGGTTGGCGAACAGCAAATTTTGAAAATCTCCTCCGTCGATGTCGGTGCGCGGGGTGCGGTTCGACGGTTGCTCAAGGGTGCTGTTCCCAATTCGGCACTGCGATCATTGCTGCGACGCATCCCGCAACGCTCGATTCCGTGGGAATTCGTTGATTTGATTGAGTCCGACCCCGCGCGGCGCGTCAAACTGAAGATTTCCAACGCCCGTTTGGCCGACCTGCATCCCGCGGATATCGCTGACATCGTTGAAGATCTGGCTCCCGACGACCGCGAAGCAGTATTTGAGACCCTGGACCACGACGTTGCCGCAGAAGCACTTGAAGAAGTCGAGCCTAAGCTGAAGAAAAAGATCGTCGAATCGCTCGATTCCGACCGCATGGCCGACATTGTCGAGGAGATGAACCCCGACGCGGCGGCCGATCTGCTGGGCGACCTCTCCGAAGAGCATTCCGAACGCATTCTGCAGGAGATGGAGCCGGAGGGCCGGCAGGAGATGCGGGACCTCCTGGAGTTCGACGAGGACACCGCCGCTGGCCGGATGACCACTGAGTATCTCCACGTGGAGTTCAGTGCAACAGTGGACCGCGCAGTGGCCTTGCTGAGGACATTTGAAGGGGGTACGGCAGCCGTCAGCACCATCTTCCTGACCGACTCCCACGGCACCCTGGTTGGGGCCGTCCCGCTGGCCAATCTGGTTGTGGCGTCCGCTACCCAGCCGCTGCTTTCTTTGGTGAGCGAGCCGCTGGTCTCCTGCCACATGGATACCAAAGAATTGGAAGTGGCGGAGCTGTTCGATAAGTACAATCTGTTAATGCTTCCCGTGGTGGACGAGCAGAAAATGCTGGTCGGTGTCGTCACCGCCGATGACGTGATTGGCTTCCTGCGCAGCAAACTGTAGCGCCCGCCTCATTCCACATTTTGCTTTGTCATGCTGGGCGCAGCGAAGCATCCCTATCGTTGCAGCAGTCTTTCCAGCAAAAGGGATTCCTCGCTGAGGCTCGGAATGACAAGTCGAAGTTATTAGCGAAGGAATGTTTTTTGAGTTTTTCTTCAACTTTCTCTCTTTCCTTGTAGCCGAATGCGCTGTAACCCGTTTATCCTGAGCGTTCGCGCAATACACTGCAATGTCCTTCGATAGCAACACCGACGATAGCGAAATAGACGGCGATCATGAAATGGCTTCGGCGTTGGAAAATTCAGTTCCTGGTGTTCATAGCGGTTGTGGGACCGGGATTCATTACGGCCAACGTCGACAACGATCCCGGCGGCATCCTGACCTATTCCCAGGCAGGGGCACAGTTTGGATACTCGCTGCTGTGGACCATGATTCCCATCACGGCCGCCTTGATTGTGGTGCAGGAAATGGTCGCCCGGATGGGGGCCGTTACAGGTAAAGGACTTAGCGACCTGATTCGCGAAGAGTACGGCCTGCGCATCACCGTATTTGTGATGCTGGGCCTGGTCATTACGAATTTTGGCAACATTGTCACGGAATTTGCAGGCATCGCAGAAAGCGCGGAACTGTTTGGCATATCAAGGTTTGTTGCGATTCCAGTCTGCGCGGTGTTTGTTTGGCTCATTGTCGTCAAAGGCGAGCAGAAGAGTGTAGAGAAGGTTTTTCTTGCGGCCTCGTTCTTCTTCGTGACCTACATCATTGCGGGTGTGTTGTCGCGTCCCGACTGGCATCAATCGGTGATTGCAACCTTCAAGCCGCCAACTCTGCAGGCCTTTAAGCAGACCGGCTATATCTATACAGTCATTGGACTTGTGGGGACCACGATCGCTCCGTGGATGCAGTTTTATTTGCAGGCATCCATCGTTGAGAAGGGCATTACGAAACGGCAATACGCAACGTCCAGGCTGGACGTGATTATCGGCTGTATTTTTACCGACGTGGTGGCATGGTTCATTGTCGTCGCCTGCGCGGCGACGTTGTTTGCACATGGAATTTTCAATATCAATACCGCCAAAGACGCGGCGGAAGCGCTTCGCCCCCTGGCAGGCGACTTCGCCTATATTTTGTTTGCGCTGGGGCTCTTCAACGCCTCGCTGTTTGCGGCGTCAATTCTGCCGCTTTCCACTGTCTACACCGTGTGCGAGGGACTCGGCTTCGAGTCAGGGTTGGATAACAAATTTAGCGAAGCGCCGTTTTTTTACTGGTTCTATACCTTCCTGATTGTTGTAGGTGCCGGTGTGATCATGATCCCCGGGCTGCCGCTGGTGCACATAATTCTGTTGTCGCAGGTGATCAACGGAATGGTTTTACCCTTCGTTCTGGTCTTCATGCTGCTGCTAATCAATAAGAAAGAGCTGATGGGCGAGTACGTGAACAGCACTTGGATGAATATTATGGCTTGGGCGACAACGGTGATCACCGCGTCGTTGAGTCTGATCTATGTGTGGAACAAAATGCACGGTGGCTAGCTAGCGATTCAGCGTTCTTCGTAGCGCTGGCGCTACCAGACCTACAGCTTCTTTCCCCAGGTGTCGCCGAAGACTGTGTGATCCATGGGGAAACGGCCTCCATAGGGCTTTTTGTCGCCTTTGCGTTTGCCGATGGCCAATAGTGCTACGACGCGCACTCCGGCGGGAATCCCCAGCGTTTCTTTGACCTTGTCTTCGAGAAAGCCTTCCATGGGAGCGGTATCGTAGCCCATGGTTTCCGCGGCCCACATCATAGTTGTGTAAGCAATCATGGTGTGGCGGTTCGCCCAGACAGCTATATCCGGTCCGATGCCGCCAGCATTGCCGGGAGGGTTTCCGAGGTATCCCGTTACGGCTTTGCGGGCCCCTTCGTGTTCGGCTGGACCGCCATAGCCGTGCTCGGCAGCCATCTTCAGCATGAGGTCGAGGTCACCGTTTTTCCAGGCTTGGGTATCGCCACAGGCCACGATTACTACGGGCGCTTCGGCAACCTTTGGCTGACCAAAGGCTGCGGCGCTCAGTTTCTTCCGCTGTTCCGGATCACGCACAACTACGAATCGCCAAGGCTGGATGTTGTAGCCGCTGGGAGCTTCGAGGCCCGCTTGCAGGATTTGCTTCAGGTCGGCGTCGGGGATGGGAGTGGAGTCAAAGCTCTGAGTGGCGCGGCGATCGCGCAGTGCATCGCTGAATTTCTTTTCGGGAACAACGGACATTTCGGAAGTCTCCAAGTTGCGATCTAAGATGTGTGGCTAATTTATGAGATGTCGTGGGGGGGGGATGCGATGCAGGAAAGGTCATTTTAGGGCGGACTTTTGTTTGCCGTTTTTGATTTTGTCGTGGAAAAACAGGAGTTTTTCTAGGGAAGTCTTAAGAGCGGCGAACAGAACTTTTCGCCCTACACAAACCAAAGTCAAAGGCGGCTAGAGAATCTTTCCGGCGGCTAAATCTTTGACGAGTTCGAGGTCGGCATCCAGGAAGTCGAAGTTGGGAAGCTGAGTTCGGTCGACCCACTGGACATCGTTGAAGATGCGGTTTTCGATCTCTCCCCTATATTCGGGAACGTCGAAGAAACGTAGTTCGACTGCGCCGCCGTTCCTATAGTTGTGTTGCAGCCGGGCGACTTCGTTGCCGATGCGGGCGTCGATGCCAATTTCCTCTTCCAGTTCGCGGCGGAGCGCGTCGCGAGGTTGTTCGCCTTCTTCGATCTTGCCGCCGGGGAACTCCCACTTCAGCGGCATAGGCTGGTGTTTGGTGCGCTGGCAGATCAGGATCTTGCCGTCGCGAAGGATTAAGGCGGCTACGACTTGTCGCATGAACGCAGAATGCTCCGGAGAAAAAGTGCAAAAAACAATTAAAGCATACGGTTCGCGGAAGTCTAAATTCCTATAGGAGCTTGCGCTATGCGGCGGGTTGCATGGCTGGCAGGGAACACGTCGGGATGTAAAGCTCCCGCCAGAGCGTGTAGTCCCTGAATTAGCGTTGGCGCTGGAGTGTTCAGGTATTCATCGGGGATGCAATAGACTCGCCGTTCTCGGACAGCCCGCATCGCACTCCAGCCGCGTTGGACAACGATCTTTTCAAGGGGAACGCGTTCTCCGGCGCCGCACCAGGCAGCGATGAGGACATCGGGATCGGCGGCACGAATCGCTTCGGCTGTGGTTTGTTTTCCGGGCTCACCGACGAGTGCACCTCCCGCTGCGTCAATCAGTTCCGCGACCCAGCCTTGCGAGGCGATGAGAGGTTTGCCCCATTCTTCGCAAAATACGCGGAGGCGGGGCCGCTCTGCGGACTGCACCGTGTGTCGTACGTGCTCGATTTCTTTCTGCATTGCGGCGATGACGTCGTCGCCTCTCTGCGAAACGCCCATGACTCCCGCGATGGCGGCGATGTCGACGTAGATGTCGTGCAAAGCATGCGGGGCTAATCCGAGGAATCGGATGCCTGCTTTGAGAATTTCCGCCACAGCGTCGATCTGGTAGGGAACTGCCGCTATGACGAAATCTGGATATGCCGCGAGAATCTGGTCGCGGTTGGCGGTCCAGGAGTCGGCGACGATCATTCTTTTCAAACCGTGAACTTCAGGGACCACGTCGAGGCAGTATTTTGTGCAGGCGACTACGCGATCCAGGCAGCCGAGCTCGGCCAAGGTGACCGTGGCGCTGGGTTGGAGGCTTACAATGCGGGTGGGATGATTTGCCATTCGAGTCTTAAATTTACGCTAAAAATATGTTTGTGAAGCTATGTTCGCGCCGCAACTGCTAGATCATTTTCAGAATCCGCGCAACGCGGGGGAAGTCGCTACGCCTGATGCTTCGGCGCAGCGCGAGAACCCTGCGTGTGGGGATGTATTGCGCATTTCCTTGCGTCGCGAGGGCGAGCGAATTGCGGAGATTCGTTTTCTTGCCCAAGGCTGCGTTGCTGCTGTAGCTTGTGCGTCGGCGTTGACCGAGCTTGTGCAAGGGAAGTCATGGGCAGAAGCTCGGTTAGTGCGGCGGGAAGATCTTGTGCTGGCTGTGGGTAGTCTACGACCGGAATCGAATCATGCTGGCCAGTTGGCGATTGAGACGTTGCGGGCGGCGTTGGACGGGTTGGGGTGAATTTGAATTGTGTGTGTCCAGCCATGAATTGTCATTCCGAGCGTAGCGAGAATCCTTTTTCCATCAAGAGTCCTTGCGGCGAAAGGGATTCCTCGTTGCACTCGGAATGACAACTTATACTTTTAAGTCCTCATAGGGGCTTTGTCGCACTTCCGGAAAATAGACAGTCCATCCATTGTTTCGCGCTGCTTCCTGTAGCTCCGGGCTGGGATTCACGGCGAATCCAGCCTTTGCCATGGCAAGCATGTCCGCATCCCATTTGGAATTTCCGAAGGCTGCATCTGGGATACGCCCTACGACTTCCTGAATCGCGCGCGGCTTTCCGGGGCCGCTGGGGACGCGGACCAGGCGGTCGGTGGCGCGGCCGTTCTCGATAAAGACTTCTGCGCAGAGAGTGCGCTCAGGCGGGATGCCGAAGTGCTTAGCTCCGACTTGCACGACCCACTGGTTGCTGGAGGAGACGGCCCAAATCTCGCAGCCTTCTTCGTGGAGACGTCTCACAAGTATTTCCATGACCGGGAAGATGGTCTCCAGCATATTCTGTTGGAAGAACGTGCCTGCCGACGCATACAGGTCCGTGTCAGCGAGGCCTGCGTGTAGAGTGACCATCTCGCCGCACATGGTATCTTCCTCGACTAGACCTGCGCGATAGTCTTTATGGCGCGCTTTGGCCCAATTGGCGATCTCTTCGGAGATCAGGCCCTGTTCCATTTCCCAACGGAAAAAACCTTCGCCCACGTCGCCACTCCAAAGTGTGCCATCGCAATCGAAGGCCACGAGTTTGGGCGAAAGGCGCAGCACCGATTCAAGGAAGTCCTTGTCTTCTGTGCGGGTCTTCGAGACAGGGAACTCTTGCATGCTTTCCAACTCCTTGGATGATTTACAGAAATTGTTACTTAGTTATGGGGATGGATTGTTTCTTCCCAACCTCTTTTGCAAAACGCAGAAGAAGGATCGGGCACCCTTTTTGATTCCATTTCGACGCGATTAAGCGCTAAGCGCAGCGTAGTCTTCCGGCGTATCCACGTTGAGTGTTACAAGCGGATCCTGCACTTCTACGTAGTCGATGTACTCCTGGTGGGAGTGCTCGACTTCGCGGGCATTTGATTCCGATGGCGCGCGCAGGAACGCTTCTATCATCTCACGGGCGACGAGAATTGGATGGCCGTGCTTGCCGTTGAATTCCGGGATGGCGGCCCACTTCCTGGCGTTGAGCGTCTGTTCAAAGGCCAGCAACAGGGCGCGTAGTGTGGCTTGTTGCACAGGAGGGCGGTCTACCAGAGTGACCACGGCGGCGTCGCGGCCATGGCTCAACACGGACTGCAATCCGACTTGTAGAGAACTGAATTGTCCACGCGCGGGATCGGGGTTTTCGACGAGAGACGCGCCTTGCGCATAAATGACAGGAGCGATTCGCGATGCGTTCGCGCCCGCCACAACAAAGACGATTTCTGTTTCAGATGCGAGCGAGCGGATTGCGGCGTAGAGAAAGGTCTCTCCTGTTGTAGAGCTGGGAGGCCAGGGGAGAAGAGCTTTGTCACGCCCCATGCGCGTGGAGGTGCCTGCCGCCAGAATGAGTCCACAAAGGCTCGGTGCGCGTCCCATGATTTGACAATAGCAGATGCTCGGAGAGAGTGCGTGTAACTGTCTTCCCGCGCTATTCCTGGAGGGAAAACTTACTGAATTCAATCGAGAGCACAAGCTTCAAAGAAATATGGCGGAGAGGGTGGGATTTGA
>JANXUC010000065.1 GCA_025352065.1 Acidobacteriaceae bacterium | reverse complement strand
GCTCTGGCTGCAACGGTTGGCAAGCCGGAGATGTCGCTGACCCACCTGGCTGGCAATCTTGAGGAGAGGCCTGAAGACAAACCCGACGAGTGGTTGCAAGCGATCTTACAAGAGAGTCCAGCCGTCAAGATTGCACAGTTGGGAGTGCTCAAGGCGGAGGCATCGCTGGCTCGTGCCAAGCGTGAGCCCATACCCGACTTGCAACTTCGAGGAGGTCTCCAGAAAAACCGGGAACTTGACGCAATTACAAACCGCGCCATTGGTTTGCAAGGATTCGCTGAGGTTGGGGTGCGAATTCCCATCTTCAATCGTAACCAGGGAAATGTACAAGCTTCGAAAGCCGATGTTGAACGCGCACAGCATGAAGTTCAACGCATCCAGCTCGTCCTGCGTGAGCGTGCGGCGGCGCTGCTGCAGAATTATGGGACATCGCGCTCGACCGTGGAACGATACCGGGAGCGCATGATTCCACGAGCTCAGAAGGCATACGAGCTTTACTTGAAGAGCTATGGCGCGATGGCGGCGGCCTACCCGCAGGTGCTGGTCTCGCAGAGAACTTTGTTCCAGCTCCAGACCGACTACATCATGGCATTGGAAAATCTCTGGGCGAACTCAATTGCATTGAAAGGTTTTCTTTTGACCGATGGCCTGGAGGCGCCTTCCCGTTCTGGGGAGATGGACCAGCCGGTTCGTGAGCTCAACGTGCCCTCGCCCACGACTTCCATGCAGCCACAGTGAGGAAAAGACATGCGAAAAAGTAGAGCTTTGTTGTTTTTTATCCTTGCCGTCGCTGTGGTCGCAATCGCGGGAGGTGTGGTTGCGATACACCATGGATTCAGCGCCCGTGACCAGCCGTCGACATTGGAGACCTATGTCGCCAGGACTGCGCGGAGCCTCGCGGTTCCTTCCGGAGTTAAGAATGAGAAGAACCCGTTCACGCCATCGCCGGAGCTATTGGCCGAGTCGCGGGCACATTTTGCCGACCACTGCGCGATTTGCCATGCAAACAACGGCAGTGGCAACACCGAGATTGGGCGAAACCTGTACCCCAAAGCTCCCGACATGCGCCTGCCTCAGACGCAGAGCCTAACAGACGCAGAGCTCTACTACACCATCCACAACGGTATCCGGCTGACCGGGATGCCAGCGTGGGGCGGGGACGTGAAAGACGAGGACAGCTGGAAGCTGGTTCTGCTCATCCGGCACCTGCCCCAACTCACGCCCGAAGAGGAACGCGAGATGGAAGCACTCAATCCGAAAGGTTCAGGAGAAAAGCAGGAGGAACAAGAAGAAGAGCAGTTCTTGAACGAAGACCAGCCTAGCAATCGGGCGCCTAAATCGTCATCCCACCAAAATCACTGAGGAGAAGTTATGAAACGCACAGCCGCAGTTGTTGCTTTATTGTTCGCATTGTCTGTAATGGCGCTTGCCCACGGAAAAGAAAAGCACGTGATGGGCAAGGTCACGAACATTTCAGAAAATTCCATTACGGTTGAAACCACGGCCAAAAAGTCTGTAACGGTAGGTGTGAGTGACAAGACAAAGTTTGAAAAGAGCGGCGCAGCGGCCACTCTGAAAGATTTGAAAGTCGGCGACAAAGTAGTCATCCATGCCGACGCTGCGGGCGACAAGCTGGTTGCCAACGAAGTCCACTTCGGCACTATGAAGAAGATGGCGCCCATGAAGGGCATGGAGGGCATGGAGCATAAGTAGAACTCCAGCTGCGCTAAACCGGCAGCAGTAGTGAACCTCCGCTGAACCGCGTCGTAAATCTGCCTTCCCCAAGTGACGCGCCGAGCGTTGCAATGGAGACCAGCAGATGGGTTCCAGCACGGCCAGTAAAACTGGTTTGCGGCACTCTGTCGGGTACGACCTCTCCTGTACCGTGCAGTATCGAGATAACCTGTCACCAAAGTGAGCAATTGTGAACAGCCCGAAGCCTAGGAATGGTGTTACGCTTCCTCGATTAGACTTTCAAATTGAAAGCTCCTGATTGCGTGTCAGCCTTTACCGGTCCAAACTGAGAACTCGGGCCAAAGAAATCCCACAACCAACAACCTGTGAAGTGTGATAGCAGTCACATTCATGAATGTGCTGGATCACTGAGCATAGGCACCATCATTTCGGACAATGAACTCCGAAAGGCGAAAATCATGCTGTGTTCCGGTCTTCCGCCCCGCATCTACGAGTCGCTCAAGACGCTATGCTGCTTGGCGAATGCGACTGGACCGCTCCAGGCTCATGAGATCGCAGGTGCCGCCGGTCTCCCGCCCGCGCAAACCGCCAAGATTCTCCAGTTGATGACTTGGGCGGGGTTTGTTGAAAGTCGCCGTGGCACCAAAGGCGGTTCTTGGCTCATCGTGCCAGCGGAACGTATTCGGGTAACCGACGTAGCCGATTTTTTTACTCATCACACCAAGGACATACCCCGGCGCAAACAAGATCCGTTGTTGAAGGCGTTAGCCCAAGCCACGGCCCGCTGTCAGAAAGAATTTGCGCAGATCACTGTGGCGGATCTCGCGAAGGTATCGGGATGCGAACCAGCGGGATCGAACCGAAGTCGCAGCACGGCAACAACACGAGAGCGGCGGCAGCTGGCATCTTTGCAGACGGTTGCGCGAGTCATGATGAAGAAGTAATCCATCGGAGAAGCTGATCTATGACGACAAATGACCTAGGGAAAGTCAATCCAAGCGAGCAGCCGGCGCCTCTACCTCGTCGACGGTTTGTCGAAGTTCTGCTGAGTGGTGGATTTTTGGCCACGGCGGCCGCATTCATCTATCCCGTTTTGCGGTACTTGGTTCCTCCTAAGGTGACTGACCTAGGCGCTGATTCGGTGGTAGCGGGTAAGGTCGGCGAGTTGAAGCCGAACAGCGGGAAAATATTCCATTTTGGCAGCCGCCCCGGTCTGCTGATCCACACATCTGGAGGGGAATATCGCGCGATGTCTGCCACATGCACGCATCTTTCCTGCACCGTGCAGTATCGGGACGATCTGCGCGAGGTCTGGTGCGCTTGCCACAACGGCAAGTACAACCTCGATGGCCGGAACGTTTCGGGTCCCCCCCCGCGTCCGTTGGAGCGCTTCGACGTCCATGTCCGCGGCGAGGAAATCTTTGTAATGCGTCGACGGGAGGCTTGAAGTGAGTCTGCTACGCAACGTGCGCAATTGGCTCGACGAGCGCTTGGGGTGGGACGACCTCATCGCTCCGTTGCGGAAAAAGACTGTGCCCTTGCACCGGCTTTCCTACTGGTACTTCCTCGGCGGCATCACCCTATTCTTGTTCGTAGTGCAGGTAGTAACCGGGATATTGCTTTTGCTTTACTACCGGCCCGGCGCGAACGAAGCTTTCGAGAGCGTGCAGTACATCATGACCCAGGTGCAGTTTGGCTGGCTGATTCGCTCGATCCACTCTTGGTCGGCCAACTTGATGATCTTCACTGCTTTTGCGCACATGTTCAGCGTGCTGTTCCTCAAGGCATATCGCAAACCGCGTGAACTGACCTGGGTCAGCGGAGTGATCTTACTGTTCCTGGTCATGGGGTTTGGTTTCAGCGGTTATTTGCTGCCCTGGAACACTTTGGCCTTCTTCGCCACCAAAGTAGGCACTGAGATTACCGGGCAAGTCCCAATCATCGGCAAGCCCCTGATGATTTTCCTTCGTGGTGGCGAAGAGGTGACGGGCGCCACGTTAAGCCGGTTCTTTGGATTTCACGTTGCTGTTCTGCCTGGTGTGACAACTGTGTTGATCCTCCTACACGTGTTGTTGGTGCAGCGTTTGGGCATCAGCGTACCCCCGAAGCTGGAAGCGGAATGGAGCGCGAATCCTTCGGCCAGGCGGGAAATGAAATTCTTTCCCAACTTTGCCCTCCGCGAATTGATGGCTTGGTATGTCGCTCTGGGTGTCTTAGGCGCCTTGGCGGCAATCTTCCCTTGGGACCTGGGTGCTAAGGCAGATCCTTTTGTATCGGCGCCTGCGGGAATCAAGCCGGAGTGGTACTTCCTCTTCATGTTCCAAACGCTCAAGCTCATCCCGCCGAAGGTCTGGTTCGTCGACGGGGAAATTCTGGGCGTGCTTCTTTTCGGTCTGATCGGCCTGCTGTGGGTGCTGCTGCCATTTTTTGAGAGTGTCCAGCCCTCGCGTCCGAAAAAGTGGATTACCGGTCTCGCAGTCTTTGCTCTTACATATGCAGTAGGTATGAGTCTTTATGGCTATATTGCGAAATAAGCTCCGACGGTTTAGCGTCCGCACTCTAGTACTGGCCGGTTTCGTCGTGCTTACCGCCTGCCTGGGTTACGGGCAGGCCCCAAACTCCTGCCTGGATTGCCACTCCGCCTTGCCTGAGCCGTTGGGAGTGACTCAAGAAAAGTTCAGCCACGACATCCACGCCCAAAAGGGTTTGACTTGCGCCAGTTGTCACGGAGGCGATCCAACCAGCGACGATCCTGACAAAGCCATGAGCCGCAAGGCTGGCTGGAAGGGCAAGATCGATCGCAAACAAATCCCGCAGTTGTGCGGAAGTTGCCATTCCGACCCAGCCTATATGCGCCAGTTCAACCCCAGCCTGCGGACGGACCAGTTAGACCAATACCACTCCAGTGTGCATGGGAAGCGTTTCGCCGCTGGTGACGCGAAGGTTGCGGTCTGTACGGATTGTCATAGCGTCCATGACCTAAGGGCGCCTAGTGATCCGGAGTCGACAGTGAATCCTGTGAACGTGGCCACGACTTGCGCCCGTTGCCACGCCGACGCGAGTTATATGAAGGGATATTCCATACTGACGGATCAGTTCGCAAAGTACAGCACCAGCGTCCACCATGATGCGATTGCAGTGCGAGGCGATTTGAGTGCGCCGAC
>JANXUC010000061.1 GCA_025352065.1 Acidobacteriaceae bacterium | reverse complement strand
TTCATGTGTATCCCTCTTTGCCACCTGTAATATCATACTACACCAATAGACATTATCAAAACACAAGACTAAGCAAGCGAAGGGAGGGATTCACGGCAGAGCCAGGGGGACGTAAACTGTTGAATATGCGAGGGTTGCAGGCTAACCTTGAGTTCGTCAGACCATGTGAGGCTGTGCAACACATTGCATCCGAGGGGCCTGGAAGTGGAGAATTCCGGACTCAAAATGCGCTGCCCCAGGCCAAGAAGTGGAGATAAAAAGGAAGAGACCCTCGTCAACGGTAAAGACGATTTTGGGCTTGAAGCGAAAGAGGCAACAATCAGCCGCTTGAAAGACGCTGAGTCCGAGGAAAGTGAGGTGTATATGAGGAGTAGCCCGTGAGGCGATTGGAAAAACGATCTGCAATCCAGTGTAGCGTCCGCTTCCCTCCGATAGGGGTCAAGTTGTTCTCAGCAATTACCAGTCGCGGTTGTCATGGGCAGCCTCATCCCCTTGCTGGGTTCGCTGGTCTTTGTGGCGGACGAGAAAAATCATTGCGACGGACGCGAGAGTGGGAGGAGCGATAAGAACCAGAATGCCGCTGCGCAGAGCTTGAATCATTCGAGCACCGGCAGAGGCTGCCTGCGTATAGCAAAGGGCACAACTTTGGGAAAAGGCCAGCGGAGGGGCAGCGAGCACGATCAATCCCGCCAGCGCCACGCACGCTAGGAACGAAAGCCTTCGGCGCTCGATCTTTGTCTTGAACATCTCACCCTTTTCTTCCAACAAGCGGTCGCAATGAATTCTACTTCACATTCGAGTACGGCGCGCCCACCACCATACGCGTGCTGTCCGTCCAGCCAAATTGCATCCCGAGCAAAACCGCGACGGTAAAGACGACGACAAAAACCAAAAATGCTCGCCGCTCCGACCAAAGATGCATGAAGAACATTACGGCCAGACTCGCCTCTACACAACCAACGGCCAGCATCCTCACGAGCATTTGCGTTGAATCAAGATTCTGATATGCGATAAGAAACTGAAAGCCCGCTAGCGCCAGCAGGCAAACGTAAATGACCAGGTCTTTCCCGATTCCGTCGCTCTTATGTTGTACGGCAGTCGTCATGGCACTCCACTCCAGGATTCCGATCTAGGGTTCCGATCTAGTGGCTCAGATTCAAAAGGTAGACCAGCGGTACGACAAACATCCAAACCAAGTCTACAAAGTGCCAGTAAAGCCCGAGTATCTCGACGTCATCGGCGTTGTAGCGGCCACCTTTGTAGCGCACGCCCACCACCAGCAGTGCGATGATCCCACTTACGACGTGGGTCAAGTGCAATCCGGTGATACTGAAAAATGAGGCCCCGAACAGTCCGGTCCCCCACGGATTCTTGAACAGGGTCATGCCTTCTGCGATCAGGCCCTGCCACTCGCGAATGTGCAACAGCGCGAAGACAATGCCCAAAACGGCTGTCACCATCGTCCAGCGGAAAGCAGATGCTTTGTCACCAAGGCGGGCAGAACGCACTCCGATCAGCATCGTCAGGCTGCTGGTCAACAGAATGAAGGTCATGATCGCCACGTTCGTGATGCTGTGGAAAGGCCTTGGCCAGTTCGCTGTGCCATTGCGCAGGAATCCATAGACCACAAGGCAGGCGGCAAAAGTCATAGTATCCGCGATGATGAACAGCCACATCGCCAGCTTTTTTGAGGGAATCGAGAACGCCGTCCCTACCATCGGGCTGGTCGAGTGTTCGTCCATGGTCAACTCCGCTTGGCTCACGGTGCCTCCTGTATTGGCGAATTGGTCTTACAGTTTGAACCAAAGCAATAGCATTAAATACACCCAGAGCGCGCCCATGAAATGCCAGTAACGCGCCGTGGCAACCATCGTATTGCGCCGCAGAGTTAGCTTACTCAGCTTGTAAGTGATGTAAATCAAGCCGCCGAGACCGCCCAGCACATGCAGAGCATGCGCGGCTGTCAATACGTAGAAAAATGAGCTGCTGGGATTGGTGGCCAAATACATGCCCTGGGCCCTGAGCTGTTGCCAGGCTACGTACTGCCCAATCACAAAGAGCAAGCCAAGAGCCAGGGTTACGTAGAGCCAGCTTGTTGGGCGCTGAGCGGCGCTCCTCGCGCCCCGCATGAAAGCATCCACACGACGGCGGGCAACTTCCAGAGTAACGCTACTGACAAGCAGCAAAAACGTATTGAAGTAGAGAATGGATGGCAGTGCGAAAGACTCCCAATCCATCGACGAGCCTTTGCGGACAATGAGGGCGCTGGTGAACGCCGCAAACATCATGCTAATGGCAAACATCGCCACCCATATAGCACTCGACGAGGGAGCTGGCGAATGATGCAGAACGGAACGCAGCCCGCCATCCGTCGGGATGTTGATCGAGCCGCCATTCCCGGCGCCGAGTACATCGTTCAGGTCAATTTGCGGAGGCTCATGGAGCGTAGAAGCCATATCGAATTCAACTTCCTTCCTGTTGAAAGAACCTGGTCTGCGGGTTACTTCTCTTCGAATTCCGTCTCGACCTGTTCTGGCGAAGTCTGCATGACATAGTCGCCGACAGAACTCTTCACACCATATTGATAAGGATCGTGATAGACGATCGGATGCTTACCGCCGAAGTTGTCGAAGGGCGGTGGTGTGGCTGTGCTCCACTCCAAAGAGGTTGCTTCCCAAGGATTGTCCGGCGCAGGCGCGCCCTTGAATCGGCTATAGAACAGGTTGTAAAGAAAAATCAATTGCGCAGCGCCCGTGACAAAAGCCGCGATTGTAATAAATTTGTGAACTGGAATCAGCGGTTGTAGAAAGTCATCTACAAAGGTTGAGTAGCGGCGCACATTCCCAGCCATTCCCAAGTAGTGGAACGGCATAAAGATGCAGTAAGCGCCCACGAAGCTCAGCCAGAAATGAAGTTTCCCCAAGGGCTCACTCATCATGCGCCCCGTGATTTTCGGGAACCAGAAGTAAGTTCCGGCGAAGATACCGAACATAGCCGCAACACCCATTACCAAGTGGAAATGACCTACAACAAAGTAAGTAGCGTGCAACATGATGTCGATGGAGGGCTGAGCAAGAAAGAATCCGCTGACACCTCCGCTTACAAACATCGAAATGAAACCCAGAGAAAACAGGGATGCCGAGTTGATCCGCAGCTTGGAGCCGTACAGGCTGAACGTCCAAATCAGTACGATGATCGTAGACGGTATCGTGATAACCAGAGTTGGGAACGAAAACACCAGCGACGAAAACGGATTCATGCCACTGACAAACATGTGGTGGCCATACACCATATAACTTAGAACAGCGAGCGCTCCCATGGAATAAATGAGCACTCTTTGGCTCAACATGGGCTTGCGCTGGTTAGCCAGCAAAATGTGGGAAACAATGCCCATGCTCGGCACGATTGCTATATAGACTTCTGGGTGCCCAAAGAACCAGAACAGATGCTGCCACAGAAGAGTAGACCCGCCCGAGTGCGGTAACACTTGGTCATTCATCACCAATCCGGACGCGACGAAGAAGCTCGTCCCAGCCACGTGATCGAGAATGACGAGGATACACGCGGGCATTAAAACCGCAAACGCCGTCAACCCGATGCAAGACGTGATGAACCATGACCAAGCGCTCAGAGGCAGGCGCATCATACTCATGCCCTTGACTCTCAGATCCAGCGTCGTACTAATAAAGTTGAGAGCGCCCAACAACTGGCCAACACAAAACAGCGCGATAGAAACCGCCCAAAGTACGACGCCTGTGCCCTGTCCCGGTCCACCAACCGAACCTATCGCATTCAGCGGTGCGTACTGCGTCCATCCACCCAGAGTTGGCCCGTCGCCCACAAAGAAGGATGACATCAGGACCAGAAACGCGGTGAAAGTGACCCAGAACGACATCATGTTGAAACGGGGGAATGGCATATCTTCCGCTCCCACCTGAATCGGCAGGAAGTAATTCCCGAAGGCTGCGAAAGGTGCGGTTGTGAGTACGAAGAAGACCATGATCGTACCGTGCATGGTCATCAACTGCAAATAGTACTCCGGCGTCATTACACCGCCAGGAGCACCGGACGCTGAGAGGAATTGCAAACCGGGAATGGCCGTGCTATTCCAAGCGAGATGAAAGCGCATCAACCAGGAAAGACCCATCCCGACATACGCCGCCAACAAGGCCAGCCCGTAATACTGCTTGCCGATGACCTTGTGATCCAGGCTGAAGACGTACTTCCGGATAAAACTAGTCGGAGGAGCGTGCTGGTGCGCTACGGGCGCTGACATGTCGTGCATATTCACCTCAAGAGATTGTGCGATCTACACGCTCACGCGTGGGCGAATTTCTATTGCCCTGCTTGTTTCTTCAGCCAGTCATCGAAGTCCTGCTGCGACATCACTTCGAGATACGCCTTCATGTTGTAGTGCCCAAGACCGCAGAGTTGCGTGCAGACAATCTCGTATTTCCCAATCTTGGTTGCAGTGAAGTGCAAAGAAACATCGAGCCCGGGAACAAAATCCTGCTGCACGCGCAACTCGCGAACAAAGAAGGAATGTCCTACATCTTTCGCGTGCATGAGGAGATGGATTTCCTTATTTACGGGAATTGCCATCTCGGCTGCGACGATGTCGTCGCGAGCGTCCACATCGTGCTCAGGATCTAAGCCGAAGATGTTCTGCGAGCCTTCATTGATGAGTTCGGGGTGGAGCCCGCCGAATTTTCCGTCCACGCCAGGATAGCGAAAGTAAAAGGCAAACTGTCCTGCTTGAACTTGGACGGGCATGGCATTCGCGGAAGGCGCGTCGAGATAGACGTTCGCCCAGGCCTTCACACCAAACAGGCCGAGAGCCATCACCTCGATGCCCACGACCAGTAACGCGCCAATCACCAAACCCTTGGCGCCGCCTGGAAACTTCTTAAGCTTCGCGTCCGGTGCTCGGTTTGAAAACTTCCACACGAAAAACGCCAGGATAAACTGCGCGGCGAGGAAGGAAATGCCCGCCTCGGCCATAGTCTCCGACATTTGCTCGTCGATCAGAGCGCCATGCGTGGATATGTCCTCCGGCGCGACCCAGGTGTGTCGCAGAATCGGGATCGCGGAAAGAATCGCGATTACCACAATTGTGATCGCAAAAAGCCTAGCCATAGTGCTGAAACCTCCGGTACTGACTCCGACACAACTTCCAAAGCAAGAGAAGCGGCGAAGCTTAGAAGGCTCCGCCGCCGTCGTTTCGTCAGTATGCCTTCGCCTTGAAGGTGAAGTTAACGTCCTTGGTTTCGTTGCTGGTAATGGTGATATCGGCGGTCTGGGTACCGTAGTCTTCGTGCCATGCAGTGATGGTGTACTTACCCGGCGGTAGGTTCGGCAGCTTGAACGCGCCGCCACCCTTGCTGAGGTCGTAGTGATTCGTATTCATCACCGCGAAAACTCCATGCATCCAGGGATGCACATTGCACTTCACCGAGATGAATTCCGCCTTTTCGTACTTCTCCGAGATTGCTGGAGTGCCGGGGGGCTGCGACTTGTTCCATTCGTGGTTGACTTTGGCCAGCGGATGGATGTTGTGCGACGTCTGGTCCTCGTTTGTGATTTTGAGTTCCTGATTCACGTGCATCGGCAGAACGTGGGGCAGGTACTGACAGCCTTTCTGTTCGTAAGTAACCGCTTGCGCGGGAACCTGACCGTCGTCGGGAGCGCCGGACGAAACATAGACGACCACATTTTCCAGGCCATTGTTGGGTCCGGTTACAACCGATTCTGTCGTCAAGGGCGTGGCATGCTGCTTGGCGCAACTGGGTTCCTTGGACATATCGATTGTTTTTGGTTTGGCGGGCGTGCCTGTGAAGGTCACCTTGCCGCTCACCGTTCCGGCGAACATCAGAGACGAACTCATGAGCAGCGTCGAAACACCTACCAGCATTGATTTGGTGCGCATTCGGTACTTCCTCCTCGGGGGTTAATGTTCTGTTAGCCGATCTCTTGGGAGCGCTACTTCCTGCCGTTGCCAGCGCCCTTATTTTCGGGCTCCTTGGCGGGATCTTCAGGCTTCTTCTCTTCCGGCTTCGGTGGCAGCAGTTTGCCGCCAGCCGCCTTCAGGACTTCGTTTTCCCTACTCTTGCGAGTCTTCTGCAAAGTACGTAAGTAGTGGACCAGATCCCAGGCATCCACTGGCTTGATGACGTCGTTGAAAGACGGCATCGGCGTGCCGTCGACACCAGTCATGAAGATGCGGTAGAGGTCTTCGTTCTCCGCTCCGCATTTGAAACGACCACCCCCCGTGAAGTTATAAGGCCGGATGGGCTGGTCCTTGCTATCTGTAAGCGTCGAAGCGGACGGTCCGTCGCCACGTCCCTCTTGCCCATGACACTTCCAGCATTCCAATTTCTGAAAGAGCTCTCCACCGTGGCTGATGCTTTCAATCGTCACCGGAGTTTCAGTCGGGATCTTGAGCACATCCGCTGGCTTTTCATCGTGCCAGCGCGGAGAAAAAGATTTAATGTAGGCGACCAAGTCAATCTTGGTTTGAGCGGTTAACGGCGCCCACGAAGGCATCGCGGAGGTGTTGAATCCTCGCACGACTGATTTGTAGAGGTCCTCGTCTGTGGGCAAATTGCCGGTCAAAGTTGAGCGGCACTTGAACGTAGCCGCCGTGAAATCGCGCGGCTTGGGTTCCAGAAATGGCGCGTTGTCTCCGACACCGTCTCCCCGCTCGCCGTGGCAGCCAATGCAGAAACGCTTGTACAGTTTCTTCCCGGCATCCGCATGACCCGTCAGGTTCCCTACATGGGCTTCCTGCGCGCCTAGGCTCGATGCAACCGCCACGATCAGCACTCCCACAAATGATAGACGCTGCGCTTTTCTTGCCATGGTCAACCCTTTCTAGAAAATGAAGTCAAAGCCGAGAAACACGCTGCTGCTGATGCTGTCGTTTCCGGTCGGCGATATGCCTTTGCTGGAAACTCGGGAGTATTCGTTGTGGATAGCAAACCCATCCCGACTGTTCATAAACGGATACCAGCGATAGCCGAACGTCAACGCATTCAAATTGCCGAAATCTTTCGTCAAACTATCCAGAGGCTGCTGGGACATCCGTATGGTGTCGAAGCGGTTGATCAGGATGAACTGCGGGTTCACGGTATAGTGCGTCTCCACCAGGAAGCCATTCCACGAAGGGTCATGCGCCCCAATCGGCAGCGCTGCAGTCGCAGGTGTCGCTGTCGCCAGGTACGCACTCTCTTTGCTGCGCGTGTACATTGTCGTCACATCTAGCTTCTTCAGGTACCACATCCCGAAAAAGCCGAGCTGAGAGTACATCTTGTTTCCCACACCTGTACCGGGGAGGAAGTTGCCTCCCGAAGTCAGTCCGTAGGTGGGATACATTCCCACGTATGCGAACGCTCCAACTCTCTGCAAGCCAAGACCACCCGCCTCGAAAGCCTGACTGAACGTCAGGAACGTGTCATAGCCCCGATTGGTGGGCAGGCTCACATTTCCATCCGTGGCGCTCACAACCGCCACCGAATAACGCGTATAGCTATTTTTCGAGTGGCCCATAACCTCGAAGCCGATCTGGTTATCGCCTATGCCGGTGGCGAGCGGACTGGGTAGGTCCGCACCGATCGATCCCGGCAACCCGCCTTGGGGACGAAAATGGTAAGCCCGATAAGAGCCGCCGTTCGCGGAGAGCGTCAAGATTCGCTTTTCCGAAAGGAGGTTGTCGAGTTCGAATTTCCCAACCTTCACATTCAGCCACGAGCTCTTGAGCAGGTTGTCAAAACGCACCCAGGCTGACTCGAAGTGGAAAGTCGCCGTATTGTCGGCGGAAGGCGTGAG
Source organism: Acidobacteriaceae bacterium (assembly GCA_025352065.1). Classification (GTDB taxonomy): domain Bacteria; phylum Acidobacteriota; class Terriglobia; order Terriglobales; family Acidobacteriaceae; genus JANXUC01. The sequence continues at coordinate 9,103 of JANXUC010000061.1, read as the reverse complement.
GAGGAAAGAAATGTTTTTGGACAGAGTACCACCCGTTAGAATGTCGAGGCCCGATAGATCGAAACCGTGCGTCGTAACGCTCTGTCCAGTGGGCACCTGATCGGTTCCGACGCGGTCCGTATTCTCGCGGTGCCAGTGCGGAGTTATGCGGAAGCTGACTGGCCAGTAGGAAGGGTCTTTAGAGATGGGAGAATCTCGGTCGTTACCCATTTGGTACCCGTTGTCTTTGAAGACCTGCCCAAAGTTGTTGAGCTTGGGCCAAGCCTCGTGGCAAGCAGAGCAGGGCATGCCAAATTTACGGGCAAAAGCTGGGATGGCGGAGCTAGGCGACGTTAGAGATACCATGGCCGCAAGGACGAGTAGTCCGGTGGCCAGACCAGACCATACCGACATCCACCTGCCCGAATCATTGTTCTTACTGGCGGCAACTACGTACATACCACCTCCTGATCATCTCATCTGTGGAATTACATACGGCTACAAGAAAAAGCGATACAACCAGCCGCCGAATCCTAACTCTGCTTGGATGAGGTTTGCAAGAAGAATTTACTTTTTATTAACGAATATGTGACATTTTCGTGACAACTATTCGGTATATCTACCGAATGGCCCCCGTAGGGCTGGCAGTCTTAAAAATCCGAAACGCCGCCTGACGGCTTCCAATTTGGACTTGACACTCGATCGCCTGAGGGAATATCTAATACGAGGCTTGCTTGTAACGAATGTGAGCAGAAGCGTTCGTTTCCATTTGGTACACACCGTTTTCCTATTCCCGCTTATTTTCTCAAGGCTCAAAAAGTGCGAATTCTATTTTGTCGACATGCGAACAGAGGTGGAGTCGAACGACTCCTTAGAATCTGTGTTTTGGCCCTGTTGTGCCTGGCGGAACTTGCGGGCGCGCTGTCAAAACCTCCCGCAAAAAACAAAGACACTTCGCAATCCGGCAGCGGATTGGCCGCTGAGCTGACCGGTTCCAAAGAGGACATACTGCAAGCCTTGCAGGAAGTTCTCGACGACCTGGAAATCCGCGGCACGTATCAGTATGAAAAGGAAAAAATTCTTACCGGCGCGAGTCGCGCAGATTCCTCGTCCGCCTTTGGAGAATGGAAAGGCGGCGGTCAGGCATTTTTCAAAATTGCACAGAACGTAATTGCGCCCCGGCACTTCAAGGGCAGCGCCGACATTGGGACGGTCAGTGTGCGCTATGTCCTAGAGACGATTGCTGCTGACAAAACACGAATTCGCATCGATGCTGTATTTGTGGAGTCCGCCCACCGCGAAGCGCACCCGTCCGAAGGTGCGGTCGAATCGGGAGAACTGGGCGCCATCCAGGAGCATTTGGACGCGATCCTCAGCAAGCACAAGCAGTCCGAAGAGGAAACCAAGAGAGCTGCGCAAGAGGAGGCCGAGCGCGACGCGGAACACGCGCGCCAATCCGCCCGCGCCCTTTCCTCAGTTTCTTCGCTACACGATCTTGAGCAGCGCGTCCACGATTTGCGCCAGCAAGTGGAGTCGACCGTGAAGACAGGTGGCGCTCCCCTGCGAGGCGCTCCCTTCAAAGCTTCGCCCTCTTTACAGACTGTGGCAGGCGGAACCGAGGTAGTGATCCTGATTGTCACGCCGAACTGGTACGGAATTGAAACACCCGACGGACATCGAGGGTGGATGCAACGTAGCTCTCTGGATGCCATTCCATGAGGACACGCGTTCTGCATTTGACGCCGATGGAGATACTGTTACTGGCCGCATTCGCCGCATCGGCCCTTCCTGGCAGCCCACTGAATTCGTCGGGCTGTGCGGCCGAGGATGCCCGCTACGAACGGGATTTTTCGCGCTCGAAACCAGACATTGAAAAGGTCTTGCGCGGCCTGCAATCCCCTGTTGGCGCGCGCCTTCCCATCCTCGAAGGCTTCGTCATTCCAGCACTCCAGCCGCTGGAGCGATACGGTCGCGCTTACTACCAGTATTCGTTCGATGTGCTCGCACTCAACCCATCGCAGTGCCGCATACGCGCCATTGCCAAGATCACCGCGTGGTACCAGGATCCCGATCCCGCCAAGTCGTCCTACCAGGTGCTGCGATCCAATGGCCGCCTCGAGCAGGACATCCTAGATCGGCTCACCGAGGCTGTGGAAGCCGCTCCGAGGGTCGTTGCGCCAGAAATAGCACCCCCAAAGCGATCCCCCGAAAACACCGACGGTCGAAATACTGCACCCCCTGCACCAGCTGGTACCACCGCCAACACTACTGCTTCCTTCAAGTTCCCACCGCCAAGGGCCGCCTTGCCGACCTGGGAGGAGAGCGCCGCATCCAGTAGCCCAATGAGCGCAGAGGAACAGCGCATCCAGCAACTCCAAAAACAGACCAAGGACCTGGAAGAGATTCTTCGCAATCAGGCGCACCCGAACAACCTTCTTGTTGTGAAGCATCCTCGTACGCCAGTGGCGGCACGTCCCTCGGCAGCTGCTGACGTGCTCTTGGTTGCGGAAGAGGGGGACGAGTTTCAGATTCTCGATAAGCTTGGCTCCTGGGTTCACATTCAAATCTCGGGCATCGCCCGAGGCTGGATCCGAAGCAGTGATGTGGATTTGCCAGATTCCGTTCACGAAACAGGTGGACGCGCGAGTCCAGAAGTATCAGAAAAGGAGCCTTTTACGCTAGATCGCGAGGAAACGGCGGCGTTTCCCGGGGACTGGGCGGCGCTGCGAGGCAAGACCGTACACGTTGTCTGGGTGCGTCCGTCCGCAGAGGGGCTTGCTTCTGGCGCGCGCGAGCGTCGAGCCTTCGCGCGGTCCATCTTTCGCGCCACTTTGCCGAGTCTCTCGCAATCTTCGCCAGCAGCGGACGGGATCGCGATTGTTTTCGATTCCGCCGACGGAGGTATGACAGCCGCCACCTCCACAACCTTGAAAAGCTGGGAGTCGGGGAATCTGTCCGAAACTGAGTTTTGGAAACAATGCTGGTTTGACCCGCCGGAGGCGTTTGCACTCTCGCCCCATCGTTAGGGCTCGTTTTTTGAAAAGCTTTTGCAGATGCGGATCGCAAAACGGACAGCGGCGCAACACATGGCAGAAGTCTTTTTTCTTGTGCTTGCGTGAGATCTATATATAATCGGCGCTGCTTGAGCTACGAAGGCGATTCCAAGCGCTCTGTGCAATTTGAGGATTAGTTCTGAAGTCTATGGCTATTGCATATAATCGCCGGTGTCTCGCATTATGAGCGCAATCATTCAGCCTTTGGCAGTTCCCCGGAATCGCATTTCCACGTTGTTGAGCGACTATGCGCAGCTCACCAAGCTGCGTGTTACCACGCTCATCGTTCTCACGGCATGGTGCGGCTACTATTTCGGCTGCGGGAAGGCGGGCGTGTCGTCGATGTCGTGGAATCTTTTCCATGCTCTGCTCGGCATCGGCATGGTTTCCAGTGGCACAGCTGCCTTGAATGAAGTGATGGAATACAAGGTCGACGCCAATATGCGCCGCACGGCGCGACGTCCAATTCCGGCGGGCCGCATGAGTGTGCTGCATGGTGCACTCGTAGGCTTGGCGCTAACTCTAGGCGGCGCGCTTTACCTTGGCTTAGCACTCAATCCATTGACCGGATGGCTTTCGCTCGCCACTGCCGCAGTCTACCTGGCAGCGTACACGCCACTCAAGCGCGTGTCGCCGATCTGCACATTTATTGGAGCTTTCCCTGGAGCGATGCCCGGCGTACTCGGCTGGGCTGCGGCGCGCGGTCGCCTTGAATGGGGGACGCTGGTGATTTTCGCTATCGTGTTCCTGTGGCAGTTCCCGCACTTCTTTTCGATTGCCTGGCTCTACCGCGACGACTATGCCGACGGCGGCATCCAGATGCTGCCCGTTGTCGATCCGGATGGACGTTCAACCTCTTGGCGAATTCTCGCCTATTCGCTCGCATTGATTCCGGTAAGCGTGCTGCCCACTGTGATTGGCATGTCCGGTCGTTTTTATCTCTTTGGCGCTGTCCTTCTTGGATTGGCCTATTTCTATGCTGGCACGCGTCTGACGCGGCTGGGATTGCCCGTGGGGGCTCCAGTTTCGAAGCTTAGGGCGCGCCAATTGCTGCAAGCTTCGGTCCTCTATTTGCCCTTGCTATTCGCGCTAATGATGACCAACTCCGCCCGACCTTGACCTTCCTGAAAAGCTCTAGTACTCGTTCGCGGTTTTCTTCAGGAAAAAAACGTGCATTCACATTGCCCTCACCTGACGCCGTACAACCAGCCCGACCGACTGGGTATTCGCCAGTCCGAAGGCAAGAGGCAAAAAGCGTTACAACCCAGGAATGCTCGTTCGAAGGCATCTCCAGCTATCGGCACTGCGAGCGAAAGTACGGGGGAAGGCGGCACGCAAACAGCAAAGTCACCCTGGACTTGTACGCCTAGGCAGTCACGTCGGCCAAGCGAAAAGCTCAAAGCGAGATCGTCAAGATGCTTCGCCCAGATAGACCCAAGCTGGCCCGATTGACACCGAGTACCGAAGGGTTTCGCTGTTAACGAACCCTTTAGCGCCCTCGTTCCTAGGCTCCCATTTTGTAAGTCATTGAAAAGATGGTGGCCAGGGACGGACTTGAACCGCCGACGCCAGCCTTTTCAGGGTGATTGCACCGGGTAACTCATTGATTCTTAACGGCACGGATGGCCCGTTTTAGAGCGTTAAGACACCCTCAGGAACTCTTATCGCACCCTTATCAAACCCTCGCTCCTAGATGCTCGGACGCTAAGACCGCTCTGAACACCCGAGCCCCAGGGGACGAGACTGACCGCATGTCGATGGTACCTCTCGACATCCAATTTAAGACTTGAGCCGTGTTATCGCTATGAAAGATTCGTTGCACTAGCAACTCTAACGAACTGCTGAGAACGAAGTGCATCGGAAAGCATTCCAACAGCCGTAAAGAACAGCTGAACTGGTCCCCAATTGGTACCCGAACAAGAAGCTTTCGATGCTGGCAGCGGGTGTGCCAAATCTTCTGTGTAAACGGCCAGGTTTTGTTGCTGGGGATAGTGTCCCTGTTGGTCTGGTGAACTCCCGAAATTCTTCGAACATCCCAGAACCCATCCGCAACGCCTCACGGTGTCGGAATCACGGCCTGCACTTCTCCTGATGGAACGCTTTCTCTCCCGCTCGAGTCCACCGCGGTTGCCACGTAGTAATAAGTGCGTCCCGCCAGCACACTAAGATCCACGTACGACGTCGAACTTACACTGCCCTTAAGCAGAGTATAAGGGCCTCCGGTCGAGTTCCCGCGGTACATGCTATAGCTCACGCCAGACGAAATAGAGGGTGACCAACTCAGGCTGACTGAATGCGGCACTGCCACAGTGATTGTGGCACTTGCTGACTTCGTGGGGTCGGCTTGGCTCCTGGCCGTGACCGCATCGGTTGCGACCGCTTGCGGAGCCGTGTAAAGTCCTGCCTGAGTTACAGTTCCGTTTCCTCCTGTAACCGCCCAGGTTATGGCGTGGTTGCTGGAACCCGAAACCGTTGCAACGAATTGCTGTTGCACTTTCTCCGGCACAACCACGGTTACAGGCGAGATGGTCACCACGATGGGGGGGGGCGGCGACACGCCGACGGTTGCGAAGGCAGACTTTGTCGGATCGGCCACGCTCACGGCTGTGACCGTGTATGTCCCCGCTAACGATGGCGCTGTATATAAGCCGGCTGTCGTCACTGTGCCACCAGAGGCAGACCAGGTGGCCGCCGTGTTGCCAGTCCCCGACACGTAAGCGGTAAACTGTTGCTGCTCCGCAAACAGAAGAGCCACCGAGGTTGGCGACACCGAAACCGAGACTCCTCCGGACAACGACACCGTGACAGCGGCAGAGCCCGACTGGCTCGGATCCGCGACGCTGGTCGCGACCACTGTGTAAGTACCCGCCGAGGAAGGTGCCGTGTATAGCCCAGAGCTGGTCACGCTCCCGCCGGAAGTTGTCCAAGTCACAGACGTATTACCGGTGCCACTAACCGTAGCCTTGAACTGAGCTTGCTTGCCGGTTAGCAAAGAAACCGTGGCCGGAGATACGGTTACAGACACGCCGCCGGATATGATCCCGGAGCCAAATGCCGAAACAACGCATGTCGCCCATTGTGAACCCGTGGACCAAACGGCTGGCAGCGACCTCAGGTTCGCCTGCCAGCTTGTCTCGGAGAAACGTCCGCTCAGGCAGCTCCCGGTGCTGTCTCGCACCTGAATAAGACCATTCAATCCTAGCAATGCCACCCAGTATCGCGTCCCCCCCTGCACCTGAACAGCGGGAATCGGAACTGTATTCCATTTTCCAGGAATGGGCCCGAGGGTTGCCGCCTGGCTCAGCAACTTACCTGGGTGACCAGAAGAGCTTGCATAAAGGGCAACCCAGACGTTCGTGGCTCTGTTCGAACCGTCGAGGAAAACCGAAAGAGAATCAAGCTGACCGGAGGAACTTGCCGTCACCGGAAACGCCTCTGCCGTTCCACTCTGGGTGCTATCACGCAAACTCCATATCTGCGAAGTGCCTAAGACAATTTGTTGAGTTTGTCCAACCGCATTTATCGGTAGAAGCAACAGTTGGATAACGGATCCTGCAATGAGGTGTAGAACAAGCTGGCGACGAGACCAGCCACTGGCTCTGACGGGATTGACCAAGGGGGGAGGTCTCTTTTCTGATTACGGAATATAATCGGAGCCCGACTATCATGTTCTCTATATCGCACTCTGGAGGCGCGCATGAACAGTCCCCTTTGGTACATAAACTGAATCACTAGTACATGCCATCGACAAAATGCCAAGGAATCGGCAAAAAACCGGACTACCGTCGTTTCAAAATATGTAGCTCGCGCGGCGGCGGCCAAAGCCGCTGCAAACTCCCCCGCCCCGTTTTCAGGGGGCCGCTGTGCATTGAGCCGGGGCAGTATGGTCTCGACACCCCGATAGCCGATTTTTTCGCCGTTAGCCGTCGCCGGTATCGACCTCAGCAATGGCCGCAAGTGGCTGAAATATAAGGAATGAACCGGGAGTGCTTGGCCGGTTGGTGCAATCAGCTTGCCCCTTCGAGACTATCGAAGGGACCAACCGTCTCCTATACTTCACCAAGTTGGAGTAAAGAACTTACTCCGGCTGGCTTGATCCTCCAATTAGGACGAAGCTGCGGCTGAGTTGAGTCCGCTGCTCGAAGGTGGAACCGAAGGTGAAATCCCTGTCGTATCGCGGTCGAGTCGCCTTGTTCTTAATCGCTCTTGCCTCAGTCTCGCTCACTGGGTGTCAGGGGCTGTTAGGACATTCTTCGAACAAAATCGGCGTACTTTCGGTGAGCAACGCCAGCCTCGGCTTTGGCGGTACTCCGGTAGGCAAGAGCGCGACTTTGTCGGAGGTACTGACCAACACGGGCGGATCGCCCACCACGATCTCGCAGGCCAGTGTCAGCGGAGCCCATTTCTCGCTGAAAGGCCCGGCTCTCCCCACGACGATCGCCCCAGACCAGAGTGTAACTTTTACGGTGACATTTACGCCGACGGCTCCGGGAGCTGCGACTGGCACGCTGGTCGCGGTAGCTTCCGACGCTGCCGACCCTACTTCAAACATCCCGCTTTCCGGTTCGGGTTTGGCTCAGGGCACTCTGAGCCCGAGCCCGTCTGCCCTCACTTTCGGCAACGTTCAAGTTGGCAGCGGCGCCAACCTGGTTGAGACTCTGAGCAACACCGGCGGTTCCTCCGTCACCATTTCCGCCGCCTCCGTCACGGGCAGCGGGATGACTCTCAGTGGACTTACCTTGCCACTCACACTAAGTGCGGGACAAAGCTCTTCCTTCACGGTAAAGTTTGCCCCCACCGCCGCTGGCACTAGCAACGGCAACATCGTCCTCACTTCGAACGCTTCTAGCTCGAGCTTGAACATTCCGTTGTCTGGCACAGGTGTATCTCAGGGCACGTTGAGCCCGAGCCCTTCTACCCTCGCTTTCGGCAACGTGCAAGTTGGCAATAGTGCCAGTCTGGTTGAGACTCTGAGCAACACCGGTGGCTCCTCCGTCACCATCTCCGCCGCCTCCGCCTCCGGCAGCGGGATGAGCCTCAGTGGGCTCACACTGCCCCTCACGCTCAACGCGGGACAAAGCACAACCTTCAACGTAAGGTTCGCCCCTGCCGCCGCCGGGGCTGTCAGCGGTAACATTGCCGTCACTTCCGATGCGTCCAGCTCGAGCTTGAACATTCCGTCGTCGGGTACAGGCGTGGCCCTAGGCGCGCTGAGTCCCAGTCCCTCCACCCTTGTTTTCGGCAACGTCCAAGTTGGCAATAGTGCCAGCCTGGTTGAAACTCTGAGCAACACCGGCGGTTCCTCCGTCACCATCACGCAAGCCAACCTGACCGGTGCGGCCTTCTCGATCACAGGATTGACGCTTCCTCTCACGCTAACTGCGGGCCAAAGCGCTTCCTTTACCGCAAAGTTCACTCCTGGCGCTGCGGGTGCTGTCAGCGGCAGTATCGCCATTACCTCCAACGCTTCCAACCCCAGCTTGAACGTTCCGCTTTCTGGCACGGGTCTCACCGTAGGCTCGTTAGGCCCCAATCCCTCCAGCCTTGCCTTCGGCAACGTCCGGGTTGGTAGTAGTGCCAACCTGGCCGAGACTTTGAGCAACACTGGCGGCTCCGCGGTCACCATTTCCGCCGCCTCCGTCACGGGCAGCGGGATGAGCCTCAGTGGCCTTACCCTGCCGCTCACGCTCAATGCGGGACAAAGCACTTCCTTTACCGTGAAGTTTGCCCCCACAACCCCCGGAGCCCTCAGCGGTGGTGTTGCTATTACCTCCAACGCCTCCAACCCCAGCCTGGACATCCCCGTTTCCGGTACAGGCGCGGCACTGGGCGCGCTGAGCCCGAATCCCTCCAGCCTGGCTTTCGGCAACGTTCAAGTTGGTAGTAGTGCCAACCTGGCCGAGACTTTGAGCAACACTGGCGGCTCCGCGGTCACCATTTCCGCCGCCTCCGCCTCAGGCAGCGGGATGAGCCTCAATGGCCTCACACTGCCCCTCACGCTGAGTGCGGGACAAAGCACATCCTTCAACGTAAGGTTCGCCCCTGCCGCCGCCGGGGCCGTCAGCGGCAAC
>JANXUC010000020.1 GCA_025352065.1 Acidobacteriaceae bacterium | reverse complement strand
CAAACGAACAAGCTGCGGGATCCACCGCGGTGATCAGTCCCGTCGCATTGAACTGGACCGTTTGCGGAGGGGCTGGCAGTGGCCCGCCGAGCGAGTTGCCATCAGCAACGACCGTCCACTTGACCTTATCGTTAATATTGGGATTCTGCGATCCGTTGCTATAATTCCCCACCGCTGTGATTTGCACCGTTCCCCCGATGCCATGCAATGTGGTACCAGAAGGCGTCAGAATGATCGACTGCAGGTGATTCGAGCCTCCGCAGCCAAAACTCAGAAGCGATAGCACGCTCACAAGCGCTGTCATAAACATTGTACGTTTTGTCACTGGAATCCTCCGGAACTAGTTCGTCCCTGATGAAGAATCGCAGCAACCCTTTGTTGCAGGCAAGGAATTTCAGGGTTACCACCGCACGATGGTCATAGTACGAAAGTCATGTGCAGCCCGTGTAGGGCGAGCTTTCCTGCTCGCCGGGTGCCCGAGCCGGATGGGAGAACCTGTGCCCCGTCCTTGTCACGCCCTTTGCGACAGGGCGGGAGCCTCCTCGCTCATCTAGCAAGGACACTCTTGTCTGCGGCCTTTGTCCGGAATACGAGAACTACCTCTACTTCCCCGCCAGCCCCTTCCCAATCGCCTTCTCCGCCAGCGGCGCCATGATCGCATACCCCGCCGCGTTCGGATGCAACCCATCCTCCGCCAATTCCTTCTTCATGAACCCTTTGGCATCCACCAGCGCGCTGAAGTAGTCCAGATACACGCAGTTCTTTCCTTTGCAGTACTCCTGCATCCAGCGATTCAATTCCAGAATATTCTCCGGCGACCGCAAAGGAAAGAAATCCGCCGCACGCTCCGTATAGTTATGCACCGGCAGCACCGAAGACAGAACTACTTTCACTCCATGCACTCGCGCCAAGTCCGCCATGGAAGCGTAGTTCGCCTCAATCTCCTCCAGCGATATAGGGCCTGTGTTCCCCGCAATGTCGTTCGTCCCCGCCAGAATAACGACGACTGCTGGCTTCAGATCGAGAACATCCTCGCGAAACCGAATCAGCATTTGCGGCGTCGTTTGTCCCCCAATTCCTCGATTGACATAGTCCTTGCCGGGGAAAGATTCATCCAACTTCCACCCATCCGTAATCGAATCGCCAAAGAACACAACCCGCCGCTCCGCCTTCGCAGGAGCCGCCAATTTCGCATTCGCTTCCCGATAGCGCGCCAACTCGCCGAAATCGTCCATCAGCATTGCCTCTCGCGATCCCCGCCACTCGTTCAGACCCTTGGTCGCCTTAGCGACATCCGGCGAGCTCTGCGCCAAAACAGGCCAAGCCAGCAAAGCGTTCATCAAGACAAACAGCAAAATCCCTTTGCCGGAAAACCGGGAAAACTGTCCGCCTCTAGCGATATTCATAGCGTTTTTCATAGCTCAGGCATTCTAGAGCAATCCCGAGCCATGGGATACCACAAGATATATCAGCCTGGCCGCAGGAAACATTGGCCTACCGTTCCATTGACTCCACCCCCGGCAAGCCCCACAATAGAAGAGTACGAAGACTGCGACCTATGTGGGGGCGTCCCGGTTTCGACGGAGATGCTTGCGGTCAAGAGGCATGCCGGGGTGCACACACCCGTAATCGAGTGCAAAACGATAATTGCCAATCAAGAACTGGCATACGCTGCTTAATTAGTTAAGTAGCCGTTCTCCGCAGCTTCGCCCGTGGGCTGCGAGAGAACGTCACACTGCGGGCTGGTTCTCCCGACCACGTCTGGGCCAGGAGAATGAGATCATCAGGCTAGCGAAACTGGTTTCTTGTCGGTTCTGAGCCAGGGTCGCGAACGTTTCCGGTGAAGGCCGGAAGCATGAATTCGACTAAGCATGTAGTCTCTTGTCCAGTAACGTTTTCGGACGCGGGTTCGACTCCCGCCGCCTCCACCACTATAAACTACTGATAATAAACAAGTTATAAAATAGTATAAAACATCGTACAATAAACGTACAATGGATTCGGCAACGAGGCCGATTCCATGCTATCCGTCTACTCTCGCCACTATCCTCCCTGCCCCTCCAGCGACCTCAACTACAAGCGCTGCCGCTGCCCCAAGTGGATCAATGGCCTACTCGGGTCTGATGGTCCCTTCATCCGTCGCAGCGCCAAAACCCGCAGTTGGGAAAAAGCCGAAGATT
>JANXUC010000105.1 GCA_025352065.1 Acidobacteriaceae bacterium | reverse complement strand
GAGAATCGACGGCGAGGCTGACGACACCGTCCTGAATGCGCTCAACTCAACTCGCATCGGACCTGAATGCTGGGCTTGGGTTGCTAGAATGGCCCCCCGCGGCCGCTAGATAAGCCTTGCTTTTGATCAGAGGAGCGGCTCTGAGGTAGGCGCTCAGCCCTACATCCTTAAATTGTCTTGCCAGCTTCAGGAATCATTTACGCTCGCAAATCCAACGCCTAGAGCAGCGAGATTGATCGCGGGCTTCTCACTGCCGCCGCGCCCAAGGCCTCACATGCCTGACCCGCACAAAACGGATCTTCTGGCTACGGGTGCGAAGCGCCTCCATGATGCCGTTACTGCCATCTCCGGGCAGTCCGAAAATGACGTCTACGCCCCAGTCGCACAAACTTTCAATGAGAACATCTGCGGCAGTCATAAGAGGCCTCCATTTGGCTGGACGAGCACTTATGCCTTTTGCGAACATCGTTCCGTATATGGAACGTTCGCCAAGAAGCTGGGCCTACAGTCATTCCAGCCATTTAGGAGATCTCCTTTTTGGGTACTCTTGCGCCCTTCTGGCGCGCTTCGGAGAGTCCGATGGCGATCGCCTGTTCGCGGCTTTGAACGATACCGCCTTTCCCGCCTTTGCCAGAGCGCAAGGTGCCAAGCTTCTCCCTGTGAACGGCGCTAGCCACCATCTTTCTTGAAGTCTCTCCGTACTTTGCCGTTGTCTTCCTGGCGGTTGTCTTCTTTTTGCTATTGGGCATAACTTGTCCTCGGTGTTCGGATTCGGGCTACTTACTCTTGTCTTCCGCCGACGTTGGTCCCCTCCCGTAAGTCTCCGTCGATACGGTTAGTTTGCCAATCCACTACCTCGCGTAGTCAATGCGGGGACTTCCTGTAGGAGGAATCGAAATTCAGGACGACAGGCGAGGAGCAACACGGATGACCGAAGAAACAAGACAGCGCGAACGGGCAGAAGGGTGAAAAGGCCCTTGTGAGCCTCAGCGAGACTAGTGAATATTGGTGTATCTCGCGGCTTTGGTTAAGCTCTGCGAGCTTCCTGCGCGACAACGGGGGCGTCAACCGGGATAACGGCCCGGACAACCGTGCCGCCGTCGTTGGATTCGATTTCCAATCGCCCACCCAGCTCGAGCATTCTCTCGCGCATACCCGTGAGACCAACCCCAGCTCCAGTCCCCGTAAGGTTGAAGCGGCGCAGTAGTTCCCGGTTGATTCCCTTGCCGTAATCCTTCACTTCCAGCTTGGCTTCCCCGGTGTTGATGCTAAAAAGAACGTCCACCGACGGAGTTTGTGCGTGACGGTGAATATTGCTCAGACTGGCTTGGAGTACTCGAAAGAGGGGCAGTTCAACGGAGGGGGGCAACCGCCGAGAATCTTCCGCAAACGTATGCTTCACCTGGATGCCGCTTCTCTGGGAAAACTCCTCAATGTACCATTTGGCGGCGGCGGAAAACCCGAGCTCGTCGATGAGCGGAGGGTGCAGTAAATGCGAAATCGTGCGAATTTCGCTGATGCAATGGTCCAAAGACTGCGAGACTTGGGATAAGAGTTCAGCGGGTTGTGTGGAAGATTCGCCTTGCCGCATCCGGTCGACACACATCTTCATGCCCGCCAGGTGCTGGCCCAGGCTGTCGTGCAACTCGCGAGAAAGACTTCGATGTTCTTCATCTTGCATGGTCAAGACTTTGATGGAGAGATGACGCACTGCGGCCGTGCGCGCTGCAACCCGATCTTCTAGAACCTGTTCGGCCTGTTTGAGGTCGTCGACGTCGGTACTGGAACCCGTCCACATCACAATTGCGCCCGCGGCATCCTGCATGCCGCGAGCTTGGCTCAGGTGCCAGCGGTATTTTCCGTCCGCGCGTCGGAATTGATGTTCTATCCGGAACGCTTCGCCGGTAGCCGTCGCGTGTTTCCATGTATGAACGGTTTCCTCCAAATGGTCGGGATGAACGAATTGCGTCCATCCCCAATCGCGAATCTGATCGAGTGCCAGGCCGGTAAATTCAGTCCACTGCGGATTAAAATAATCCACCTCGCCATTGGGCCTGGCGGTGAAGATTTTCTGCGGCATTGTCTCAGCCAGGAACTGGAAACGCTCGCCGGCGGCGCGAACCTCCTTCTCCGCCTGCTTGCGCTCGGTGATGTCGATAAACGATGTGACCCCGCCAGTAACTCTGCCGTGTGCGTCTTTGAGAGCGGCAAAGTTCACCAGAACGGGAAGCCGCGAACCATCCGGCCGCTCGATGAAAACTTCCACATTGAATGCGGATTCTCCGGTGCGCAATACTTCGGCCATCGGGCTCAGCTCGTGGGGCAATACTGAGCCATCTGGAAGCCACAACTTCACCGATCCGCAATGCCGTTCGACTCCGCGCTCTGGTTCACGACCCCAAAGCTCCACCGCGCGGGGATTGTAACCCTGAATCATTCCGTTGCGGTCGCAGACAAATACAGCCACCGGAACGGCGCCAAACAAGCTGCGATACATCTCCTCGCTCTCGCGCAGGGCGTTCTCCACCCGTTTTCGTTCGGTGATGTCATCAATGGCCAGAACCATGAGTGGCGCATCGCCATGTCCATCTTCGATGCGCCGCGCATTGAGCAACATCGTTTTCAGGCCCAAGCCTGGAAAGTCATGCTCAACCTCAAAATCCAAGAGTGCGGCACCTGCCGAAACCACTTCGGTTAGGGCCGCCCGCAGCTGGGGGATCTCCCACTGACCGTTGCCCAAATCAAAAAGAAACTGGCCCCTTGTTTGTTCGGAGCTGACAGCAAAGTTATTCAGGAATGATCGGTTAGCATATTGCACCTTTAAATCCGCGCCGAGGACGAGGAGCGGCTCGCGCAGAGTCTCCAGTGTGTCTTCCATGAAATCTTTGGATTTCCGCAGGCGTTCACTCAACTGTTTCGCTTCGTGTATATCCGACAACACCACGACCGCTCCATCAATCTGGTCGTTGGTCGTCCGGTAAGGGCGAATTTGCATGGAATACCAATGTTCCTGTTTGTCCTGCACGGCCCATTCCTTGGGGGTGAGCGTGTCGATCACCTCGCCAATCAGTGCGTCCAGGTTGGGCACATCGATGTCGGATCGAATATCTCCAATCGGGCGGCCAATATCGGAAGGAAGCATCTTGAAAATTTTGGCCGAAGCGGCCGTCAAGCGCCGGATGCGGAGCTCGCGGTCCACCATTACAACCGGCAGGCTCGTGCTGGAGAGGACATTCTTCAGATCGCTATTGACCCGGTCAAGATCCGTGTTTCGATGTTGCAGTTCGTCGTTAACCGTGTTGAGTTCTTCGTTGACCGACTGCAGCTCTTCCTGCGAGGTCTCCAGCTCCTCGTTGGTACTCTGCAATTCTTCATTGGCCGACAGTATCTCTTCGTTGGCGGACTGGTAAGTCTCGTCGTCGGCTTCTTTGGACTCCAGAAGGGAGCGGAAATGATCCTCGCTGGTGGCAAGCTTCCGCCGCAAACTCCCGATT
>JANXUC010000009.1 GCA_025352065.1 Acidobacteriaceae bacterium | reverse complement strand
CGGGTGACCGTGGAAGGAGCCCGCCTAAGACCAGCGGCGATCACGGCGGGCCTCATGCCCAAGACCAACTGCGTCTCAATCAGGGCCCGTTCCTGCATCTCGAGGTGTCTGTAGCTTCTCGGCATACGCAACTATCTCCTTGTTTGGAAATGTTGCGCTTGGACCTTGAATCCACCAACCCTTGAAAAGGCCTGCCACCCGCCTTGCGACAATCCCAGGTTAGCTCGCGCTGGCGCTCGCGGAACCTGGGGCACCGGGCAACCCTTCCGATTGACACCCCTTCCCTCACCCGCTAACCTTGACTAGGCATTCCGGAGAACCTTTCCAGCCCCAGGGACATCCAATACACATGCACTTTCTTTCAGTTTGGTGGCGATTTTTCATGGCTTTGCAGCTTTTGCCTGTGATTGAGAACGGCGAGGAGACCACCCTTGTCGGCGGACAGGCTGTACTGGAAGGCGTGATGATGCGTACGCCGCACGCTTGGGCTATTTCGTGCCGCAAGCCTTCCGGTGAAGTGGTGACCCATTCTGAGCCTCTGGAGAGGCAGTCTGAGAAGCATCCCTGGATGGGCTGGCCCATGCTGCGCGGCTTTATGACGCTGGGCAATGCCATGGTGTTGGGCTATCGGGCGCTGAAGTTTTCCGCCAATGCGGCGCTGGAAGAGATTCCGGTCAACAACGACGGGAAAAAGCTTGAGTTTAGCGGTTGGCTGGCGGGACTCAACGTCGCGTTTTCTGTGGCTTTCTTCATCTTCATGTACAAATTCCTGCCGTTGGCGGCTGCGACCAAAATTGGCAAGATTTATCCCATGTTCAGCGGGCGCATTGGCTTGAACTTTGTGGATGGCGTCATTCGCATTGCGCTGTTCCTGCTGTTTATCTGGGGTGTTTCTTTATTTAAAGACATTCGACGCGTGTACCAGTATCACGGCGCCGAGCACAAAACGGTGTTTGCTTTCGAGGCGAACAAACCAATGGAAGTGGCGGAAGCGCAGAAGTTTGAGACGTTCCATCCGCGCTGCGGCACCAGCTTTTTGATGACGGTAATGTTGATTTCCATGGTTGTCTACATGTTTGTGCCAGCGACAACGTTCTGGGCGCGTTTCGCCTCACGAATCGTTTTGCTGCCGGTGATTACGGGGCTTTCCTACGAAATCATTCGTTTTGCTGCGCAGCACCGCGGATCGCTGTTTGCCATGCTGACGGCGCCGGGACTTTGGCTGCAACGCATCACGACGCAGCCTCCCTCGGATTCGCAAGTGGAATGCGCGATTACCGCCTTGGATCATGCTATGAAGCTGGAAGCGCAGCACGGCGGCGAACTCGTGATTGCCTAGCGGGCTTCCCCGCGAACCTTGTTCCATTCCCAACTGCAACGCGAATGACCGGCTGGAATCCCGGGCTGGGGAACCCAGGGCGTTATGTTTCCGCACGCTCTAAGCTTTACACTGACAATTAGCGACTGAAAGCTGGCAACTGACAATGTTTGACCGACTAACGCAAATCGAAGCACGTTACGAAGAGTTGACGCAAGCCATGTCCTTGCCGGACCTGGTGAATGATTCGGCGAAGTTCCAGAAGACCGCTAAGGCACAGAGCGACTTGACGCCGGTGGTGGAGAAGTTCCGCGAATACAAGGAACTCAAGAAGGGCATTGAAGAGAGCAAGTCGCTGCTGGAGGGAGAGACCGACCCCGAGATGCGCGCTTACGCTGGCGACGAAATGGCGCAGATGGAAAAACGCATCGTCGCAGTGGAGCAGGAGATGAAGGTGATGCTGTTGCCGAAGGACCCGAACGACGAGAAGAACGTCATTCTGGAAATTCGCGCAGGCACCGGCGGCGACGAAGCTACGCTGTTTGTGGCGGAAGTGTTTCGGATGTACACGCGCTTTGCCGAGATGCAAAACTGGAAAGTGGAAATCATGTCCAGCTCGGAATCCTCGGCGGGCGGCATGAAAGAAGTCATCGCGATGATCGAAGGCAAACGCGTGTACTCGCGTATGAAGTATGAGAGCGGCGTACACCGCGTGCAGCGCGTTCCTGAAACGGAGCAGCAGGGACGGGTGCATACTTCGGCTATTACGGTTGCGGTGCTGCCGGAAGCCGAGGAAGTCGACGTCAAGATCGAGGCGAAAGATCTTCGCATCGATACATTCTGTTCGTCAGGGCCTGGTGGGCAGTCCGTCAATACTACCTACTCCGCTGTGCGCATCACCCACCTCCCCACGAATACCGTGGTGAGCTGCCAGGACGAGAAATCTCAAATCAAGAACAAAGACAAGGCCTTGCGCGTTTTGCGGTCACGACTTTATGAAGTTGAGATGGACAGGCAGCAACAAGCCCTGGCGGTGGAACGCCGCTCGCAGGTGAAGACGGGGGACCGCAGCGAGAAGATTCGCACGTACAATTTTCCGCAGAACCGCATCACCGATCACCGCATCGGATTTACACTACACCAACTGGAAACCGTGATGGACGGGAAGATTGACGCGCTGGTAGAAGCGTTGTCGGCACACTACCAGGCAGAGAATTTGAAACACGATTCGGTTTCGGCGTAAGCCTCGCTTGCGCAGGGCATCCATTCTGACGCTGCCACACCTATTCAATCATGCAGCTGCGCGAAGCACTGACCTCCGGCACAGATCGACTGACTAGGGCGGGCACCGGCGATCTCCGCAAAGACGCCGGACTCCTACTCATGTTCGCACTGGGCCGCGACCGCGCGTATATTTTCAGCCACCCAGAGTATCCCCTTACTGAGCCAGAAGCCGCGCGCTACGATGAAGCTATCTCCAAACGCGTGCAAGGAATGCCTCCGCAATACATCACCGGACATCAGGAATTCTGGGGCATGGATTTCATAGTCTCTCCGTCCGTGTTAATTCCGCGGCCGGAAACCGAACATCTAGTCGAAACCGTATTGGAGTTAGCGCGAAGCATGGAACATCCACGTATCGTGGATGTTGGCACGGGTTCGGGATGCATCGCTCTGGCCTTGGCCAAGGAACTGCCGCGTGCGGAAGTGTATGCCTCGGATATTTCTCCCGAAGCTCTCGACATTGCGCGCGCAAACGCAAAGCAACACAGCCTCGAACAGCGTGTTATTTTCTGTCGCTCGGATTTGCTGGAAGCATTCCTGCAAGAAAACGATTTCGATTTCGTCGTCTCAAATCCGCCCTACATTAGCGAGTTGGAGAAAGAGCAGCTCCAAGCAGAGGTGCGCGACTTCGAACCACATCTCGCCTTGTTCGCTGGACCAAGCGGCTACGACGTGATCGAGAAGCTAACTAAGAAGGCCATAGCGGTGCTGAAGCCCGGCGGATGGTTGGCGATGGAAATTGGCGCGGGACAGGAGACCAAGCTGAGGCAATTGTTGTCCAGCTGGAGGCAAGTGCAATTTACGAATGATTTGCGGGGCATCCCACGCGTGGCAGCGGCACGCCGCGTATGAGCTGACTTACCACGCATTGCGCACGAGGCCACTGACCTCATCAAAGTGCGCGTCCCGGCTCACTAGAGTCAGTCCGTGTGCAATGCAATCGTTGCCATAACCAACCTCTGAAGTATTTGTGCACATGTTTGTTGTACACAAACACACATCTGTCAGCTTTTTATACCTCATTTCGTAGCATATTGATTCATTGAGTTATTTGAGTGCGCCGACGGGCAGGATCTCTTCTACATCGACCAACCGGGTGGGATAGTTGCCGGTGTAGCAGGCGGTGCAGTACTTGGTCTTTTCGCCTTCACCGCAAGACTTCTTCAATCCCTCAAGAGACAAGTAGCTGAGTGAGTCGGCTTCCAGAAACTCGCGAATTTCTTCAATCGACTTCACGGCAGCGATAAGCTGATTCTTGGTTGGCGTATCCACACCGTAAAAGCATGGCGAGATCGTGGGTGGACACGAAATGCGCATGTGAACTTCTTTCGCTCCAGCGCTGCGCACCATGCGGACAAGCTTTCGACTGGTGGTGCCGCGGACAAGCGAGTCGTCGATCAGAATTACGCGTTTGCCTTCCAGCACGGCGCGGACGGGATTGAGTTTGAGCTTAACGCCAAAATCGCGCACACTCTGCCGCGGTTCGATAAACGTGCGGCCAATGTAATGGTTGCGGATGAGGCCAAACTTAAACGGGATGCCGCTCTCGATCGAGTAACCCATCGCCGCGGTTACTCCGGAATCTGGAACTGGAACAACGATATCGGCGTCCACAGGCGTTTCGCGGGCAAGCTGGCGGCCCAACTCTTCTCGACTCTGGTGAACGGGGCGACCGAAGACCATGCTGTCGGGGCGCGAGAAGTAAACGTGCTCAAAGATACAGCTGGATTGTGCCAGCGCGGGCGCATAGAAGCGAGAAGAAATACCGTCGGGGCCAACTACAACCATTTCGCCAGGTTTCACTTCCCGAACATATTCGGCGCCGATCAAATCGAACGCGCAAGTCTCCGAAGCAAAGACTGTAGTCTCTTTATGGCCGAGCGCGGGCGGAATTCGTCCCATGGCTAAAGGCCGAAATCCGCGGGGATCACGGGCTGCAAAGATATGAGTTGGTGTGACCATAACCAATGAAAATGCGCCTTCCACGCGTCGTAGAGCATCCGCCATGGCTTCCGGCAGTGTCTTTTCGCGGGAAAGTGCCAACAGGTGAACCATCACTTCCGTATCGCTGCTAGTCTGGAAAATGGAACCCTGCATCTCCAGCTTGCGCCGGATTTCATTCGCATTCACCAGGTTGCCGTTGTGGGCCAGCGCGACCATTCCTTTGCTGGACTGCACCATGATGGGCTGCGCGTTCAGGAGAGCGGAATCTCCCGCCGTAGAATAGCGCGTGTGGCCGATAGCATGGATGCCGCGCAATTTGGCGAGCACACTTTCCGAAAAGATATCGGCGACGAGCCCCATCGCTTTGTGCTGGTGCAGCACGACGCCATCGGACGAAACGATGCCGGCAGATTCCTGGCCACGATGTTGCAAGGCGTGCAGACCGAGATAAGCGAGCTTCTCCGCCTCCAGATGATTGTGGATAGCCACCACGCCGCACTCTTCGCGAAATTTGTCAGTATTCATGGCTATTGGCTTTCAGCTTTCGGCTGTCAAAATCTGGGTACTGCGCATTCAGTCCGCTGCAGTGGAGATTAATTCGGCATTCAACGCTTGCTCTAGCGCGCCTTCGTGGGCAGTCCGGAACGCGGCCACCGGAGCGGAAATTACTACCTTGCCTTCCACGCTGATCTCTATTGTATCTGCGGTAGTTTCGCCAATGAGTTCCGCGCGGATGCCATATTGCTTAGCTAGCTTTTGGATGCGTTTCACGTGCTGCGGGTCGCAAGAGAGCACTACCCGGCTAGCATCCTCGCCAAAGAGCACGCATTCGAGCGGGAGATCGTTTCCTGCCAGACGTACGTTTGCGCCAACGCCCCTCTGGAAGCAAGCTTCGGTCAACGCAACGGCCAAGCCGCCTTCGGAGCAATCGTGAGCGGAGTCGACCCAGCCAGATTGGATGGCCTCGATCAAACACTCCTGCAACACGGCCTCTTGTTCCAATTCAAGAGCGGGAGGAAAGCCCCACAGCGAGCCTAGAATTTCTTTCGCGTAGTCCGAAGAGCCAAACTCGACTTCCGCGTCCACAGCGTCCCCAGGCTCGGAGCCGCGCAGCAGAACGATACAGCGACCTGGCTCGCGGAAATACATATGCGTAGTGCGCTCAACATCCTCCAGGATGCCGACAATCCCAAGAACAGGTGTGGGATAGATACCCTCTCCCAAAGTTTCGTTGTAGAGACTGACGTTGCCGCCGGTAATCGGGATTTCCAGCTCTTCGCAAGCTTTGGTGATGCCGTCGATGGCCTGCGAAAGTTGCCACATAATGTGCGGCTTTTCCGGGTTTCCGAAATTTAAACAATTCGTTCCGGCGACGGGCTTGGCTCCTGTACAAGCCACGTTCCGCGCGGCTTCCGCTACTGCGTGCATGGCTCCGAGTTTCGGATCGAGGTAGCACCAGCGCCCGTTGCCATCCAGCGCCATGGCGAGACCGCGGCGGGTATCCTTGATGCGAATCACGCCAGCATCGCCGCTGCCCGGACCTTCGACAGTATTAGTTTGCACCATGGAATCGTACTGCTGCCACACCCAGCGTTTGCTGCAAATGTTGGGGCTGGCCAGCATGCGCTTCAAGTGCTCCGTGTAGTTCGAGGCCGTATTCAGCACAACTCCCGCTGGCTTCTCGCGCGGCACATTCGGTTCCCAGCGAGCTAACGGACGGTTGTAAAGGGGCGCATCATCCGTCAAAGCAGTGTTCGAGATTTCCGCCACAACCTTGCCGTGTTCCAGCACTCGCAGGTGGCCCGTATTCGTGACACGCCCAATCGTGACGGCATCCAAGCCCCACTTCGAGAACACGCGGAAGACTTCCTCTTCGCGGCCTTTTTCGGCGACCAGCAACATGCGCTCTTGCGATTCGCTGAGCATGATCTCGTACGGAGTCATGCCGGTTTCGCGTTGAGGAACGAGGTCGAGTTCGATCTCGACACCAACGCCGCCGCGCGCTCCCATTTCACAAGTAGAACATGTCAATCCGGCAGCGCCCATATCCTGAATGCCAACAATCGCGCCCGTTTGCATGGCTTCGAGGCAGGCTTCCAGCAGAAGCTTCTCCAGGAAGGGATCTCCCATCTGGACATTGGGGCGCTTGGCCTCTGATCCCTCGCTAAATTCTTCGCTAGCCATGGTGGCGCCGTGGATGCCATCGCGACCGGTTTTTGCGCCAACATAGATAACCGGGTTCCCTTCTCCCGCAGCTTTGGCATAAAAAATTTGATCGCGCTTCACCAGGCCGAGCGCAAAAGCGTTGACCAGAGGATTGCCGGAGTAGCAGGATTCGAACTTCACTTCTCCACCCACGTTCGGCACACCGAAACAATTTCCGTAGGAGGCGACGCCGCCGACAACGCCTTCGAAAATGGAATGGTTCTTGTGCAGCTCGGCTTGCGTCGTACGAGCATTTTTATCGGCGGGATTTTGGATCGGCCCAAAGCGCAACGAATCCATCACCGCGACGGGACGCGCGCCCATGGTAAAAATGTCGCGCAAAATTCCGCCCACGCCGGTCGTCGCTCCCTGGAACGGCTCAATAAACGATGGATGATTGTGCGACTCAATCTTGAAGGCGCAGGCCCACCCGTCGCCGATGTCGATAATACCGGCATTCTCCCCGGGCCCCTGCACGACCAGCTTGCTGCGGGTTGGAAGCCGCTTCAGATGCACGCGCGAAGACTTGTAGGAGCAGTGCTCGCTCCACATTACGGAGAACACGCCGAGCTCGGTCAGCGTCGGCTCACGGTCGCCCAATAGCTTCTGCATCTTGAGATATTCGTCCGGCGTAATGCCGTGCTCACGAACAATTTCCGGCGTGATAACTGAGGTCTGCGTCGGGCTCATGTAGAGAGTTCTATTGTCGCATTTTGGAGGGTTCGGAGGGTAGAGCGGATTGCCACTTCCGCCATTTCGGGTCCGTTGCCCACAAAAGTGTAGGGGTGCGGACGATTCTGGGCGTCGCCTTCAGGCTGATCGCGCATACAATTTTGAGACATGGCCAAGAGACAGACCGGAATTCGCAGGTCAATACCCGCAAGTGCTGAGGTAGTTCAACGCAAGATTCTTGTTCTCCGCGGACAAAAAGTGATGCTTGGAACGCACTTGGCGGAGTTGTACCGCGTGTCCGCAAAAGCTTTCAACCAGGCTGTACGTCGCAATTTGCAGCGCTTCCCGAGAGATTTCATGTTCCAATTAACAAAGAAAGAGGCGGTGGCTCTAAGGTCACAATTTGTGACCTTAGACAGCGGGCGCGGCCAATTTTCAAAATACGCTCCGATGGCGTTCACGGAGCACGGTGTGGCTATGCTCTCCGGAGTCCTGGGCAGCAAGCGCGCTGTGAACATGAACATCCTCATCATTCGAGCATTTGTGAAGCTGCGGGAGCAACTCGCCCTTCATAAAGAGCTCGCGCTCCGGATGGATAAAGTGGAGATGGTCCAGGACGACCAATCTTCAGGGATCACAATTTTGGCGGAACAGCTTCAGGAATTAAAGCAACCCAAGCGGCTGCCGTCAAAAACGAGGATAGGGTTTCGCCCACCCGGCCAGGGCGACGAGCCAGCAACAGGCTCTGCGCAAAAGAAGAAATAATCGCTTTAAGGTCACAATTTGTGACCTTAAAGAATAGGCACGAACACTTCAAAAACTCAGGCTTGCGCTAGTATTTCGGCATCGTCGGATCAATGCGGTCGGCCCAGGCGAGGATGCCTCCCTGCAAGTTCGTCACATTGCTGAAGCCGGCCCGCTGAAGCTGGAAAACGGCTTTCGCACTGCGTACGCCAGAGCGGCAATGAACCACGGTTTCGCGGCCCGGTTCCAGTTCGCTTAGGCGTTTCGGCAAATCGCCAAGAGGAATCAGATGGCCGCCCAGGTTGCAAATCTGGTATTCGTGCGGCTCGCGGACGTCGAGCACAAGAACATGTTCGTTGGCGTCGAGTTTTCGCTTCAACTCCTCGACTGTAATTTCCGGAACACTCGGCATAGCAGCGGCCGATTCCTGCCCTCGAATCCCGCAGAACTCGTTGTAGTCGATAAGCTGTTTTATTGTCGAATTCGTGCCGCAGGCGGGGCACTCCGGATTCTTGCGCAACTTGAGCTCGCGGAATTTCATCCCCAGCGCATCGACGAGAAGCAAGCGTCCGATGAGCGAATCTCCTTGGCCGAGAATCAGCTTGATGACTTCGGTGGCCTGAATGACGCCTACCAACCCAGGAAGAATGCCTAGCACTCCACCTTCCGCGCAGGATGGAACGAGGCCCGGCGGAGGCGGCTCGGGATAGAGGCAGCGGTAGCAAGGCCCGCCCTCGGTGGCGAACACGCTGGCTTGGCCTTCGAAACGGAAAATCGAGCCGTAAATATTGGGCTTGCCGGTCAGCACGCAAGCATCGTTCACCAGGTAGCGGGTCGGAAAATTGTCGGTGCCGTCGGCGACCATATCGAACTCGCGAAAGAGTTCGAGAGCATTCTCGCTGGTGAGCCGAGTTTCGTAGGTTTTCAGATTCAGAAACGGATTCAGCGCCTTGAGCTTGTCAGCAGCGGAATCGAGCTTGCGGCGGCCCACATCGTCGGTGGTGTGCAAGATCTGGCGCTGCAGATTCGTGACGTCCACGATGTCAAAATCAACAATACCCAGTGTGCCAACGCCAGCGGCGGCGAGGTACAGCGCCAGCGGTGAGCCCAGCCCTCCAGCGCCGATGCAGAGAACGCGCGCCGCCTTGAGCTTCTGCTGGCCTTCCATGCCTACTTCGGGCAGGATGAGGTGGCGGGCGTAGCGCAGGATTTCGTCGTTGGACAGGGTCGAGCTTGGCGCGGTCGGGTTGGCTTCGGCAACGGGTGTCATCGGGATTCCTTAAAGTTTGCAAAACTAACGTTGCCGCCTGAGAGTGCCGGGGCCGTTGACACGTTTCAAGTGCTAGAGAAAGCATAGTGGGACCGGGGCAGGGGGTCAATTTTGACTTCCCCGCGACGGATCAGAAATTTAGCTGACGGCCATCCAGAAAACGAATTCCAGTCATTTTGCCGCCGCAATTTTACGGGGTTGTTTCAATGGATTCTTCCTCGAAGTGCTTCTGATCCGGGCCTAGCTCAGCGAACCCTGTGAGTCGGAAAGATCGCGTTTCGCCGGGCTTACCCCTGATCACGCTGGTAATTACGTAAGAGCATCCCAGCCAGTACGCTTCCGCCAAGTCTGTAGACGACCACTGCGCAGGGTGGTCAGGATGCGAATGATAAAAACCGACGATGTCGAAGCCCTGATTTCGCGCGTCCCGCTGGATTCGAACCAGATCCAACGGCGCGATGCTGTAGCGATTTCGAGGGGAATCCTGCCGGGCATTTACACAAGGAATTGCGGCCACAACTGCATTTACGGCATCTCCGAAATCGCCGAGCAACACGCCGCAGCACTCGTTGGGATACGCCTCCTCAGCGTGCTTACGAAGCGCGGCGTCGCTCGTGAGATCTATTTTCAAGATCAATTTCTTTTTCACCACGGAGTCACTGAGAAAGCTTAGCTCAAATGATCCTGCCACCGAGCATTGGCACAGTTTTCTCCGTGTCTCAGTGTCTCCGTGGTGAACCCGTGACCTAAGTAATTTGCCGGATCGCGTCCAAAAGGTTCCTAATGCGATTTGTCGATCCAAATTTTTGTTTACGGTGAAATTTGCCGTAATCTGCTATACGTATCTGTTTGACGAATCCGGCATCTAATAAAACTGTAAGGAAGAAACGGAATCATATGGCAAAGAAGATTGATGAGAGCAAGACGTGGGATGAAGCGCTGGCTTGGTTGCGCGAGCACGGCTTCGACCTGCTCGAAGCCCCCGGCACGCAGGGACGGACTTTCCTGCGAAAGCTGAACTGCTCCTGCGCGATCGAAAAGAGCGGAGCGGACGGAGTGAAGGTATTTGCGCATCCCGGCTGCCTGGTCGGCGGCGAGATTGCGAAGCTGGTGAACAAGGGCTACCAGCAGTTCCTGAAAACCTCGAAAGCCGAAGTCCCAGCGACGGCGGATCAGTTGAAAGCCTTGCACCAGTTCTCCGAAGAATTGAAGGAGGCATTAGGGCAGCCGAGCCTGTACAATGAAGCACTGGGTACCACCAGCACGTCGTATCAGTACGACCGCATGGTGAATCGCGATAAGCCTGAGGCGGATCGTCCGAAGCGCCCGTGGGAGAAAGCGGGAGCTGCCGCTGCAACGAAGATGAAGCCTGCATAGGCCTAATTCTGAAAACTCGATTCCAAACGCTATACTGGCCGCCTGATTCCGGACGGCCTTTGCTTTTGCAAGGTCCGACGAATCTGCGAGGCCACTTTGCAAAAATTCTTACTGCTCCTACCGCTGTTTATGCTTCTCGGAATGACTTCTTTCGCGTCATCCAATCCAGAGGCCGAAGTTCGCGAACTGCTCGAACGCCAACAAGCGGCGTGGAACAAACACGATCTCGAAGGCTTTATGGCGGGATATTGGAAGTCTGACGAGCTGACATTCTTCTCCGGCGGCAAAGAAACTCACGGCTGGCAGACCACGCTGGATCATTACCAGAAGCGCTACCAGGGTGAAGGCCACGAGATGGGTCGGCTCGAATTCGGCAATCTCCGTATTCAAATGCTGGGTAAGGACGCAGCTTTCGTGCGGGGCGAATATTGCCTCACGCTCTCGGACGGCAAGACGCCGCACGGAATCTTCACCCTCATCGCGCAACGCCTTCCCGAAGGCTGGCGGCTGGTGCACGATCACTCGGCGGAAGCGGAGTAGGGGATCGTGATTTCTAGCGACCTAGCGGAATGGCCTCACGCAGTTGAGCGGAATGGCTTCGCAATCGCATCGAATGTCTTCAGTCAGGAGGAAATGTCTGGACTGATCGAAGACTTTGAGGCTGCTAACCTGACCCGCAGCAGAGCTGGCGTGCGCCACGCGATGGCAAGTCCTGTCGTGGCAGCGGTCGCCCAAGACGAACGAATGCTGGCGCTAGCGCGACCTGCTTTGGGAGCAACTGCGGTTCCCTTCCGCGCTACTCTTTTTGACAAATCGCCGGAGTCTAACTGGCTGGTTGTCTGGCACCAGGACACGGCTTTACCGCTCAAGCAGCGGCAAGAAATGCCAGGTTGGGAACCTTGGTCCGTCAAAGACAGCGTGATCTACGCCCGTGCTCCTGCGAGCGCGCTGAACCGAATTTTGGCTTTGCGCCTGCACCTCGACGAATCGACCGCCGAGAACGGACCGCTGCGGATTTTGCCTGCAACTCACAGTTTGGGCGTGTTAGCCGACGACGCAATTCACGATCTCGCCGAACGAAAGCCGCATGTCGATTGCTTGGTTTCGCAAGGCGGCGTGCTGGCCATGAGGCCTCTGGTTGTTCACGCTTCTTCAAAATCGCGAATCGACGCCCCCGACGAGTTCTCCACATCGAATACGCAGCCTCCACGACCTTGACGGAAGGCGCGGAACTCGCGGTCGCCTAAACACGCGGAAACACCATCAGCAGGGCCGGACCTGTAAAATGAAGGAATCATGTTCGAAGTCACCGTGGAAGACACATTCGCCGCAGGGCACTACCTCCGCAATTACAAAGGCAAGTGCGAAAATCCGCACGGCCACAACTATCGCGTGCGCGTGACGCTGGCTGGTCACGATCTGGACAAAGCCGGGCTGCTCCTCGACTTCAAAGACCTGCGCGAGGTGATGAAACCCGTCATCGACCGACTCGATCACCAGATGATCAACGAACTGGAGCCGTTTACGACGATCAACCCTTCGGCGGAAAATCTAGCGAAATATTTTTATGACGAGACCAATGCGCGTATGAAAAGCCATACGCACGGGCGGGTGTCGATCAAGACGGTCACGATCTTCGAGACCGACGAGACGACCGCGACGTATTTCGAGTAAGACTAGTAGCCTGTAGAAAACTTAATTTGTCATTCCGAGCGCAGCGAGGAATCCCTCTATTTCCTGCACATTCTCGGCGGGAAAGAGATTCCTCGTTACCTCGGAATGACAAACGTGTTAAGCGTCCTACTGGTAGCCTACAACTGTTTTTATGCAAATAACTGAAATCTATAAGTCGCTCCAGGGAGAGTCTACCTACGCCGGGCTCCTCTGCGTTTTCGTGCGCCTGATGGGCTGCAACCTGCGCTGCGCTTGGTGCGACAGCGAGTACACGTTCACCGGCGGCCACAAGATGTCCCTCGAAGCGGTTGTGGCGGAAGTCCAGAAACTGAGTCCTGACGGTGGCCTGGTGGAAATCACGGGCGGGGAGCCAATGCTGCAGGAGCGCGAGGTCGTGCCGCTGATGCAGAGTTTGGTCGACGCCAACTACACAGTCCTAATCGAAACCAGCGGCGAGCGCCCTCTGGAAAAGGTGCCGCAGGAAGTTATAAAGATTGTTGATGTGAAGTGCCCCGCCTCGGGTGAAGGTGGCACGTTCCGAATGGAGAATATCGCGACACTGAACCGCCGCGATGAAATTAAGTTCGTGCTCAGCACGCGCGCCGACTACGAGTTTGCCTGCAACTTCACTTGCGAGCACGATCTGGCCTCAAAGATAAATGCGGTGATTTTTTCCCCCGCCTTTCGAAAAAACGCCACCGGACGCCGCGACGCCGACCAATGCCTGTTGAATCCACAAGATCTCGCCGAGTGGATGCTCGCCGACAACATCCCAGCCCGGTTAGGATTGCAGCTGCACAAGTTCATCTGGGACCCGGCGCTGAAAGGCGTTTAAGAGCATGTGTAATTTCGTAATGTGTAATTTTGTAATTTAAGAACGAAGCAAATCAGCAGGTCGCAAATTTCCAAATTACACATTACAAAATTTCACATTGCACTTATGCCATCTCCCATCAAATCCGTAGTCCTACTCTCCGGCGGCATGGATTCCTGCGTCTGCGCAGCCCTCGCCGCTCGCGATACCGACACCGCAGCCCTGCACATCAGCTACGGCCAGCGCACGGAAGACCGTGAGCGCCAAGCTTTCCTCAATATCTGCGACCGCTTGGGCATTCACAACCGCCTGGTCGTCCGCAATGAAGCTCTGCTCGTGATTGGCGGTTCGGCCTTGACGGATGCTTCCATCGCCGTTCCAGATGCCCCGCCGCAAAATATTGGCGCGCACGTTCCCGTAACTTACGTCCCATTTCGTAACGCGCATTTTCTTGCGGTCGCGGTCAGTTGGGCGGAGGTTATCGGCGCGGGAACCATCTTCATTGGTGCCGTCGAACAGGACAGTTCCGGCTATCCCGACTGCCGTCCCGCCTACTACGACGCCTACAACGAAGTAGTCCGCACAGGCACAAAAGAGGGCAAAATTCGCATCACCACCCCCTTAATCTCGCTCAAGAAGAGCCGAATTATCCAGCTAGGCCTTGAACTCAAGGCACCCTTGGATTTAACGTGGTCATGCTACAAATGGGAGGATCGAGCCTGCGGCACTTGCGATAGTTGCGTGCTGCGCCTGCGAGCCTTCCAGGAAGCCGGAGCGGAGGACCCTATCCCCTATTTGGGCCGGGTCAGCGCCTAAGGACTAAGCATCCTTTTCGCAGTCTTACGAGTCGAATCTACAGGAGCCGGGAGGCCCAAGATGAAGCAGCGTTTTGTCGTTCTCATGCTAGCTGTGCTAGCCGTTGGTTTGTGCGTGCCGCAAGCCTTTGCACAGGGGACAACCTCGATTAAGGGCACTTGCAAGGATATGGATGGCAAGCCCTACGCCGACGCGGTCGTCGAGTTCAACTCCGTCGATACAGGCCGGAAGTACACACTGAAGACCAACAAAAAGGGTGAATACTTCTCCCTGGGCGTTGCGGGCGGGGCCTACGATGTTGTCTTGAAGGTGGATGGCAAAGAGGTCTATCGCTTGAATAAGGTCCCCGTTAGCTTGCAAAGCGACGAGAATGTTATCGATATCGATCTGAAAAAAGAACAAGCGGCTGGCCAGCAACAGATGTCGGCAGAAGACAAGAAAAAACTGGAGGAGCAGCAGGCAAAACAGACCAAAGAAACCATGACCGTCAAGTCGCTGAACGATAAGCTGGCAGGCGCTCGCGCCGCCAGGACCGCTGGCAACTTCGATCAGGCCATTCAGACCATGACAGAAGCCAGCCAGATCGATGCTACCCGCGACTTGGTCTGGTACGAACTGGGTGAAGCGCAGCGCGGCAAAGCCCGCGCCACCGAAAAGACCGACCGAGCCGCCGCGAAAGACCTTTATAAAACGGCAGCCGAGTCTTATCAAAAGGCCATCGCCATCAAGCCCCAGGCTGCTTACTACAACAACCTGGCGGACGTCTATGCGCGCGGCGGCAATGTCGATGACGCCGTCAAGGCCTACAACCAGGCTGCCACGCTGGATCCCCCAGGAGCCGCTGGGTATCAATACAATATCGGTGCCGTCTACACCAACTCGGGCCGCATTGATGACGCCATCACGGCCTTCAAGGCCACCATCGCCGCCGACCCAGCTAAAGCTGATGCCTATTACCAAATGGGTGTAAATCTCGTCGGCAAGGCCACTACCGACAAGAACGGCAAAGTCACCCCCGTCGCTGGCACCGAGGAAGCTTTCCAAAAATATCTGGAGCTAGCTCCCACCGGTCCCAACGCGGATGCCGCTAAGCAAATGTTGGCTTACATTGGCAGCACCGTCGAGATCAACTTCGGCAAACAGAAGAAGGGCGCGAAGAAGTAAGCAGCTTCTGGAAGCCGTCGCAGCACTGAGTAGCGCTGGCGTCCCGCCGGCAGTCCCGAGGGCATCTTGCCCTCGGGATTTTTATTTGCCCCAACCCATTACTTAAGTCCCTAGCCTTGCAGTTCTAGCCACTCTCCCGGAACGCAGCTACAGTTGAACTGGAGCGTTCTCGCTCCAAATCTCCTCCCCCAGCCCTTGGAGAAACCTTGGCAGGCTCCATCAATTCGGGATCGGGCAATTCAGGATCGGGCAACTCAGCCTCCGCCGCGTCGCGCGCGCTGGAACGCAACGCCAAGAGTTCCCTGCCTGCGCTTTTGGAGGCAATGCTCCAGGTTTCGTCGGAAGTCAGTGATCTTATCTTCTCTCCGGGAAGGCCTCCCCAGGTTGAAGCTCGCGGGCAACTTATCCCGGTCCAATCTCCCGGCCTGGAGCTGCTTTCCGCCGATGAAACACGGCGTATTGCCAGCGAGCTCCTGGGCAGCAATCAGAATGCGGTCGCGGCTTTGCGCGAACACGGCTCCTGCGACGTCTCCTACGGACTTCCCGGAATCGCGCGCTTTCGCGTGAATGTCTTTATCCAGCGCGGAAGCTGCGCCATAATCATGCGCGTGATTCCAACCAGAATTCCGGATTTTACCTCGCTGCAGTTACCCGCCCACCTGGGAAACATCGCCAACCTGCGCAGCGGGATCGTTCTGGTTGCGGGCCCAGCGGGCTCCGGCAAATCATCCACCCTTGCCGCTATTCTCGACCGCATTAACGAAGAGCACAGTTACCACATCATCACCGTGGAAGATCCGATTGAATTCCTCCACACGCACAAACGCAGCACAGTGCATCAGCGCGAGCTGCACAGCGATACCCCGAGTTTCTCTTTGGCTTTGAAAGCCGCGCTGCGACAGGCGCCCAAGGTCATTCTGATCGGAGAAATTCGCGACCGCGAGACGATTGAAACGGCTCTGGAAGCAGCGGAAACCGGACATCTCGTCCTTTCCAGTCTCCATACCAACAGTGCCACCGAAACTATTGACCGACTGGCCACCTCGTTCCTGCCTGCCGAGCAACCTGCAGCCCGAAGCAGGCTCGCTCGCGTGATTCGCTATATCGTTTGCCAAAGATTGCTGCCGCGCCGACTCGGTGAAGGACGCGTTCTCGCCGTGGAAATCGTAAAGTCTACTCCTACAATTCGGGAATACATCGAACTCGGCGCAGGATGTGGCAGAACTCTCAACGAAGCCATGCAGGTCGGCCCCATGGACGAACTGCGATTCCTGGACGAAGAAATCGTAAATCTGGTTCGCGCAGGCGAGGTCGATCCAGAAACCGCAATCCTCCACGCCGCCAACCCCGCCCAGTTGCAGGAAGAGCTCTCCATAGCAAAATAAACTTGTGTGGCGCGGACACTCTTGTCCGCGAAAACTTTGCTCGCATAGAACGCGCCTTGGTAGTGCAAGCATGGCTGTGTAAGGCGAGCACTCCTGCTCGCCGCTATTCGACCTGCGCCAAAGAATAGCCGCAATGTCGTATCATCCCCCCATGCCACGCTCCACGCCCAAGCGAGAAAAAATCCTAAGCTTCGAAGACGCCCGCAGCGTCGTCGAACGCCACTCCAAGAAGCTCCCCGCTCCCGCGACGGAAACTGTTTCTCTGGAGAATTCTGGCGGCCGTTTCCTGGCGGAGAGTATTGCTGCAGATCGCCATTTCCCTCCCTTCCCACGCGCCATGCGCGACGGCTACGCGCTCAGAGCCGCCGATCTTGCGAGCTTGCCCTCACAATTGAAAATCCTGGGAGAGATTCAAGCCGGGGGTGACCCCTCCGAGCTCCGCATCAAGAAAGGCTGCGCCGTAGCCATCATGACGGGAGCGCCAGCCCCGCGCGGCGCCGACGCTGTTGTGATGGTGGAACACACGTCTCGCATCGGCGATGTAGTGGAAGTCTTGAAAAGCGTCAAATCAGGCGACAATATAGTACCCACCGGCGCTGAAGCCCGCCGTGGAGATCGCGTCTTGTCTCCCGGCATTCGCATCAGCGTCGCCGCAATTGCCGCCGCCGCCGCTATTGGCAAGAGTAAGTTACAGGTCTACCGCAGGCCACGTATTGCCATTCTTTCCACGGGCGACGAAATCGTCGCCATCACAAAAGCCCCCGGCCCCAATCAGATTCGCAACTCCAACACCCATTCCCTGGCCGCACAGGTGCGACGCGCTGGCGCGGAACCCATGCTGCTGCCGATCGCTCCCGATGAAAAATCACGCTTGCACAAGTTGATCGAACAGGGACTGCGCAGCGATCTGCTTCTTCTCAGCGGCGGCGTCTCCGTTGGACGCTACGATTTCGTCGAGCAGGTTCTGGAAGACCTGGGCGCAAAATTTTTTTTCACCGGCGCGTTGATTCAGCCCGGACGCCCCGTCGTATTCGGTCACGCAAGGGGAAAATATTTCTTCGGTCTACCCGGAAATCCCGTCTCCACCATGGTCACGTTCGAACTCTTCGGCCGCCCCATGATCGAAGCCCTCTGCGGAGCCGCGCCCACCCAGCTGCACTTCCTACAAGCGAAACTCAAGACTTCCATCACCCGCAAGCAGGGTCTGAAGCGCTTCCTGCCAGGACTGCTCTCCGGCGAATTCGAAAGCACAGAAGTCGAGCTGGCTCCCTGGCAAGGATCAGGAGACCTGGCTTCCACCGTCCGCTCCAATTGCTACGTAGTCGTTGCCGCCGACCGCGAGACGATTGAAGCTGGCGAGTGGGTTCCGGTGCTGCCGCGTTAGTCGCAGCTATGGTTAGGAGCCTGAAAGGACTTGGGTTGAAAAAGCTATTGAAGAAGCATATGAACTAAGCCCGGAAGCATGCCGAGGACGATCAAGAATACGAATCGAAATGAATTCTGCCGTTGCGAAGCTGGGACGACCAGAAAATAGACCGCCATCACGAACATCAGAAAATAGGACAACCCAAAAAATCGCGTATTGCCATGCTTCCAGAAGCTAAGAACAGTCCCGAAAGCGCCAAGAACGCAAAAGCAACCATAAACACTATACTCATACATGGTATTGCGACTTGCCAGACTATCTTGGTGTTCAATCGTGTTGGAAGTAAGCAGTTGAATTACCTCAAAAGTCTATTCGAATAAGTGATACTCCCAATGCCGAAGAAGCTTTCCCACTACGACAAGACCGGACGAGCGCAAATGGTCGACGTCTCCGGCAAGTCCGCGACGATCCGCACAGCCGCAGCCTCGGCGTTTGTCGCCATGCAGCCCACAGTACTCAAGGCGCTGCCGCAAAATCCCAAGGGCGACCCGCTGGAAGTCGCTCGTCTCGCCGGCATTATGGCCGCTAAAAAAACTTCCGAGCTGATCCCCATGTGCCACGCAATTCCCCTCAGTCACGTTGCCGTTGATATAACCGTATGCGAGAATGGCGTTTTGATCGCTTCGGAAGCTACAACGCGCGCCGAAACTGGAGTCGAGATGGAAGCTCTGGTCGCCGCCAGCGTGGCTGCGCTAACGGTTTACGACATGTGCAAAGCTCTCGACAAAGGAATTGAAATTCGCGAAGTAGTCCTAACCTGCAAGACTGGCGGCAAAAGCGGAGACTGGGTTCGCCATCCGCAACGTTCCACAATTAGAAGTAGCCGATAGCCAACTATGGCCCAAAACGTCAAAGTTTTACTGGTCGACGACAATCCTATGATCCTGGGAATGCTGCGGCAGGCCCTCACGCAGCACTCGCACGTCACTACCGCCACCGATGCGCCCGACGCCCTGCTCAAGGCCGTAGACGACCCGCCCGATATTCTCATCACCGACTACAGAATGAATGGCATGGACGGCCGCCAGTTGGTTGAAAAACTGCGCGCCCGTCCGGCAACCATGAATGTTGCAGTCATTCTGCTTGCCACCAAAGCCGACATCGCCGAACGTCTGAATATGGAACGCCCTATCGAAGAATTTATCGAGAAGCCGTTCTATTTGCGCGAGGCCATGCTGCGCATCAAGCGCGTGATCGACAAGATCGCACTGGAAAAAATGGCCCGCTCTGCCCCAGCCGATGGCGCCCTCCGCGGCAGCCTCTCGCAAATGAACGTGCTCGACCTCATGCAATCTCTGGAAATGGGACGCAAGTCTGGCCTGCTTACGCTCACCAACGGCACCGACAAATGCGAAGTCTATTTCCTCGACGGGCAGATTCATCACGGCACCTACGGCACGACCCTGGGCGAAGAAGCCGTCTACAAGGTGCTGGCGTGGGAGAAGGGCAATTTCCAGATCGACTTCGACAAACGCTCTTCGGAACAAACCATCAACCGCTCCACGCAAGGCTTGATGATGGAAGGCCTCCGCATTCTGGACGAGTCGCGTCGCGACGGGGGAGCGCCCGAAGATGTCCTCCTCGGTAACTGAACTCCTCACCGCCGCCATCCTCACGGTCAGCGATTCCACAGCACATGGTGCACGTCAGGATTTGTCCGGCCCCGCTCTGGCTTCGCTGCTGATGGAGAACTGCTATCAGGTGGTGGAGACCGCCGTCGTCCCCGATGAAGGCCCCGAGATTCAAACTGCGTTGATTCGTCTTTCCGCTAAAGCCCGTCTCGTCGTAAGCACGGGAGGCACCGGCCTCAGCCCGCGCGATGTCACTCCAGAAGCCACCCGCGCCGTCTGCGAGCGTCTGGTCGAAGGCCTCGCCGATGTCATGCGCTTCGAAGGCATCAAGAAGACTCCCTACGCCGTCCTCAGCCGTGCCGTTTGTGGAACACGCGGCACCACGCTCATCATCAACGTACCGGGCAGCCCGCGCGGAGCGGTCGAATCGTTGTCTTCGATCATCGAGTTATTGCCACACGCGCTGAACTTACTTCGCGGCCAAACCGAGCACTAAGCCGCGAATTTGAAATTCAGATTAAAATCCTCCACCGCCCCAAACACTGCCTGACAGAACCCCTAGCATTACGTAAACTGAAGTATCCAACTGTGCAATCGATACCTTGAAATCCATCAAGACATTTCTGACGAAATACACCGTCTTCCTCTGGGCGATCATGAAGCCGCTCGGGATCTGGGGTGTATTTCTGGCTGGCTTCCTCGACAGCGCCTTCATTGGCCTGCCGGTGGACGTAGTCGTGGCAACCTACGTCTACACCGACCGTACGAAGCTCATCCTCTACATCGTGATGGCTTCGGCGGGATCGTCCATTGGCAGCCTGGTGATGTACTGGATCGGCTACAAGGGCGGCAACGCCCTGCTGCGCAAACGTATGTCGCCGGAGCGCCTGCAAAAAATCGAAGCAGCATTTAGCAAGCGTCAGTTTCTGGCGCTGATGATCCCAGCCATGCTGCCTCCGCCTACGCCGTTCAAACTGTTCGAGTTAGCGGCAGCGGCATTTGAGATGCCCGTCGGAAAGTTCCTGCTCTCCATCTTCACCGGACGCTGCATACGCTTCCTTGTGATCTCGCTGTTCACGCTCTACTTTGGGCCGCAGTTTGTGCACTGGAGCGGAGCGCTCTTCCATCACCACTTCAAATGGATTGCCGCAGTGGTCGTGCTGGCGGGCGTAATCTGGTACCTGCTTACACGTAAGAAGCCAGGCTCTCTGGCTGCTGAAGTGGCGGAGACGATCTCCCCGCAGTAGGGTGCGAGCTTGTCCCTGGACTCGCTTTTTATCAACTTATTGCAACGAAGCCACTTGCAGCAAAATGTTCCACGTGGAACATTTTGCGGAGGCTTTCCCGCGGACTTTCGCGTGTTGTGTTCCCAAAACGGGAATCATAAATGCCGGTAGTTCGGCATTCTGTTCGGAAGATCGCTACCGCCTTGCTCTAGCCTTTTCCTTAGCCCAGCGATCTTCCTGCGTGCTGTGGAGCAAAATTGGTATCGAGAAGAAGATAGCCGTGAAGACCAAGTCTGCCGTCACGTTGTGGCGAAAGAAGGGGATGGCTGCGTCGTAGCAGGTAGCCAGGCCAGCCAGCGTCCGGGGATACATTGTCCCTAGCGAGGACGCCCACACCGCGAAGTTGCTGACTACAAAGAAGACAACCGACGAAAACAGTGAAGCTCCGCCGATACGCACAGGGCTTTTCGTGTTGCCGAGCAACATCCCCAGCCCCAGCACGCCTGCGTACCACGCCCACGTCACCAGATGGTCCCAGGTAACGGGGTAGCCGTAGATGTACTTTGTCAGAACAACGTCAGCAATGGCGCTGAGAGTAAGCGGGATCCAGGCGTGGCGGCGCGACCCTCGCGCCCCAAAAAAGAGCAGCGCGGCGCTCACGGACGTGAACGAGATGGGCATGGAAACAAATCGGAGACCGAGAGCCAGCAGCAGAAAAATGTAAGGCAGCATCAATTACCTCTTTAAAAGGGTTGCTCTTTGGGAGCGTCGCTTGGTTGGATACCTTCTGGATTGTTTCAAGTGCGCTGATGCGCGTCAAGCGGCGAATACGAGCTAGGGCGAATTTTGAATTCCGTGCCCGCCCGCTGGCATCGGTGGACTTTGACCTTGAACCTCGCGAACCAGATGGAGGTTTGCGTCGAGATCGATCGCACTCGACAGCATCTTGGCGCCAACTCTCTCTGGGTAAGCGTAGCGCAAGTCGATGAAACGCACGCGGTAGCCTCCGGGAGGCGTGGGCTGGGCTTCTGTTTCCGTAACCGGATACTGCGCCCAATCAAAATAGACACGTCCCGGATACGTTTGCTTGGCGGCGGCCGTGACCGGCGTTTCCTCGGACTTGAAGTGCAGAGTGGGCTTCCCTTCGGGATCAACCTCGGGGGTTAGCGAATCGACGTGCATACCGACGTAGGACTTTTTGGTTTCGACTAAGCCGTACCAGAGAAAGGGGTTGCCCCAATACGGATAAGCGGAAACTCGTAGCGGCGCTTCATTTTCGTAGGTTCTCGCCTCCAGCGCTGCGACAGCGCGGCCATGCTCGTAGTCGCGCAGACCCCAAGTCAACAAGACGCCAAGCAGAGCAAAGCGGGCAGCCCACTTCCCCGGAGGACCTTGCTGGCGGACGCCAATCTCCTGATTGATAAGCGAAGCAACGAGAGGCACAACCAGCCCACCAATCAGCAGCACCAACAAAATAGGTTCGATGACGAAGACGATATCCCACGAGTACCAGCGCCCAGAGAAGGGCCAGAACGGGCGCACGCCGTAGTTGTTAGTGAAATCGAGCAGGATGTGGCTGAGGCAGGCAAGGTACGCGTAGACGAACAGCACGCCCCAGCGCGGAGGCGGGTCGCCACGGACCTCGTCGTAACTCTTCTTCGAGGGCCAAATACGCTTCAGGACATAAACAAAGCCCACCACGACCGCGGCAACCAGGAACCCTCCCAGAAAGGAGTGCGTGAAGCCGCGATGGTGATGCAGGCCAAACATGGGCCCACCGAAGCGGCTCACGACGTCGAGGTCGGGTGCTTCCGCCGCCAAAGTCAGCGTGAGCGTAGCGTAAGCAGTTTTACGATTGAGTCCTGCACGGCCAAGGTTCGCGCCAAGGAGTAAGTGTGTTAAGGGTTCCAACTATGAGTTCTCTCGTAGAACTTGAAATCAGGTCGCCAGTAGAAAATAGCAGATTGCGCGGAGCTGAAGCTCTCCGGAATGACAATTGTACGCACGGGCTAGTTAGATGACACAATTTGGTATCTTCAGCTATCCTTGCCCTCTCCCATGGCCAGCACCGCGAAGTTTCCGTCAACCACGCAGCAAGATCGGCAGTCCTTCTTCGCGGGCGGTATGGCGATTGTTCTGGCCATCGCCTTCGTTAAACTCGTTTTCCATTGCTACTTCAATAACCGTTACGGGTACTTTCGCGACG
Source organism: Acidobacteriaceae bacterium (assembly GCA_025352065.1). Lineage (GTDB taxonomy): Bacteria > Acidobacteriota > Terriglobia > Terriglobales > Acidobacteriaceae > JANXUC01. Next base: position 4,525 of record JANXUC010000009.1, on the reverse strand, counting down.
AGTTCGACTATATGTCGTGTGGCGATCATCTGGCTTGGGGCTATGTCGACCAGCCACCGCTGATTCCATTCTTGATACACATCTGCCGCGCGGTGCTGGGAGATTCGCTACGGAGCATTCGCTTTATTCCAGCGCTGGCTACTTCTTTTTTGGTGGTGCAGGCCGCCATGATCGCGCGCGAGCTGGGCGGGCGAAAATTCGCTTTACTTCTGAGCGCCGTAACGATTGTCATCGCGCCGCAGTACCTTTCCAACAGCAGCTTGCTCGGGACGAATTGCCTAGAGCCCAATCTTTGGATGGGCTGTGCGTACTTCGTGATTCTGGCGATCAAGCGTAGCGATCCTCGCTATTGGCTTTGGTTCGGTGTCGTCGCTGGCATTGGCCTGGAGGAAAAATATTCCATTGCGCTGTTTGGATTCGGCATTGTGGTCGGCCTGTTGCTGACGGAACAGCGGCGCGTGTTTTTGAATCAGTGGATCTGGCTCGGCGGGCTGGCTGCGTTCCTGGTTTTCCTGCCCAACTTTCTGTGGAACGTACATTACGATTGGCCCTTCCTGCAACTGATGCATGCGATTAGGGCTGAAGGACGCAATGTGGTGCTGCCAGCGGGTGCTTACTTCTTTCAGCAGACCTTGCTGGTGCATCCTCTCACCGCGCCGATCTGGATCACGGGCTTGCTGGCATTTTTCTTTTCGGAGCATTTGAAACCTTATCGCGTTCTCGGATGGAGTTACCTCGTCGGCTATGGAGTATTCTTCGCGCTGCACGGCAAGAATTACTACCTTGCGCCGATCTATCCCATGCTGCTGGCGGCGGGCTCGGTGACGATTGAGAATGCCATCGAGCGCCGGTCGCTGACCTCGCCGCGGATTACCTGGATGAAACCGGCAATCGTAGTAGTGCTGCTCGCCGCTGGAGCGCACTTAGCCCCCGTGGTTGTGCCCGTTCTTTCTCCGGAACATTTTGTTGCTTACATGAAAACGTTACCGTTTAAGCTTCCGGTCATGGAGCATGGTCATGCTCGCGCGACTTTGCCGCAATGGTACGCCGACCAGTTCGGCTGGCAGGAAATCGTGGACGAGACGGCAGTCGCCTGGAACCGGCTCAGCCCCGGCGAGCGGAGCGACTGCGGCATTTTCGCGCAAGACTATGGCCAGGCGGGCGCGATTGATTTTCTCGGACGACGTTACGGCTTGCCTCGGGCACTCAGCGGTCATCAGACTTTTTTCCTGTGGGGCCCCCGCGGGTATAGCGGCAATTGCCTGATCGTTCTCGACGACGAAAAGGAAAGGCTTGAGCAGCTCTTTGAGCATGTCGGCTACGTTGGCACGTCCGCCAGCAATCCCTATGCTTTAGAACAAGAAATCCCCGTATTTATCTGCAAAGACGCGAAGTTCGGAACACTCGCACAACTGTGGCCGCGAGTGAAGAAGTGGCGGTAAGGCTTTTCATTTCAAATTCGGGACCAGCATCATCGCTGGCGGGACGCGAAATCGTGGGGCACTAAAAGCGTCAGTGCATTGGGGACAATAGCAATTTCTGCGGGTAGCGTTCCCAGCAGTTCTCCGTCGGCCTGGATGTAAACGGGCATGCCGCTGGTAGGAGCATCGCAACGCAGGCTCGTGGCGCTGCTCAACTCAATGCCGGTCATGGCCCGGCCGAGCCCAAGCATTCCTTGAACGACGTAGAGCAGATAACTCCAGCGGCTGGAGGTTTTAAAGAGAACTACGCGAAAGTCATCCCGCAGCAGCGACGCTCCCGGAGCCAGCTCGCGCAACACGTTGCCGAAATCACGAACGCGGACAGCTAGCAGCTGAGCTGCGGTATGCGAGACATTTTCGGCGTCTCCAGCAGAGCCAGAAAGACTTACAGAAAACCGATTCATGGGATACGACCACCAGATTTGGAACGCCTTCAAGAAATATGCAACTAGGCCAAGGGCTTTCTTTCCGCTGTCCGACTGTTGCTCGATCTGGTGAAAAAGGTATCCATCCAATCCGACGCCTGCAACGCTGAGGAAGTAACGGCTGACGGGAGCTCCGTCAAGGCTACAACATGCAACATGTCCCACACTGACTCGCAGGGCAACGGCATCCAAGGCAGCTTGCGCGGCCCGCGCTGGGTCCTTGGGGATACTCAAATCGTGCGCCAGAACATTCGCTGTACCCAGCGGGATCAGCGCCAGCGCGGCGGATTCTCCGATGAGCCCCTGCGCTATATCCAGGATCGTGCCGTCGCCGCCGCACGAAAAAATGGTGTCACAGCCTGCGCGGATGGCGTCTCTTGCTTGACCACCAACTTCGACCGAAGACAGCGTGGCGGCAACGGTAGTTTCGATGCCGGCGCGACGAAGAACTTCCTCGGCGCGCTGCACGGCTTCCAAATGGCCGTCGTTCGCGCCCGCATGCGGATTGTGAAGAAGCAGGACTTTGCGCACGTCTACTTATAAGCTTACTGGTTCATCCTACTTCCAACGCAGGCTTCTGAATCGCTTGTTTTTGAGGCTTGCGCCGCCGGTTCGTACTAAACTCCCTCTGTCCTTTGAGACAGTTCCTCTTCCCTCAGAAAGTAATGGGAAGAGATAGTTTTCGCGGACAAGCGTGTCCGCGCCACATTTCCCTGGAGAAATCCCATGAAGCGACTCATCTTTGGAATCGGAATTCTTGCTCTTGCGATTTGCGGGACCTCTGCAGCGCAGCATTCCGACCATGCACCCGCGCCTGCAAAACCCGCCGCGATGGTCGGCGGTCTCGGCGATCTGCACCATCCGGTCTCGACCACCAATGCCGAAGCGCAACAATTCTTCGATCAAGGGCTGCGCTACATCTTTGCCTTTAACCATGATGAAGCGGCACGGTCGTTTCAGCGCGCGGCGGAACTCGATCCCACGTTGGCGATGGCGTATTGGGGTGTGGCGGAGGCCGTCGGCCCGAACTACAACGACCCCGCCAGCGAAGACCGCTTCAAGCAAGCGCATGATGCTATTGCAAAGGCCCAGTCTTTAGCCGGAAAGGCCACACCCAGCGAGCGCGGATACATCGACGCCCTGGCCAAGCGCTTCCCCGCCGACCCTAAAGCCGACTTAAAGAAAGCGGCGGAAGACTATCGTGATTCGATGCGCGATTTGGTGAAGCACAATCCCGACGACCTGGAAGCCGCAACGCTCTTTGCGGAAGCGGGCATGAACCTGCATCCCTGGCAGCTCTGGCATCATGACGGCACACCCGAGGCTGGCACGAAAGAGATTGTTGCAACTTTGGAATCTGTCCTGAAGCGCGATCCCAACCACATCGGCGCGAATCACTATTACATTCACGCCGTCGAGGCGTCGAATACTCCGGAGCGCGCGTTGTCCTCCGCCAACCGTCTGGCCGCGTTGGCGCCGGGAGCGGGACATCTGGTCCACATGCCCGCGCATACCTACATCCGCACCGGCGACTTTGACGCGGCGGAACGCACCAACATTGACGCCGCGAAAGTGGACGAAGCCTACATCGCAGCCACTGGAGCGCAAGGCATGTATCCCATGATGTACTACTCGCATAATCTGCACTTCATTGCGGTCGCAGCTGCGATGGAAGGGCGTTACGCGGATTCGTGGCAAGCCGCCGACAAGCTTGCTGCTCACGTGGCGCCCGCGGTGAAAGATATGCCTCCGCTGGAAGGCTTTATGACCGTACCCATCATGGTTCGAGTACGGTTCCAAAAATGGGACGAAATTCTCGCTATGCCTGCGCCGGATGCATCCATGAAGACGGCGACCGCCGTCTGGCATTTTGCTCGCGGCATGGCCTTTGCAGGCAAAGGCAAGGTGACCGAGGCTGAGGCTGAGCACAAACTCATGAGCGAGAAAGTCGCGAGCACGCCCCCGGATGAAATTTTCGCTATGCCGGTCAATAACAAAACGAAAGACATCTTCACGATTGCCCGCGACGCCCTCGGCGCAAAAATTGCGGTAGCAAAAAAAGACCTTCCCTCCGCGATTACCCAGCTGCGCGAGGCCGTCACCGTGCAAGACTCGCTGAATTACAACGAGCCGCAGGATTGGCTCTACCCCGAACGCGAGTCGTTGGGAGCGGCACTGCTCATGAACGGCAACTCAGCGGAAGCGGAACAAGTCTTCCGCGATGATCTGGCAAGAGACCCGCGTAATCCGCGCTCGCTGTTTGGCCTGAGCTCTGCGCTGAAGGCGCAAAAACGCGACTACGACGCGCAGTTTGTCGACAAACAATTCCAGGATGCCTGGAGGAAGGCGGACACCCAACTGCGCGTCGAGGACTTGCTGTAAGGCCGGTCGATCCGGTAAACGCAGTGCGGCAAATCGCGGTACACCACTTCTTTCCAAAGCGCCATGCCGTTGCGTTCGGCCACACGCCGCGACGGGATGTTCTCAGGACGGATCAACGAAATTATGCGATCCACGCTGCGGTTGGCAAACGCCCAATCGCGGCGCGCTCACGCGGCTTCCGTCGCATAGCCGTGACCCCACTGATCGCGGCGCAGATGGTAGCCAATCTCGAGTTCC
>JANXUC010000171.1 GCA_025352065.1 Acidobacteriaceae bacterium | reverse complement strand
CCAAGCTGAACCTGATGGCGATTTTCCCGATTCTTCTGCTGTGGGGATACGACCGTGCCCTCAAGATATGGACAGCGCAGGCGGCACTGCGTCCTGCATGAGATTGCTGTTCTTCCCGCGCCAGGGCAATCGCGCCCGAATTGCTTCGTCGCGCAAGAGGATCACTGCCAGCATAGGAAGATAGAACCCGAACACCGACCAGCGTCCCACTTGCGTCATGTTTGGCGCACCGTACCAACGCAAAAGCGCGACGGGCCAACTGGCTGCGACCGTGAAGATGATCTCACGACGGGATTTTGGAATCAGCCAAAGAATGAAGGCATCGTAGAACCATCGCTGTGGAACTAAGGAAGCCAGTATGAGCAGTAGGGCGTCTTTGTTGTGGAGCCCGTCTCGAAGTTTGAACAGCGCCAGCAAAATCAGGATGCCCGGGAACACTGCTAGCGGAAAGAAATGGTCGTAGTTGCCAAGCTGCCGAGGCCACTCCTCATACCAGCGCAGCGTGAGCGCCAGACTTAATGCCAAAACAATTCCGCAAGCCATCACGGCGCGGCGCGACAGGTTGGACAACAACACGGGTAGAGAAATATTTGGCTTCATGAGCGCCACTGGCGCAAGCCACCAGAAAAATGCACTTGCAGCGACCAACGGGGACCATTGCACAGTAATCATTGCCGCCCAATAGGGGTAGGCGAAAAAAATGAGCAGGCGTGTGTATCCCGTACGCGTCAAACCAAATGCTAGTAGCCCGGAGCTGATTCCGAAGAACAGCGCGCCTGCAATTTCTCCCGGCAGTGTGACGAAGGGTAATCCAAGCAGCGCAGCGGCGGGCGGGTACTGCTCCAAAGGCGTGTCGTAGGGGGCTTGTCCCGTCAGAAGATGTTGCGCCAAGCGGATGGCCCATTGGAAGTCGGCGGCTCCTTGATGGTTGCGAGAGAGAATCGCCCAACACCATAAGGCGCTCAACGCGCCTATGGCAATCGAGGTGGCCAGGCGGTGCTTCATCGTCCTTATTATGTTCTCCTTCGCGCTCCGCTTCACGACGATAAGTTGTACCATCTTCCGCACGGGCTTTGACGAATGTTCTCAGCTTCTCCGAAAAAACGGTATCTAGCTGTCGCATTGGCTGCACTCGCTTCAGCGAGCATGTGGTTCTACGTGAAAAAGATTCTCATTCCGTACCAAGTGATGGATGCAGCGCAAGTTGGACGGCCCCGCGGTCTTCTCTCCGACCTCTATCCTCGCTGGCTTGGCGCTCGTGAGCTTCTGTTGCGCGGGCGCAATCCATACAGCCATGACGTGACTCTCGAAATTCAGCGGGGCTACTATGGACGGGAACTGGATCCAGCCCGTCCGAACGATCCCAAGGATCAAGCTCGCTTTGCTTACCCTCTGTACGTGGTTTTTCTGTTGGCGCCATTCGTCCGAATGAATTTTCTGGAAGTGCAAGTAGCGGCATTCTGGTGTTTGGGCTTTTTTGGTCTTGCGAGTGTTCTTTTGTGGGAGCAAGTACTCAAAGTTCGCTTCGCCTTCGCCAATTCGCTGACTGCAATCTTATTGCTGCTTGCGACCTATCCCTTCATTCAAGCTGTTTCTCTGCAGCAGCCCGTATTGCTTGTTTTACTTTTTCTGGCAGCCTCTTTTTTTGCCCGCAGTCGCGGATGGTTTTTTTCTTCGGGCGCGTTGATGGCGATTGCAACGATCAAGCCACAAACGGTGATTTATGCCGTTCTTTTGATGTTGATCTGGGTTTCCTGGAACTGGAAGGAGCGGCAGCGCTGGTTTTGGGGGTTTACTTCCACGATGGGCGTTCTCTTGGCGGCCTCAGAGCTTTTACTGCCTGGATGGCTGCCTCAATTTTATGAGGCGCTCCGTGCATATCAAGGCTACTTGGCAAACACTGCATTTCTAGATTTGTTCTTGACCTCACGCTGGGCATGGCTCGGCAGAATGCTGATCTCAGTAGCCGTCGTGTGGGCGGCTTGGACGTCGCGCGAACAGCCGCTAGCATCGGTGGCTTCGCGTCGTGCGATTTGCTTATCTCTGGTGGCCGCTATCTGTAACAGCCCGAACCTCGGTACCTACAATCAGGTACTGCTGGTGCCGGGATTTCTTCTGGTGGTCGAAGAACGTAGCGTACTCCGCCAAGCAAAAGGGCTTCTGCGCTATTTATCGGGTTTAGTTGTGGTCTTGGCTCTATGGCCGTGGGTCACATGTGCCGCATTGATCATTTTGAAATTTGTCTTTCACGCCGATGTATTTGTCCAGCACACCTTGCAACTCCCGTCGTTCGGAATCCTCCAGCTTCCCTTGGTCACGTTGGCGTTGTTACTGGTTCTCCCAACGGAGAGGCATAGTGCGGGACGAAGTCTCGCAACGGTTCCGAGAGGCGTTTCTTGTATCCTGAGTCTTTAAGGTGGGCAGACCCCTTAGTAGAGAACATCTGTGAACTATTTTTTGTGGAAAGTGTTGGCTGGCATCCAATACAACAGATTTATGCATCCTCACTCCCGAGCGTCTTTTTCGACGGTTCTTCTACTTGTCTCGATAGCAGCTTTTGCTGCGCCGACACCTGAGCGGTTAGCCCTCACTCAGCCAACGCTTGATCACGGCTTTCTCCTCCTGTACAACCTCAAGTTCGCCGACGCGGAACACGAATTTAAGGAATGGCAGCAGCAGAATCCCAACGAGCCTATGGGGCCGGTAAGCGACGGCGCGGGGTTGCTTTTCTCCGAATTTGATCGGCTCGGCATCCTTGAATCGCAGTTCTATGAGGACGACAAGGCTTTTCTGAAGGGAAGAAAATTTGCGCCGGATCCAGAGGTAAGAGACCGCTTCTTGGCGGCACTTGGACGCGCAGAGACATTGGCCAAAGGGCGTCTGGCGAAAGATGCCAAGGACCACGACGCGCTGCTAGCTATGGTCTTGGCAAACGGTCTTCACGCCGACTACGCGCAACTAATCGAAAAGCGGAATTTTGCAGCGCTCGGTTATACGCGCGACGCAACCACCTGGGCGCAGCAGCTTCTCGCGATCGACCCCAAGGCTTACGACGCGTACCTTGCTCGCGGCATGAGCCGCTACATTATCGGAAGCCTCTACGCTCCATTTCGCTGGTTTCTGCGATTGGGCGGAGTGGAAGGGAATAAGGGGGAGGGGCTTGCCGACCTCAGGTTGACGGCGGAACATGGCCGCTACCTGGCGCCGTTTGCGCGCATTTTGCTTGCGATTGCAGCTGTGCGCGACAAGGACAGAGCTCAAGCACGGCAGTTGCTTTCTGGATTACACAATGAGTTTCCGGAAAACGGTCTGTTCGTCCGCGAAATGCAGCGTTTGCAAACTGGACCGTGAAAGTTGTTGCTCCCAAACACAATCCGTTCTGAATTCACTTCTTCGTAACCATTCTGTAACGTATCTGTAACATTCCGCTACTAAGCTCATAGTCGTCCTCTAGAAATTCGAATCCCAGGAGCCACGCGAGTGATGCGTAAAATCGCGCTAATTCTTAGCCTTCTTGTTGCAACCGCCCCAGCCTTCAGCCAGACCAAGCTGACCGGTGCCGGCGCCACTTTCCCTAACCCGATTTATCAAAAGTGGTTTAGCGAATACAGCAAGGTACACTCCGACGTGCAGATCAACTATCAGTCGATCGGCAGCGGCGGCGGCATTCGCCAGGTTTCCGAAGGCGTAGTGGATTTCGGCGCAACCGACGGCCCGATGTCCGACGAGCAGATGAGTTCCGCCAAGACCAAGATTTTGCATTTCCCAACCGTACTTGGCTCCGTAGTTCCGGCCTACAACATTCCTGGAGTGACCGGCGAAGTGAAGTTTACTCCGGAGATGCTGGCTGGAATCTTCCTGGGCAAGATCTCGAATTGGAACGACCCGATCATCGCCAAAGCCAATAAGGATATTAAATTTCCAAGTCAGGCGATCATCGTCATCCACCGCTCGGATGGCAGCGGAACAACCTACATCTTTACCGACTATCTTTCAAAGGTCAGCGAAGACTGGAAGAACGGCCCAGGCAAAGGCACTTCGCCGAAGTGGCCTGTCGGTCTCGGCGGCAAAGGGAACGAAGGTGTGGCTGGTTCGATTCGCCAACTGCCGGGAGCGATTGGATATGTTGAGCTGATTTACGCTGTGCAGAACAAGATTGACTACGGTAGCGTCAAGAATTCTTCTGGAGCGTTCATCAAGGCAGACTTGGCCAGCTCGACGGCCGCAGCTGCCTCGGTCAAGACCATGCCGAATGACTTTCGTGTTTCTATCACCAATCCTCCTGGGATAGAGGCGTACCCGATTTCCAGCTTTACCTGGTTGTTGATTCCGGAAAAGTCGAAGGATGAGAAGAAGGGCAAGATTCTCGCGGATTTCCTGAGTTGGATGGTGAACGACGGTCAGAAGATGGTGGCAGACCTGAGCTACGCGCCATTGCCTTCGAGCGTTGCGGAAAAGGTTAAGGGGGCCATTAAGCAAGTGAAATAAGCTGCCTCCGGCAGTAAGTCCGTCCGTAACGGAAGCGGAGTAGAACAAATCCTATCGGAATGGTAGAATTTAGCTCGTTCGTAATTTTGATTCACGGGCACTCTCAGATGGTGCCAAGGAGATGCAATGAATACCGTAATTCGATGGGGCGTGGTCCTCGTGTTGGCCGGGAGCTTGGCCGCACAGACCGCTCCGACCAAGAAACGCCGCAAAATAGCCAAGCCGGTTGAACCACCAGTCACGCAGCAGGATGTGCAGAGTCTGAAGGACTCCGTTGCCATCCAGCAACAGCAGATTGAAACCCTGAAGCAGGAGCTTCAGAAACGCGATCAAGCCTGGCAGGACACGCAGCAGAAGCTGCAAGCTGCGCAAGCTGAAGCCGACGAAGCGAAGACGAAGGCAGCCGCTCTGGAAGCTACGGATGCCCAGCAGCAGCAGTCGGTCGACAAGCTGTCCGGTTCGCTCTCCGACCTGCAAACGACGCTGACCAGCAGCGCTCTCACAACGATCGACGACCAAAAGCGTATGGCCGGCTTTGAGACCGTGCTCAATCGCTTCAAGTTTTACGGCGACGTTCGTGTTCGCGGTGAGTCCTTCAACCAGCAGGGAGTTCTTGACCGCAACCGTGCGCGTGTGCGCGTCCGTTTCGGGATGGAAGGTAAGGCTGGAGATTTCACCGGTGGATGGGCGCTGGCAACGGGTACTCTCGGTGACCCGACCACAACCAATGAAACTCTGACCAATAATTTCGTTCGCAAGACGATTGCATTGGACAGGGCCTACGTAACCTATAATCCACAGCGCTATAAGGCTCTGCAACTCACCGGCGGTAAGTTCGCGTATACCTGGCTGCGCACGGGAGTCACGTTCGATCCCGATATCAACCCGGACGGTTTCAGTGCCAAGCTGTCGTACGACCTGCACGGGCCGGTGGTCAAGAACTTCACGGTGGGCGGTTACGGGTTGATTTTCAACGAAGCGAGCAAAGCTGGCGATTCCTTTGCTACAGGCGTTCATGCCAACGCTAAGCTCCAGCCTTTTGGAGACTGGTGGACGGCGGTTGCTTCGTTCTCGGCTACGAAATGGAATAGGCCAGATGCGATTTTGCAGTCCAGCGCATTTGCGGTGCAGTCGACCACTGCCACCTTCGTCGCTCAGATTCCGAGCCTTACGCAGCCGGGCACAGCCATACCCACGATCTTCACCATCAACGTTCCTGGCGAAGGACCGGGTTGCCAGAATCCCCCTATTACCTTGTCGACTGTGACGAACCCGATTACGCTGGTCGTCAAGCCCGTGCCAGCAACTCCGAACTGCGTCTTTGCGCCGAATGGCATGACCAACTCCCTGACGCTGGATGGCAAGCACTTCCAGGGTGGTTTCTTCTACACCGATTTCATCCTCAACAATACGTTCAAGACTCCCTTCAAGCGCTTGCCGCTGAACGTGGTAGCGGAATACGAAAACAACTTGGACGCGGTGGCGCATCCGTTTTCCGGAACACTGGATCCACTTACCGGTCAGCTGGTCCAACTGACCAATTTAGGCAAGCAATCGAAAGCCTATGGTTTAGACATCAGCCTCGGTCAGATCAAGAACAAGGGCGATTTCCAAGTCGGCTACGCGTATCTGCGACAAGAGCAGGATTCGGCTATCGCTTCCTTCGTGGAAAGCGATCAGCGCGCTCCAACCAACATCCTGCAGCACCGCTTCTACGCGCTGTACAGGCTAAACCCGAATACAGTGGCATCGTTTACGTTCTGGCGTGGTCGTACGTTGAACACTGCGCTGGAAAATGCAGTTTTGGTTCCAGGTCTTGAAAAGGCGGGCGACTTGGGTCACAGCCTGAACCGCTTGCAGTTCGACATCATTTATACGTTCTAAGTGATGGAAATACAGAGGGTTACGGGCGTCAGTCGAAACGACTGGCGCCCCATTCTGTTTGCAGGAAATCTGCCTTATCAACCCAGTTCAAGAGCCAGCGGAGCAAGCTCCGCTGCCACACGATCTACCTCTGATCTATACTGAGCTTTGTAGCAACATACGTTAAGAACGGGGACTTTTGCGTGCGCGGCTGGGTCATTACTTTCACTACCCTTGTGCTGCTGGCTTCGACAGTCGGCGCTGTTGAGAAGAAGGGTGTCCAGCCCGGCGTGGTTCTCACCGTCGAGCACAAGACGCGTTCTCGGGTTCAGTACTACATCGTCAATACTCCGGTCACAACCGAAGATCCGTATTTGGAAATGGAAGTCGATTCGGGAGGCCTTGTATACACCGTAGATTACGAGCCGCATTCCGCGCAGGAAGTGTTGCCCGACGGGTGCATGCCCGGACAAGCGGTCAAGGTTCGATTGGAAAGCAAGCACAACCTCTTTGTGCAATGCCTGGATAGTCCGACTGAGATTCGCTGGTCCATCCAGAAGAAGACGCGTTCCGCTCCGGACTCAGAAGCCCGCAAAAAACTCTGACCCCTACCTCCCGACCCATGCCCCCGATCGCCCTCGACAAACCGTCATACTTTACCAATCGAGAAGCTTCGTGGCTGGAGTTTAACCGCCGCGTCCTGCAGGAAGCGGAAGACGAAAGCAATCCGCTGCTCGAGCGCGTGAAGTTTCTCGCGATCACTGCAAGCAATCTGGATGAATTTTTTGAAGTCCGCGTGGGCGGCTTGGTGCAGCAGATTGAAGATGGCTACACGCAAGGCGGCCCGGACGGTCTGACGCTAGCGGAAGAGCGTGCGGTAATTTCTAAAATGGCCCACAAATTCGTGGATGAGCAGTATCGTTGCTGGAACAACGAACTGCTGCCAGCACTGACGGAAAACGGAATCCGCGTCCTTACGGTCGATGAACTCGACAGCGAAGCCCTGGCGTTCGTCGAAGAGTATTGCGAAAAAGAACTCGACCCTCTTCTTACGCCTGTAACGGTCGATCCTGCCCACCCCTTCCCAAGGGTAATCAATAAAGCATTGTGTATGGCTTTGTTGCTGCGTCGTCGTCGCCGTTCCTCCATGACCTACATGGGAGTCGTGACCGTTCCCCGAGCTCTGCCGCGACTAGTGCGGCTGCCTTCGCAAAACACCGCCGACTTTGTCTCTCTTGCCGACTTGGTCGCACACCATGCCGCCCGCATGTACAAGGGCTACGAAATTGTTTCGTCGGCGGCGTTCCGGGTTACACGGAACAGCAACCTGTACTTGCAGGAAGAGGAATCCCGCAATTTGCTGGAATCGGTGCGCGCCGAACTGCATAACCGCCGCAAAGGGGATGCAGTGCGGCTCGAGATCGATGCTGCCGCGAATAAGGAAATCATCGAACGACTGCGTACCAACTTCGAGCTCGATCCGTGGCAGGTTTTTTCCGTCGACGGCCCAGTGAATCTCTCGCGCCTGTTCAATATCTTCGAGCAGACGGATCGCCCGGATTTGAAGTTCCAATCCTTCACTCCGCGCGAGATGCGCCTCACTGGCAAGTCGCAGGATTTCTTCGAAGAGCTGCGGCAGCATGACATTTTGCTGCACCATCCTTACGATTCCTACGACTCCGTTGTTTCGTTTGTGAAGTCTGCGGCGCTCGACCCCAACGTGCTCTCGATCAAGCAGACGCTGTACCGCACTGGGGAGAACTCGCAGATCGTTGCCTCCCTGATCGCAGCGGCGGAGAACAAAGAAGTTACGGCGGTTGTCGAGCTTAAGGCTCGTTTTGATGAAGCTTCCAATATTCGTTGGGCACGCGATTTGGAAGATGCCGGGGTGCAGGTATTCCATGGTCTTGTCGGGCTCAAGACGCACTGCAAGCTCTGTTTGCTAGTCCGCCGCGATCCCGACGGAATGATGCGTCGCTATTGCCATATCGGAACGGGGAACTACAACGCTTCCACCGCTCGCCTGTATACCGACCTGAGTCTTTTTACTTCGGATACTGAAATCACCAATTCGGTTGCAAATGTATTCAGCTTCCTGACGGCTTACGCTGAGCACGCAGACTACGGATCCCTTATGGTCGCTCCGCTGCATTTAGCCGACCAATGTTTGGCGCTGATCGCTCGCGAAACCGAGCACGCTCTGGCGGGCCGCCCCGCCCGCATTATTGCCAAGATGAACGCTCTCTTGGATAAGAACATGGTCGTTGCGCTTTACCGCGCAGCCCAGGCTGGAGTCGAAATCGATTTGATTGTGCGCGGCATCTGTTCCCTCCGTCCCGGTATTCGCGGGGTCAGCAATCGCATCCACGTTCGTAGTATCGTAGGACGCTTTCTGGAGCACAGCCGTATTCTCTATTTTGAAAATGGTGGCGAAGAGGAAGCCTGGATTGGCAGTGCCGATTGGATGCCGCGCAATCTCTACGACCGCGTGGAAGTGCTGGTGCCGGTTCGCGATGTGCTGCTGCGAGAGCGCATACGCCATGAGATACTGGAGGCGTACCTGCAAGACAATCGCAAGGCTCGCCTGCTGCAACGCGATGGAAGCTATGTTCATACACGCCGGCTGAAGAAGCAGGGCAGTTCGCGCCAGAAGCCATCTGGGTTTAATGCACAAGAGTTCTTCATGGGATTGGCGGAAGGCAAGCTCTCTCTGGACGCGATCCCAGTTCCGCAGTCACGCCGCGTTCGAGACCGCGTGGGCCGCACCGCATAGCCAGGGTACCTGTGCGAGATTGCAAGCAAGGGAGTTAGGTTCGCATGATCGTTTATTTCCTCCGCCACGCCAGCGCCGGAGAGCGCCTCGACAATCCTAAGAAAGACGAGAAGCGCGGTCTTGATAAGGAAGGCATCGAGCAGTGCGGCCACTTGGGTCGTTTTCTTTCCGCCGCGGACGTTCATGTGGACGCTATTCTTTCCAGCCCACTGAAGCGTTCCGCGCAGACTGCTTCACTGGTCGGAAATGAAATAGGTTTCGATGGCAAAATCCTTTTGGAGTCCTCGCTGCGTCCCGCCGGAACATTTGCGGAATTTCGTGCCGCCCTGGACAAACATCGCAAGCTGGAAGCGGTTATGGTCGTCGGGCACAACCCTAATCTGAGTGAATTTGTCGGCAGAATCATCAGCGCCGCCGGGTGCGAAGCTTCCATCGATCTGAAAAAGGGAGCGGTTGCGCGAGTGGAACTACGGCGCAACGCGGGCGAACTGATGTGGTGCATTACTCCGAGAATTCTACGCGCGGTTCACAATGCCGTTGCGGAAAGCGTTCGCCCAAAAAGCTCTCGGAAATAGAGTTGATCTTTTTCAATCGCCCACAATTCCAGGTCCGCTCCCATGCCGCGCTTGGGAACCAAAGTTAGTTTCACGTTCGCCTCGCGGGAATGAATCTTCACCGCGCGCACGGAATCGCTTCTCCCCAAATTCAGGGCACGGGCCAAACGCAGCAGGCAGATTGCTTTCCGCGTATGTTCCTGCTCGGCAGGTGGCAGTGGGCGCATCGGAGCATCGGTGGGCAGCGGACGGCTCTTCCCCATATAGCGCGCAATGGCCGCAATCACATTTCGCTGGTCGGGATTGAATCCCAGTACCTCGGAATTCGCAATAATGTAGTAGGCGTGGCGATGGCGCCCGTTCCGGTTTACATAATCGCCAACCTCATAGAGCATAGCGGCTGCTCCGAGCAACTCCCTGTATTCGGGCGGTAGCAAATGAACCGACTTCAACGCGTCAAAAAGCTGCATGGCGAATTCGCGCACCCGCAGCGCATGCTTTCCCTCCACGTGGTAGTGGCGGACAGCATCCAGCACAGAATCCCAACGTTCGGACTCGATTTGCTTCGCAGAGCGGGTTTTGCTGTCGTACTCAGCCGCCATCTGCGCCAGCAGGCCGTCGCGAAGCCCCAACGAGGAATAGCGAAAGCCCGGAAGTTTACAGCGCTCCAGGATTTCGGCGTAAACGGCCGCACCCGCGACTATAATTTCCGCCCGACGAGGCCCAATACCCGGCAGGTTCTTGCGCTCTTCGGGGCCGAGCCGTGCCAGTAGTTTGGCAAGCCGTCTTGCCGAGTCCCGAGAGACCAGTCCCTTTTGGGGATTCGTGGCTCCCGCACTCAAGGCCGCCAGGGCCGCTGCTGTGCCCGAGGTTGCAATGGACGTCTTTACCCCTGCCGCGGTCACTCGTTGGGCAACACGGCCCACGTAGCGCGTCACAAATGCACGTAAGCGCTCCAGTTCGCCGTTGCGTGGAGGATCATGCCTCAGGAACTCACTGGTTAGGCGCACGGCGCCCAATGGCAGGCTCACGCTGTCCTTGATGTGCCCATTTTGGGAAATCGTCAACTCACAACTGCCGCCACCCAAGTCCATCAACAGTACCGGGGACGCGCTCAGTCGCAGGTTCGACACGAGTCCAAGGTGGATTAGGCGGCCCTCCTCCTGGCCAGTAATGATCTCCACGGTCCAGCCGGTGGCCGAACGAACCCATTCCAGCAGGGCTTGGGAGTTGCGGGCGTCCCGCATCGCGCTGGTTCCCACGACACGGACCCGATCGGCTCCCAGGCGCTGAGCCGTCTTGTGGAACCGCCGTAGAACCTTGATGGTCTCCGCCATCGCATCCGGGGATAGATAGCCGGTACGAAATGCCAACTCCCCCAGCCGCGTAACGGCACGATCTTCGTGGAGCTCGGTCAGCTTGCGCCCCTGCAAGCGGGCAAGCTTCAGGCGAACTGAGTTGGAGCCGATATCTACGGCTGCAAAGACTGGCATAAGGGAACTAGAATCAGGTCTTTAGCACTCTTAAATGTTTTCAAGGTATTTTGCAAAGCAAAATCAGGGTCGGAGCGTTGCCCTGAAGCAGCTTCGAGGCAAATCCGAGCTTTTTAACCAGTCTGTAACAAGTGCATGGTAGGATTTCGCGATGGCGGACCCTGCCCCGAATATGCCAGATATCCGTATTGATATGACAAGCGCCGGACGGCAGCTGGCCCCAAGTTTGGAGCGCCGCCCTTCGCCTCTAGCCCAAGTTACGGATTCGCGCTGGCCCGACCAGTTGTTTCGCTACGCTATGTGGGCGTGCGCTATTTCCGTACTGGTCATCCTGGCGCTCATCGTTTACGAGTTGGTCCTGAATTCCCGGTTGTCCTGGAACGCTTTTGGTTTGAGCTTCTTCAGTGGTCAGGACTGGGATCCTGTGCAGGACCACTACGGGGCTTTACCGTTCATCTACGGGACGCTGGTTTCGTCGCTGCTCGCGCTGGTTATTGCCGTACCTCTTGCTGTCGGAACAGCCATTTTCCTGACCGAAATGTGCCCAGTATGGCTGCGCAGCCCGCTTTCATTTTTTACCGAGCTGCTGGCTGCCATCCCCAGCGTTATCTATGGCTTATGGGCGATTTTCATCCTGGTGCCGATTTTGCGCAATTACATCCAGCCGGGGCTCGCGAAGTGGCTGGGTTGGACTGGGTTGTTTGAGGGTCCCCCTTTTGGCATCGGAATGCTTGCGGCGGGCGTGATTCTCGCGATCATGATTCTGCCTGTGATTTCTTCCATTACGCGGGAAGTGATGCGAGTGGTTCCGTCGCATCAACGCGAGGGAGTCTTGGCGTTGGGGGCCACTCGTTGGGAGATGATTCGCGTAGGTGTTCTGCGCAATGCTCGTACCGGCATCGTGGGCGGCATTATTTTGGGTTTGGGACGCGCTCTCGGTGAGACCATGGCTGTGACCATGGTGATCGGCAATCGGCCTGAGATTGCGAAATCGCTCTTTGCGCCCGGTTACAGTATGGCGTCGGTGATTGCCAACGAGTTCAGCGAAGCCACAGGCGATCTGTACCTGAGCGCGTTGGTGGAAATCGGGTTGGCACTTTTTTTTGTGACGATCATCGTAAACGCTTTGGCTCGCCTGCTGGTATGGTCGGTGACAAAAGGGCAACCTGCGAGGGGAAATGTCTAACAGCGTAACGCCGAACCAAGCAATGGCTGGCTCCAACGCCTTGGAAATACCGAACGTGAGTAAGCGCCGGATGGTCACGGATCATGTCATGACGGCGCTTTCGGTATCGGCGATGTTCCTGGTTTTGGCCCCCTTGCTTGCGATTTTTGGATACCTTGTCTACAAGGGCGTTGGCTCCATCAGTTGGGATTTCCTGACCCAGACGCCCAAGCCGGTCGGCGAACCAGGCGGAGGCATGGCCAACGCGATCGAGGGCTCGGCGGTGATCCTCGGGCTGGCAAGTCTGCTGGGTATTCCTGTCGGAATCGGAGCTGGAATTTATCTTGCGGAGTATGGGCGCGGCGGGTATTTGGGATTCATTGTGCGCTTCGTCTCGGACGTATTAAACGGCGTGCCTTCCATCGTGATCGGCATCGTCGCTTACAGTCTGGTGGTCTTGAAGCAGAAGCATTTCTCAGCGCTGGCTGGTGGTGTAGCGTTGGCGATCATGATGATTCCCACCATCACGCGGACCACGGAAGAAATGCTGCTGTTGGTACCGTCGCAGATTCGCGAAGCTGCGTTTGGGCTCGGTGTTCCGCAGTGGCGTACGACGCTTTCCATAACATTGCGCACAGCCCTCCCCGGAGTTATAACGGGAGTGATGTTAGCGTTTGCGCGCGTGGCAGGAGAGACCGCTCCTCTGTTGTTTACGGCTTTTGGCAATCAGTTCTGGAATTTCAATCTGAATCAGCCGACCGCGGCCTTACCTCTGCAAATTTTCGCTTACGCCATTTCTCCGTTTGACGAATGGCACAAGCAGGCTTGGGCAGGCGCGTTGGTGTTGATCGTGATGATTGTGGTGGCGGTTTCAGCCGTTCGCTTGGCCGTGAGTCGCGGCAACCTCAGGGGAGCGCACTAAGTTATGGGTGTAAGTATCCAAGTTAAGAACCTGAACGCCTGGTTCGGGAAGAAGCAAGCGCTGTTTGACATCACGATGACGGCGGCTGCGAATCATTGCACCGCGCTGATCGGTCCTTCGGGCTGCGGCAAGTCCACTTTCGTGCGTTGCATTAACCGAATGCACGAGACCATTCCGGATGCCAAGGCGACAGGGTCGGTGAAGATTGGCGAAGTCGATGCGTATAACGGTACGTCGGCCCCGCAATTGAGGCGTCGCGTTGGCATGGTGTTCCAAAAGCCGAATCCATTTCCGACAATGTCCGTGTATGACAACGTGGCGGCTGGTTTAAAGCTGAACCGGTTTCGCAGTAATGCAAAGCAGATGGATGAGATTGTCGAGCGTTCGCTCAAGAACGCTGCATTATGGGACGAAGTCAAAGACGATCTGAAAAAGAAGTCCGGTGCCAGCCTTTCTGGTGGGCAGCAGCAGCGATTGTGTATCGCGCGCGCCTTGGCAGTGGAGCCCGAGGTTGTGCTGATGGACGAGCCATGCTCAGCGCTCGACCCCATTTCCACAGGCAAGATTGAAGACTTGATCTTTCAGCTGAAGCAGAACTATACAATTCTGATTGTGACGCATAATATGCAGCAGGCAGCCCGAGTCGCGGAGTACACTGGATTTTTCCTTTTGGGCAAATTGATCGAGTTTGAGAAAACGACAAAGATTTTTACTACACCTTCCGACAAGCGGACGGAAGATTACATCACAGGCAGGTTCGGATAATGCGAACGCGTTTTCAGCAAGGGCTCGACGAACTGAGGGAGAAGCTCCTGCGCATGGGTGGGCTGGCGGAGCAGGCGGTGGAACGCGCCTGCCAAGCTTACATTGATCGCGATCTGAACGGCTGCCATCAGGTTCTGGAGAATGAAACCCTGATCAATGCCGCCGAGCGCGATATTGACGAGACTGCTTTCGATCTCATGGCCATGCAGCAGCCCATGGCGGTCGATCTCCGCTTCCTGCTCGCGGTGGTCAAGATCAACGCGGACCTGGAGCGTGTGGGAGACCAGGCCGTCAACATCGCCGAGCGCGTGATGGATATGGTAGAACTTCCGGCAGTGGAGTTGCCCGTGGACATCCCGCGTATGGCGACCGCGGTGTCCGCGATGGTTCGGAGATCGCTGGAGTCTTTTGTTGAAGGCAAGGCTGAGTTGGCTCAGGCCGTTCTGGAAATGGACAACGTTGTGGACCGCATGCGCGACGATGCATTTATCGTTCTCGTGAAAAAGATGAATACGAATCCTGAAGCCACACGGCAGGCGTTGGATGCGCTTCTGATTGCACGCAACCTGGAACGCGTTGCCGACCACGCCACCAATATTGCAGAAGATGTCATTTTCTGGGTCCGTGGCGACGATGTCCGCCACAACGCCGCTCAGGAAGCGCCTGTGCAGCCTACGGCTGGGACGACCGGCAGTTAGTATTGCCCGCCATTTCGGACTTTGCAGGCGTAGCTTCTCGACGGTATTTCGACGATTCTTCCTCAAACGGTAGACTTTGATCTTGCTTCGGAGGCTTCACTTGCGCGTATTTTTGCGTCTTGCCGCACCGGCTATTTTGCTGCTCACAGTCACCGTTCTCTTGGGCACCGCTTCGAAGTCGAACGAGGCGACTCGTCTGGCCTCAGGCAAGCATCTTGCGACGCACACGCCGGGCGACCCGCAAGCGACGAACGGGCTTCCCACTGCGATTGCTATCCATCCTGACGGCCATTACGCGGCGCTGCTGAACAACGGCTACGGCACTCCTGAATCCGGCTTAAAGCAGTCGATCGCCATCCTTAATCTTGATACGAATCAAGTTACGGACTTCCCGGATGATCGCCTGGGCGAGAACGCCGCTCAGAGCTATTTCCTCGGGCTTGCATTCTCCAGTGACGGCCACCGTCTCTACGCCTCTATGGGATCAATTACTGATCCCAGCGGACAGAAGCCTGGCCATACCGGAAATGGCATCGCCGTTTACAGCTTTCAAGATGGCAAAGTGAAGGCGGACCGCTTCCTCAAGATCGCGCCCCAGGCGGTGGGCGACGATAAATTCATTTCCAAGGCGCTGTTCAAACTGGGCCGCGGCCAGGCGATTCCGTATCCTGCCGGGATTGCGGTTACGAATCGCGAGGGCCATGAGCAGATCTTAGTCGCTAACAACCTCTCCGACAGCGTGATCCTGATTGACGCCGAAACTGGCAAGGAAGCGCAGCACTTCGATTTGAGCCAGCATAAGCTGATTCCGGCAGAGTTCCCTTATTCGGTCGTGATTTCACACGATGGCAGCAGAGCTTGGTGCAGTTTGTGGAACGCCTCGAAAGTTGCCGAACTTGATCTTTCGTCAGGGAAGATCGCACGCTGGATTTCGTTGGGCGAGCCGACTTTGGCAACCGATCCCGGAACGCATCCTACGGCTTTGCTGCTGAGTCCGGATGAGACACGGCTCTATATAGCGCTGGCGAATGCGGATCTGATTGCCGTCATCAACACAGGAAAAGGCGCCACCAAGAGTGAGCCGATCGCATGGCTTTCGACTTTGCTGCCGGGGCAGAAATCGAGCGGGAGCATCCCCAATGCTCTAGCGCAGTCCGGAGATGGCAAACGGCTTTTCTCTGCCAATGCAGGCACGAATTCGGTTGCCGTTTTCGATGTCGAAAAATTGCCCACAGGGACGAGCGCCTCCAAACCGCAAGCCGCTTTGGGCTGCATTCCCACCGAGTGGTATCCCACGGCGTTGGCTTCGCACGGGGAGGAGCTTCTCATAGCAACTGGCAAAGGTCGCGGCACTGGCCCAAATACGGAACGATCCGCTCCGGATAATCACACAAAGCATCGGCATATCTTCCCTTACATTCCCACGCTGCTGCATGGCTCTGTCGGTCGGCTCAAGATGTCGGAGGTCGAAAAGCGGCTTCCAGAACTGACTCGTGCAGCGCAAGAGCAAAATCTATTGCTGGCGGAGACGGATCAATTCATATTCGCCGCTGGTCGCAATCCCATAAAACACGTGATCTACATTGTGAAAGAGAATCGCACGTACGATCAGATTCTCGGCGACCTCAAGGTGGGAGACGGAGACCCATCGCTCGTTCTTTACGGCGAGGACATCACCCCGAACCAGCACCACCTAGCTTTGCAATTTGGCGTGCTCGATAATTTTTATGACTCCGGAGAGGTTTCGGGTGACGGTCACATGTGGTCGATGGCTGCCACCACTACCGACTATACGGAAAAGACCTGGCAGATCGACTATCGCAGCAGAGAGCGCACGTATGATTTCGAAGGCATCGTCGCCGATGAGTATCCCTTGGAGCGAAATCTGCCCGATGTGAACGAACCGCAGTCGAAATATTTGTTTACCAACGTCGCGCGCCACGGGCTGACGTACCGACATTACGGCGAATTCGTAGCTACCGAGTGGTGCGAGAAACGCGGCAAGCGCGGTCAGGCGTCACCCAAGCAGGGAACGCCACCGCCTCCAGGCGGTGAATGCGCTAAGAATTCGATTGCCCCCGGTGAGCCTCTCCCCGACTATCTTGGTCAGCCGAAGGGTTCGCCCAATCCCTATCACTGGCCCGTTCCCATCATCAAGCGCAACGTCGCGACCAAGCCCGAACTCCGTGATCATTTTGATCCGCTCTTTGCCGATTTCAAGGAAGACTATCCCGACCAGCTTCGCGCTGATGAATTTCTGAAGGAGTTTGACGGCTTTGTGCGCGCCCGAACGGAAGGGAAGAAGGCGGGGGAGTTGCCCAACTATGTTTTCTTGCGCCTGCCCAACGACCACACGGCAGGGAAGAGAGCCAATTTCCCAACGCCGGTAGCCTCGGTTGCCGATAACGATCTTGCGCTGGGCCGCGTAGTAGAGGCCGTTTCGCATAGCTCTTATTGGGAGGACACGGCGATCTTCGTTGTGGAAGATGACGCGCAAGACGGTGCTGACCATGTGGATGCTCATCGCAGCACTGCGTATGTGATCAGCAAATATGCTCCGGGTTCGGCGCAGAATCCGGTTGTGCACCATGACTTCCACACCACGGTGAGCCTGGTGCATACCATGGAAGCGCTACTGGGTCTGCCAGCGATGAACGTGAACGACGCATATTCTCCGCTGATGACGGATTTGTTTTCGGGTAAGGGCGACCAAGCGCCGTTTACGGCGGATCTCCGCAACCAGAAGAACGGCTTGATCTATCAGGCGAATGCGCCGAAGACAGCTGCTGCGAAAGAATCCGCACGACTGGATTTCTCGCATGCCGATGCGGCGGATTCTGCAACACTCAACGCGATTCTTTGGCGGGACCGCAAAGGCAGTACGAAGATGCCTCGGCCTCGTCATGCTGTTCGTGTGGAGGGGGTATTCTTGCCCGCCGGTCTTCCTTAGACGGAGACATTCCCTTTGTCGTTCTGAGTCAGAATTTATCCGGCTTGATCGAGGCGAGTTGCAGCAAGCGTGCCACAGTACCGGTCCATCCCGTTTGGTGGCTGGCACCGAGACCCGCTCCGTTGTCGCCGTGAAAATATTCGAAGAATAGTATGTAATCTCGCCAGAGTGGGTCACGCTGGAACTTTTCCGTTGTTCCATAAAGCGGGCGTCGGCCGTTGGAGTCCTTCAGGAAAACCCGCGTCAGTCGTCGGCTCAATTCCATAGCGACTTCATAGAGTGTGAGTGTTTGCCCCGATCCTGTTGGGCACTCAATACGAAAATTGTCGCCAAAGTAACGGTAGTACTGCAACAAAGCTCGGATGATGAGCACGTTGATAGGAAACCAAACCGGCCCGCGCCAGTTGGAGTTGCCGCCAAAAAGACCCGTTTGCGATTCTGCCGGTTGATACTGCACGATGTATTCTTCTCCATGAACGTCGAACTTGTAGGGGTTTCCCAAGTGATGGCGGGAGAGTGAGCGGACCCCGTAAGGGCTCAAGAATCCGGACTCGTCCAGCATGCGCTGCAGAATTCGTCGCAACTTTCCTTCGCTCAACACGGAGAGCAGGTATTGTCCATTGCGCCCAGGACGGTCGGAAGGGAAGATGTTTGCGACAAGGTCCGGATGCTTCTGCATAAACTGCGCGACTTTCTGCCGTAATCGCGGAAACTTTTCGATCAAGTCGCGCGAAATCAGTGAAGTTGCGCAGAGTGGCAGGAGCCCTACCATCGATTTCACTTTCAGACGCCCTGCGGTACCGTCCGGAAGATGAAGCAGGTCGTAGAAGAAGCCATCTTCCTCATCCCAGAGCTCGTCTTGATTTTCGCCAATGCGGTCCATGCTGCCGGCGATCCACAGGAAATGCTCCATGAACTTGAGTGCCATCGGTTCGTAAGTAACATCGTCGGAGGCAAGTTCCAGCGCAATCTCAAGCATGTTTTGGCAGAAAAGTGCCATCCAGGCGGTGCCATCGGCTTGTTCCATGTGGCCGCCGGTAGGTAAAGGTCGGCTGCGGTCGAAGACACCGATGTTGTCGAGGCCGAGAAATCCGCCTTCAAACACGTTGCGACCCTCGGGATCTTTACGGTTCGCCCACCAGGAGAAATTCAGCAAGAGTTTCTGGAACACCGTCTTGAGGAAAGCCTTGTCCCCGATGCCGTATTTCAGCTTTTCACTGCCATAGATCGTCAATGCCGCAAAGGCCTGCACGGGTGGATTCACGTCGCTGAAGTTCCATTCGTAGGCAGGGATCTGGCCGTTGGGATGTAGATAAACTTCCCGTAGCATCATGAGCAGTTGGCCTTTGGCGAAATCGGGATCGATCTCGTGGAGCGCAATCGTGTGAAACGCCAGGTCCCATGCCGCATACCAGGGATATTCCCATTTATCCGGCATTGAGATTACGTCGTCGTTCAGCATATGGAACCAATTCGCATTGCGCGTGCTGGCGTTTCGCAACCCGCGGACCGGATTGTGCCCGTGTTCCGCTAGCCACGTTTCCAGATCGAAACAGAAATATTGCTTGCTCCAAAGCATGCCGGACAAGGCTTGCCGGTAGACGCTTCGTTCGTCGTCGGTCGCAGCGGTTGGCGTGATGGATTGATAAAATTCGTCAGCTTCGTTCAGTCGCAGCGAGAACACTGCATCGTAGTTGCTGGAAAACAGCGCTCCCACTTGGTTTGCCAGGCTGGAGCGCGTCAAGCGCAGTCGTATGACGCGCTTGTCGCGGGATGGCACCGTCAACTTGTACTGGCCCGTCATCTTGGTTCCGGTCGTCGTCAGATTGATTGCGCCGAGTTCGCCTTCGACAATGTAACGATGAAAGGCGTCCTTCACGTAAGGAGAGGTGTTAACGGTGCGGAACAAGAGAGATTGATTCGTTTCGTTATTCGTAAAGAGCAGAGGCACATCGCCGTCACAGGAAAAGAGCCAGTCTCCCAGCTCACGGTGGCTCGCTTCCGCCAGAGTTACTCCTGCGGGCCCGTGCATTGCCGTGATGGAAGGGAGCAGAGGGCGATTCGATTGCGACCAGGTATTGCGAAACCACAAGTGAGGCAAAACTTGCAGCTCAGCAGCCTCAGGGCCTCGATTCCAGACTGTGATACGAATGAGAATATCTTCTGCATCCTGCTTGGCGTATTCCACAAACACATCGAAGTAGCGGTCGTCGTTGAAGATACCCGTGTCGAGCAGTTCGTACTCCGGTTGCGTCCGCGTGCGGTCGTGGTTGGTCTTCACTAAATTGTCGTAGGGATAGGCTGCCTGCGGATACTTGTACAAATACTTCATGTACGAGTGTGTCGGTGTGGAATCGAGGTAGAAGTAATATTCTTTTACGTCCTCGCCGTGATTGCCTTCGCTATTAGTCAGTCCAAAAAGGCGTTCCTTCAGAATTGGATCTTTCCCGTTCCACAAAGCCAGCGCAAAACAGAGCCGCTGTTTCTCATCCGAAAACCCAGCGAGACCATCCTCACCCCAACGGTAGGCTCTGGAGCGCGCGTGGTCGTGGGGAAAGTAGCCCCAAGCGGCGCCGTTAGTGCTGTAGTCCTCGCGCACGGTGCCCCACTGACGTTCGCTCAAGTACGGCCCCCACTTTTTCCAGGAAGCTTTGTGGTCGCGTGCCTCTTGCAGGCGCAGCTGTTCAGCGGTCGGGCTTGGCATTTACATATCCTGTGGAGTCAGAATCAACGATAAGGCAGTTCGATTATCGGTGGCGGTGGCCAGTTTTGCCAAGCTTCTCGGAGATAAGAAACGCGGCTGGACTTAGGTGTCCGGCCGCGTGCGGAAGTTTGTCTACCAGTGGGGCCTAGCGTCGCGGAATCTGTAACGCGCGGTCGAGGTGTAACTCCACGACGGTACCTTTCTCCAGACGCACGCTGTGGTCGGCGAAGAAGCCCGCAACCGCGCCAATGCGCGACCACGGAGAGCGGGGTTCGTCGCTCGCGGGCGTTTCCCGCGAAGCAGCTTCAATCGTCCCGTCTGGGTCCGGCTGTTTTACACCATGTTCTCCAGGAACGCCGGATACTGACGCGATCAGGGGAACTCGCCCATGGGATGTTTCGATATCGTCAAAACTGAGCAGAAGTCGTGGATGCATACCTTGACTGACGCGGCTGACGTGGCCGCGGATCCGGCTTCCGCGCTCGAGTATGACGCCATTCGGGGCGATCACATCTTCGGCTAGGGACGCTTTGAAACGGTGTCCTTGGCGCGCCGTGCCGGTTTCTAGGCGTTGGCCAAGGCGGACCAGCAGGGTCGTCCCTTCAGGAATGGCGTTTGTGCGGATTGGAGCCGATGACGTTTCGGCAGCAAGAACTCCGATGCCTAAGACCAACGTAGCAACACAGACGGCCGCAGTACGAAGATTATTCACCCATCACCTCAGGGGCGACGATATTGCCGCCCGGTTCATTGGATGGCAAGCAGGGCAAAAACGCTGCCTGAGGGAAAATTGAGTGCGGGGAAGCGAAGGTAGGGTTAGGTGGTCAGGCTAGCGGCGGCGCTATAGCCAAATTTATAAATCGGGTTATTTTTTTTTTCGATTTCCCCGCGTAAATCGTCCCAGATTTGATCCGGCATGGAAAGAAAGAGCTCCACGACAACTGGGTCGAACTGGCGGCCCGAATATTTCTCAATCTCGATCTTGGCCGCCTGTAGAGTCTGTGACGGACGGTAAGGACGATCAGAAGTGATTGCATCCAATGTATCGGCCACTGAGAAGATGCGGGAGCCTAGAGGGATTTGCTCGCCTTTGAGGCCACGAGGATATCCCGAGCCATCCCATTTTTCCTGATGGGAATAAACAATATCGGAAGCTTCCGCCAGGAACGGAATCTTACGCAGCATCTGATAACCGTGGTAGCAATGCTCCCGCATGATCAGTACTTCGTCGGGTGTGAGCGCGCCGGGTTTGCGAAGGATTGCGTCGGGAATCGCCATCTTGCCAATGTCGTGTAGGAAGGCTCCGCGGGCGATTACGCGAATATGTTCGTCCGGAAGATGCATAGCCCGAGCCATGGCAATGGTAAAGGCGGTTACTCGCTTGGAATGTCCTTCAGTTTCTGCGTCTTTCAAATCGAGTGCGTCTCCCAGCGCTTCCAGCGTGATGTCATAGGAGCGTTCGAGTCCGACAATTGCTGCGCGCAGTTGTTCCGTGCGGGCCGCGACCAAGCTCTCTAGATTCGCCTGGTACGTCCGGTTTTCCAGCTTCAGGCGTCGGTTTTCCAGAGCACGACGCACGGTCGCCAGCAGTTGCTCCCGCTCAAATGGCTTCAGCAGATAGTCGTAGGCCCCGTTACGGATCGCCGCCAGTGCCACGGAAATATCGTGGACAGCGGTCACCATTACAACCGGCATTTCGGGGTATTTTTCCTTGGTCCGCTCCAGGAGCCCGATGCCGTCCATGTCCGCCATCATTAAATCGGACAGCACTAGATCAAAGCGTTCGCCTGAATTCAGGAGAGCCAGCGCTTCCAGGCCGGACGCTGCCTGCCGGCACTGATAGCCCTGCGAGTGCAGCATCGACGTGACGATCTCTCGGATCGCTTCTTCGTCATCCACCACTAATATGCGTTCGGCTGGCATGGGTAGTGCAACTCCCAATTCTACCCTAGAGGTCCAACTTGCAGCCCACCCGAAGGTAACTGCCCGTTGGGTTGGTAACCAGTCGGGTCGCGACCGATCCGTGATATACAACCTTTAGCCCCTCCCCCTTGCCAATCGAAACAGAATAGAAGCCCATGCCCGAAGCACATCTGCGTGCCTGGCTTACAGGCCTGGAAATGATGGTCCCACGGTTCACACCGTCGGAGTTTGCTGCCCTCATTGTCCTGGCGGCGAGCCTGCTTGTGTTTCGAACATTTCGGGAACGTTACCTGCTGGTTTGGATCGGCGGTTGGTTTGTTTACCTGGCGGCTCGGACCGCAGGCTCGGGATCTATACCGGGCTTGTCCGTTCGTTCAACCCAAGTTTTGGGTGAAACGGGATTTGTAGTCGCGGTTTCGATCTTCGCAGTCTCCATTTTGATCTCGGTGAACGCGCGTCGGGCCCTTGTGGCGGTGCTGCTCCTGGGATCGCTGGCAACGGGTGTCGCCGCTGTGCAGGCGGTTTTTTGGCCTGGGCAGGTCATTCTTCGCGCCTCACTGGAAGTTTTATACCGCGTGATCACATTTGGGGCGGCCGGATTTCTCCTAACATCCCTGCGCGGCAAGCTACGTTTTGGCCCCATTGTTCTGGCCTGCTCCCTGATGGCGCTCCACTTGGATTGGGGGCCTTTGGCGCACCATCCCGCGCCTAGGGTAGACCTGTTTATTGAGCTCTTATTCGGCCTCAGTATGCTGATGGTGGTCTTGGACCAATATCAGGACCGCACGCGACGTCTTGCGGCAGTAACAGCCCTCACTACCTCGATTGCTCGCGCCCAGCAACCGGGAGCCATGCTCACTTCCGCTCTGGAAGAGCTCTGCCGCCTGATGAATGCCAAGGCTGGCTGGTTCCGCCTGTTGGAGAGTGGTCAGCTGCGCTTAGTTCAGCACACCGGCGTCTCAGATGAGTTTGTTCAGAACGGCCAGGTCATCACATTGGATGAGGCCACGGAAAAGATTCTTCATGCCGGCCGGCCCGTTGTGCAGAAAGTCAGCACTCTTCCATTCAGTCTAAAGACCCCGGCTCAGGCGGAGGGTTTTCATCACATCTTGCTGGTACCGATTCGCGGCAAGAAATCGATACTTGGCACGCTGTCCTTGGCGAGCCGTCGGCCCCGTTCTTACAGTCACGAAGAGCTCGACTTCCTTTCCACCAGCGCGAATCAGCTCGGAATAGCCGCCGAGAATCTGCGGCTGCGCGAGCGCATTGTCCGTTCCCAGCGCCAATGGGTCCACACGTTCGACTCCATTGAAGACATGATCCTGTTGCACGACGAGAACCACAAAATTCTAAAGGTGAATCGTGCGCTGATGCGCCGTCTCAAGCTTCGCCCATCGGAATTGGTGGGAAAGAGCTGCGAAGAAGCGCTACCACAGCATTCTCCCTGGCAGAATTGCCCGTATTGTTTGCAGGAAGAATCGAAGCTGGCTGAGAACGCCGACCCTTGCCTCGGTGGATACACATTGGTCTCCACTTCCTCTTACGTCGAACACGGTCGCGAAAAGCGTGGGACGATTCACGTTTTGCGCGATACGTCAGCCCGGCGGGCAGCCGAAGAAAAGTACCGCATGCTGTTCGAGCAGGCGCAAGAAGGCGTCTTCGTTGCCAATCCGGAGGGGAAACTGCTCGATTGCAATGACGCTTTTGTCCGCATGCTGGGCTACTCCGGGCGCGATGAGATCATGGCCATCGATCTGGTCCACGGGCTTTACACCTCTTCTGAGCAGCGCGAGTCGCTTCGTCGCGAACTCGAAACCAAGAGTTTTGTTCGAAACTTTGAAGTTGCTCTACGCCGCAAAGATGGTTCTGTGCTCAACGCCATGGAAAGCAGCTTTGCTACTCGCGACCCCGGCGGAAAAATTGAGCGCTATCAAGGATTCCTGCTCGACACATCGGAAAAGCGTCGAGCCGACGAAGAGATTCGCCGTCGCAAACGTGAGCTCAACGCGCTGAACGCGATCGCTACAATCTCTACGCAGTCTTTTGATCTGGACGAAATTCTAAATCTGACCTTGCGTCAGGTGGTCAGTCTGTTCTCCGCCGAAACCGGTTCGATCTATCTTTCCGATCCAGGAGGCCAGTTGCTCCGCCGCCGCGCTGGCTGGGGACATCGCAGCGAAAGCCGAGTCCGCTTCTCCGAGCTGCGCCTGCCCGATGGCTTCGGCGAACTCATCATGCGTTCGCGCACAGAGGTCATCACACCCGAATATCTGCCGCACGTTCCGCCACTGGTTGCCGATTTCGTCAATGCGGACGGGTTGCGCTCCTGGGTTTGGGTCATCCTATGGGGCAAGGACGGAGTGGCTGGCATGCTGGGCGTCGGGAGCCGTGAGGAGAGGGAATTTACGTCCGCCGACGAAAGCTTACTCGTTGCCATCGCTCGCCAGCTGGCAGCAACGCTGGAAAAAGTTCGCCTCTACGAAGAGAGCTGCCGCGCCTACGAGAATCTTCGCCAGACCCAAGAACAGCTGCTGCAGAGTGAAAAAATGTCGGCGGTCGGACAACTGATCTCCGGAGTTGCGCATGAGCTCAACAACCCGCTCACTGCAATTTTGGGTTACGCGCAACTGCTCGAAAGCGAAGGCCTGAACGAGCGGGCACAGGATTTTGTCGGCAAGCTCTTCAAGCAAGCCCAGCGCACGCATCGCGTGGTGCAGAACCTGTTGTCGTTCGCGCGTCAGCGTAAGCCGCAGAAATCCGAAGTCGATGTTCGCCGTGTGTTGGATGAAAGTCTTGCTCTGCGCGACTACGACTTCAAGGTTAACAACATTCGCGTAGAGCGTGAAATCGACTTGAATCTGCCCGCAGTGATTGCCGATCCGCACCAGCTGGAACAGGTTTTCCTGAATGTGATCAATAACGCTCTCGATGCCATGCTGGAAACGGAGAACAAGGGCATTCTCAAAGTTTGTGCTTTTGCCAGCGACGCGCAGGTCTGGGTGGAATTCAGCGACAGCGGATCGGGCATTCAGGATCCCAAGCGAATCTTCGATCCGTTTTATACCACCAAGGCGGTGGGCAAGGGAACTGGCCTCGGCCTCAGCATTTGCTATGGCATTGTGAAGGAGCACGGCGGAGACATCGCCGCCAGCAATGGCACGGACGGCGGAGCGGTGATTCAGCTAAGACTGCCAGCGGCGGGACGTGTCGCGGTTGAAACCAGCACGGTTGTGAGTTCACTGCGTAATTCTGGCGTGTTGGAAGGCCGGCTGCTCCTGGTCGAAGACGAAGAAGCGGTTCTCGAATTCGCGCGCGACGTCCTGGTGGGAGCGGGCGCCGATGTCGTCCCTGTCGGGAATGTTGCGGAAGCGAAACGCCATATCGAAAGCGAAACGTTCAATGCCGTCATTATGAGTGGTCCAATGTCGGGTGGCATGACCGTTGCAGAGATGTACGGATGGCTAGCGCAAGTCCACCCTGGACTGGAGCGCAAAATTCTCTTCACGTTCACGCACGGTGCAGATGTGGAAACGCGCAACTTCCTGGAGAAGAACAATATCCCGTCGCTGGTGAAACCTTTCGAGATCGCGGACCTGATCGCTCACACCCGCAGCTTGCTGCAGAAAGCCCAAGCCGCGGCCGCTAATTAGTTCTGCGCGCAAGTTCGTTATTCCGAAGGGATTCAGCCCTGAGGAATCTTCTTTTTTCGTGTAATGGGGACGCTAGCCCTGCTTCTTCACTATTGGATTGTAGCCGTCCCCAACCAGTTTGACGCGAAGCGTTTCTGCGTCCTTGGGGCTGCCAAACGGCCCAATCTGCACATGGAATAGCTTGTCCGACGGTGCGTTGTTGACTGCAAAAACGGCGTAATCTTTCTTGCGCAGGGCTGCCACGAGCGCCTCAGCGTCTTCCTGCCGCGTGACGGCAGCGATTTGCAGAAAGTAGCTTCCGGCCGCGACCGCAGGCGTACCCACGTCTGCCGATTGTGCTGCTGAGGCTGTCGTCGGAAAAGAGGAATTGGTTACTGGAAGACTAGCAGCCCGTTGTCCGGTCACCACAATTGCCGGAGCTGGCCGCACGCTGGCGCTTACTGCAGCGCTCTTGCCCATGGAGTAGCCAAAGCCAAAAAACAGGGCGCACACAACCACCAGCGCCACAAAAAGCCCAACCATTTTTCCTGTACTAACGGTTATTTCCGGATCGTTTGCCATGTGCCCATCAGTCTCCGCTGATTTTTGTTAGTCGCCGGAAGGCGCCGTGTCTTTAATATCGTGTGACGTAACCGCTTGGCTGCCAGCCGCATGGGCCAGCATCTTCTGCATGCCGGAGAACAAATCCATCGGCACGGGGAAGATCACCGTCGTATTCTTTTCAACGCCAATTTCAGTCAGTGTTTGTAGATAGCGCAACTGCACGCTGACCGGCTCAGTGGCCAGCAAATGCGCCGCATCCACCAGTCGCTGGGCTGCAGAAAATTCGCCTTCCGCGTGAATGATCTTCGCCCGCCGTTCGCGTTCCGCTTCGGCCTGTTTGGCCATCGCGCGCAGCATCGTTTCCGGCATGTCCACCTGTTTGACTTCAACGTTGGAAACCTTCACGCCCCAGGGAGCCGTGTGCTGGTCGAGAATGCTTTGCAGGCGCAAATTGATTTTTTCCCGATGCGCGAGTAGTTCGTCCAACTCAACTTCGCCAAGAACCGACCGCAACGTAGTCTGCGCAAACTGAGATGTCTGATAGATGTAGTTCGAAACTTCGTTAATAGCCTTGCGGGGTTCAATGGCGCGCAGGAAGATTACGGCATTCACCTTCAGCGTAACGTTGTCCCGCGTAATGATGTCCTGCGGAGGCACTTCCAAAGCCTCTTGCCGCAAGGAAACTCGTACCATCCGGTCCAGCGGGGCGAATACGAAGATCAGTCCGGGGCCCTTTGGTTCCGGTAACAAATGCCCCAGCCGGAAGATCACGGCGCGCTCATACTCGGCCAATATCTTGACGGAGCTAAGAAGATAAATGCCTAGTACGATGATGATGACGGTGAAAATCAAGGGGAATTCCATGATGCCTCCTGCTGCAAACTGCTATCGAGTGGATTCTACAGTACTTTAGGGATTCTCTTGCGTGATGAAAGGCACGGAGTCGTGCCGAGCGTGGTTCACGGGTCTAAGCTTCCTTGACGCCGTCCACTTCCAACCGCAGACCGTTGACCCTCTTGACTGCGACTGGCGAGCCTTCCAGCACATTCGACGATGCGATCGCATCCCAGATTTCGCCATGTACAAACACTTTGCCGCCCGGAGTCAGCGCACTCTGCGCGGTCCCGATTTCGCCGACCAAGCCTTCCGCGCCGCTAATGTGTTTACCGGCGCGAGCCTTCAACGCAATCGTCATCAGAAAGACCGTAATCGCCCCCAGTGGAAGACTGATCGCCAGCGCCGTCGAAAGATGTACCCGCATTTCCGGAATCGGGCCGTCCACCAGAAATAGCCCGCCTAGCGTCAGCGCAACCACGCCGCCAATTCCTAGCACCCCATGCGATGCGATCTTCGCCTCCAAAGCAAAAAGCACAAACGCCGTAAGGATCAATGCGACAGCCGCGTAACTGATGGGCAGCAGATTTAGAGCGAACCCGGCGAGAACAATGCAAATCAATCCAACCGTCCCCGGCAACACGGTTCCCGGATTGTTGATCTCCGCGTAGATGGCAAATATCCCAATCCCGAGCAGCGCAAACGAAATATTCGGATTCATCAGCAGAGCCAGAAGCCGCAATTTCAGCGTCATGTCCAGCTGCCGGACTGGCTCTCCTACCAAGTCCAGAGTGAACGTCGTGCCATCGAAACGCTTGATTTTCTTACCGCGCATTTGCTGGAACAGGTCCTGCTCGCTGGAAGCCACATAATCGACTAGATTCTTGGACAGCGCTTCCTGCTCGGTAAACGATTTCGATTCCCGGACCGTGCTTTCAGCCAAATCCACGTTGCGTCCGCGCTTCAAGGCTATTGAACGCATCAGAGCGGCGGTATCGTTCTCCACTTTCGTGTTCATCACATCGTTCAGCTTCTCGCCGCTTGCGCCGACCGGATGCGCTGCTCCAGCATTCGTTCCCGGAGCCATCGCCGCTACGTCTCCAGCTTCCAGAATGAACATCCCCGCGGAACCAGCTCGACTTCCGCTAGGCGTCACGTAAACGATCACCGGCACCGGCGAGGCCACCAGCTTTTCGACAATGCTTCGCGTGGAATCCAGCATCCCGCCCGGCGTATTGATTTCGATCAACAGCGCCTTCGCGCCATCCTGCTGTGCCTGCTTGATCCCGCGTCCAATGTATTCATCTGTAATGGGATGGATCGTATCGTTAATAACGATCTTTAAGACTTCTGCGGAGGTTGGCGCGGCAAAAGAAAGGCCCGCGGCCAGACAGAACAGGATTCTTAAACGCCGAGATCGCAAAGGTCGAAACTTATCGAACAAAGCATTCATGGTTTGGGCAGCCGCTGCGCTTTCTCCGCAAGTTTGGCTGCAAGCGTTCGTTGGAGTTGTGCGGCAATCTGGCGGAACGCATCTTCGTCGTAGTTGCGCTTAATCCGTTCCAGCGGCATTTTAGGAGGCGTAGCCGTAACGGCAAACTTCGGATCGCTTGCCGCCACCAGAGACTCCATAAGACTGCGGGCCTCCGCATCGCCCGGATTGGCGGCGAGTGTCTCGCGCACAGCCCGCGTTGCGCCCGCCGAGTCCCCTTTGCGGTACAGCGCCACCGCCAGATTAAAGCTGTAATCCGAATCGCCCGGATCGGTGTCATTCGCCCGCTGGAATTGATCCCCAGCAGCAGGCCGACCACGCCGAGCTTGCGCAACTCCCAAATTGTTGTAGACCTCGGGCAACGGAACCCTCGCCGTGAGTTCGCTAAATGCCGCCTCGGCTTTCTCGAATTTTCCGAGATAAAACTCGCATAGTCCCAGCAAGAACTGCGCCTGACCTCCCACAGCCTGCGTTGGCGAAACCTTCGCCAATGCTGCCGCAGCTGGCTCATACTGCTTAGCTTCGAAATCGGCTCGTCCCAGACCGAGCAGCGCCTCTGTATAAGAAGGATTGATCCTAACCGCCTCACGGAAATACTTAATCTTGTCTGCGGAAGACAAGGCCAAAACACCGCGCGTGTAGTTCTCCAGCGCATCCAGTCGTATCGGAGGAGCCGCGCTCACGAAGGTATCACGACTCGAAATCAGTGCCGGGTTATTCAGGCGAAGAAGATCCCACGCCAGCGCAGTTTGCAAATCGATGAGCTGCGGCAGCGGTCCGGATTCCTTCATTTCTTTCGACAGGTGCGCGCGCTTTACATCCAGCCACTGGCAGGTCGCGATGAACGTATGTCCATCGAAGTTGTAGCTTCCGAGCACTACAAAATCCACGTCAAGCTGTTCCGCCACGCGAAAAATCGTAGCCCGCGACGGATGTCGCCCCGGAGGAATACCTGCTCGATCAAAGGCATTCAAGCGTTCGCCGCGTCTCAGTAACTGCCAGGAATTCGACCCAAGGCGTTGCCCCATCACCTCAGGAAACGATTCCCCTATCCACTCAATTCCAGGCGCGTTGGATAAATTCTCAAAACGAGCGATAAGGATCGTCTTGGGAGTTGCCGCAGGATCGTCCTGCGAAAAAGTAGGGGCACTCTGCGAGAAAGCGGCGGCCGAACTCCACAGCCACAGCACGAAAACATTGCGCAAGAATTTCACGTCACCTTAGATTATAGCGAGGATTGTCACCACGAACCTGTGTAGGACGAGCATTCCTGCTCGTCGGCTTTTGACCCGGCTCTTCAAACGGAGGGAAACTTCGAAGAGCGAAGGTTATTTGGGTTTGCGCCAACTGGCAAGTTCCGTGTCTCCGGTAATCAAACGCGCCCCTCGCTCAAACGTCACATACGACCACGCCCACTGAATCATCACCATCAACCTGTTCCGGAATCCAATCAAGAAGAAAATGTGCACAAACAGCCAAGCCAGCCACGCAGGAAAGCCGGATAGCTCCAGCTTTCCAATTTGTGCAATCGCAGACACTCGGCCAATTGTCGCCATGCTGCCCTTGTCGTGATATTGGAAGGGAGTCGTCGGCTGACCAGCTATCAACTGGAGCACATTCTTGGCTGCCGCCCCGCCCTGTTGGATGGCGACCGGAGCCACTCCCGGCAGAGGCGCGCCATTGGCATCCGCCAGCGTTGCCAAATCGCCAATCACAAAAACCTCGCGATGTTCCGGAAGCGAAAGGTCAGGCTTCACCTGTACTCGCCCAGTGCGGTCAGTCGCAGCCCCTAGCAACTGGCCCAGCGGAGAAGCGGCTACTCCAGCCGCCCACAGGGTCACTGCGGCTGGTATCGTAGTGTCACCAAAACGTACAATCCCCGGTTCCAGCCCAGTCACAACGGTGGACGTTCGCACTTCAACCCCAAGCTTCACCAACTGCCGCTCCGCACTCCGCGAAAGTTTTTCCGAATAGCTCGCCAAGATTCGCGGCCCGCCTTCCACCAACAGTATCCGCGTTCGCTTCGGGTCAATCGTATGGAATTCGTTGGCCAAAACATGCCGCGCAATCTCGGCCAAAGTCCCGGCCAATTCCACGCCGGTCGGACCGCCGCCGACAACAACAAAATTCAAATCCTGTCCGCCTCCACTCCGTGCGGCGTCCCGCTCTGCCAACTCGAAGGCCAGAAATATCCTGCGCCGAATTTCCAGAGAATCTTCAATCGTCTTCAGTCCGGGCGCAATAGCTTCCCATTCCGGATGCCCGAAGTACGCATGCCGAACTCCCGCAGCGACAATCAAGTAGTCGTACCCAATCTCATCGTCCGTGAGCTTCACAACCTTACGTTCCAAATCAAATCCAGCAACTTCACCCAACAACACTTCCGCATTATCCTGGTAGCGGAGAATCCAGCGGATAGGCGCCGCAATTTCTCCGGGGGACAAGCCAGCCGTTGCAACCTGGTAAAGAAGTGGCTGGAAAGTATGGTGATTCTTGCGGTCGATCAGAGTGATCGCAACGCGTGCATTGCGCATTTCGCGAGCAGCATACAACCCGCCAAACCCGCCTCCCACGATCACCACGCGGGGAACATTCCCGGGATTTGTTTGTTTTGCCACCTTTCTAAGATTCCAAACACCCGCGGAAGGTGCAAGAAACTTCGAGCCTCAAACGTCGCGCGGGAACTCTTTTCGCGTACAGGAAACCCTACTGGGCTTCCACCGTAACTCTCTCCGCTTGGCCATCCGCCCGAATGTTCACCACTTTGCCCGCTTTCAGGTACTGCCCCAATGCAGCCGGATTGGCCCATTCCAAATCCCACGCGTTCTCCAGCGCCAGCAGCGTGTAAGCCCCAGGCAGCACATTGAAGAGAGAGAACGTTCCATCGCTGTCACTCTGATCGCGCCGAAATAGCGCCAGGTTGTGCCCGGGATCGTTCGGCACCAGCACCATCATCGCGCCAGAAACAGGTTTGCCGTTCCGCTGCGCGATGCCGTTGATCTGCACCGAACGTTCAAGTGTCACAGCCAGATTCACGGGGCCAGTTCCACGAATCTCCAATGCGTGTCCCGTAACAACGGCGCCAGTTGCGGAGACCGTTCCGATCACCGCTCGCGGAGGCCCAACGACGGAGATCGAATACTGCCCTGGCGCTATGTTGGCCTCAAAGTGGAACTCATTCTTCACCGAAGGTCGAGCATCAAACTGCAGGCCGGACTGTAGGTTGGTTAGCCGCACTAGCGTGCCGCCCGGAACACGATCCAACCCGTGCGGCGTCACAACCCCGCGAATTTGCGATTGCGCAGGGGTGGTGGCATCCACATCACTGTCTCCGGCCAGGTCCAGCGATTGGCTATGACTGAGTCCATCTCCTGTCTGGAAGTCGATCAGGAAATGTCCGGGAGCCAACCCGTGAATATCAACCACCCGCTTCCCTTGAATCGCCTCGGTCGGAGGATTGATCATCGTCGAAAATACCGGCTGGTAAAGATGGACATTCGTACCGACTTCTTCATGGGTCCGGACACGCAGCCGAATCCCCGGTACCGGGAACAACGCGATGTCGGCTGCAACGCGGTCCCCATCCTTCAGGACAATTGGTGTAGCCGCACTCGCTTCGGTAGCCCCGCCATAGTAGGTCGCCGGATACGCCATATCCAAGGGAGACTGCGAACTCGTCCGGTTCGTCAGGCTATTCCCAGCCTTGGCGTACCAAGGCTTCGCCGACACCACCACAAAATATTTTCCCGGTGCCAGTCGGCTGAAACGATAGCGACCTCGATCATCGGGGGAAGTCTGGTCAACGAGAGTATTGAGTGGAACCCCCGTCTCCTGCTCGCTTCGAAACAATCGGACTTCGGCATCTCGAATCGGTTCGTTCTGGTCATCTAGCAGCGTGCCCGTGATGGATGCCCCCAAATGCATGCGAAACAGCAAGCCTTCGGAAACTAGTCCGGCACCCACGACAACCGCTGTCGAGTACTGCCCATGTCCTTGATAGGACTGTTGCGGATATCCTCCCTTGGCTGCCGTCAGTAAATATTTTCCAGCTTTCACATTTCCAAACAAAAAACGACCATCGGAATCGGTGACGAAAGTCTGCAACACCCGATTCGTTCCAGCCGGGAAAATCGAAACCTCCGCACCGGAGAGAGGCTGCCCGTCTGCGCCGCCGACAACGGTGCCCGCGATCTTGTAGCCGCCTGCAACAGAAGTTGCGACGGCGTGGCCCTGCGCGAATGCAGAAATGGAAGTAACAAGAAAAAGTCCCAAAGCAAGAAGAAGCGACCGTGTAGGGCGAGCATTCCTGCTAGCCGCTCTCTCCGGAGCCAGCAGAATCGGGCAGGGCACGGCTTCAGCCGTGCCGTCAGATTTAAGAAAACACACGGGCTTCAACTCCTGAGGGCGAAGTTTCACAGCGAGGGAACTCGCACTCATCGCTCCACTCGTGCCAGTTCGAGTTGCACTGTGCCAGCCCCGCTCGGAGCTAAAGTCGTTTCAACCGCCTTGCTCATATAGCCTTCCAATGCCTCGCGCTTGGTATATTCGATCCCCGCCGTCCGCTCCAAAGCAACAACGCTATAGGTCCCTGGCGCGACACCCGTAAACTCAAACGTGCCCTGCGGAGATAGAGCCGTCGTCTTCACCTCGCGGCGCGAATCCGCTGGAGGCAGCAACAAAACGGCGGCCTCCTTAGCGCCATCCATCAACGTTACGCTGCCCGTCAGGTTGGCCACGTCGTCGCGTAACACAATCTCAATCGGCGGAGGATGCGCACCCGGAGCAATCGTCAAATCGGAAGTCAGCAAGTCCACCCCGCCGCTCTGCGCCGCTTGCACCCATTGTCCATCTCCTGCGGTGATGGCTATGCGGTAGGTCTCCGGTTCTACGTCGGCGATCGCAACCGGCTTGCTTGGCAAAACTGTCGCTTCATAGTCCGGTTGGCCACTCATGTTATGCCGCGAGGTCAGGCTGATCCCAACGTTTGGGTAGCTCAGCATCCGGCCCGCAATGCTCCCCCCGCTCGAGTTCGCCTGTGCCGATTCCAACCTTGCTGTTGCAGAAATCGACGGTAGCCTCACCAACGGAATACGAAGTCCCTTGGCGTCCGAGGTCACGACCAAAGGCGCATCCCCCACTGCTCCCCAACTGCCGCGACCGCCAACTCCTCGCACGTGGTACGTACCCGCCCGAATCTTCCCCTCAAACTTGGCAGTCTCCGAATCAACGGGCACATTCACATCAAAACCATCCTTCGGAACGCGGGAAAACTGCAACTCGCCCACGCTACCCTTCGGAAATCCAGTCGCTACGCCGCTCACTCGGAACACCGGCTCAGCCTTCAACTCAATGCTCACTTCGGTCTCCTGTCCAGCCTGGGCGGTTACCAATCCACCGGCTTCCATCGAAAAAGCGTTCGGATGAAACGTTTGTGGATAGGTTGCTTCACGCGGATTCGCCACTCCCTTCGTGCCCGGGAACAAGCGCGCACTCGGCCCAGCGCCGACATAGTAAGTCCCGGCCGCCAGATTCGCGACGCGGAATTCACCGTCGTCGTTCGTATTCACGGTACTGATCTCTCCAAAGACCCTTCTCCCACTTGCGACCAAGACCCTGATCACCATCACCGGAATGTTATCCAGCGGCTCGCCTTCCGCCGACGTAGTCTTTCCGAAAATCACGCTCTGTGGCACCAGTTTAAAGTCAATTGGCGGCGCATCCGAACCGATCCGGGCAACCGTCGGAGCCCTTTCTGACGGGTTGGCCGCCTGCTCCGGCAAATATCCGGGCTTCGTAACCGCAATCGGAACTTCGCCTTCGGGTAAGCCTTCCAAGCGAAAATGCCCTTCGTCATCCGTAAGCGCTGCCCGGGGCCTTGGTCCTAAAGCCTGCACGCTCGCCCGACGAATCGCCTCGCCGGTGACCGAATTTGTGACCGTGCCTTGCAAAGGGAATCCGCCTTGTGCAAAAAGCGGGCGCCCTATGCAGAAGATGCACGTACACACTAGTACGGCTATGTAGAGCTTGAGGGAACGACGCGGCGAAGAAGGCAGGCGCATATCCTTAAGATAGCCGAAAGCACACGCGAGTTGCTTTGAGAAAAGTGAGAGCTTGTTCCTTAACAAATAAAGACACCGGCCAGACGCAGGTGGACACGAAACTATATCCAACAATAGAAAAATCAAGGGAACTCAGAGATCTATTGAATCGTTTCACTAAAGCCATTGCGTGTTGCATGCCTCCCACGTACACTCGGAGCGGAGGCCGCCCACTTCTCATGACTGAACCTGCCAAGCCATCCCGCGTCTTCCCCCACGCCATGCTGCGCGAAATCTACGAGCAGCCCAGCGTCATGCTGGAGACCGTTCGCCGCAACGTCGCGGGAGACACGCTTTTCCCCGACATGCTCCAGCCCATTGAAAACGCGCTGTTCGCCTTCAAGAAAATCATTATCGCGGCCAGCGGCTCCAGTCGCCATGCGGGATTGGTCGGCGAAATCCTGATGGAAGACCTGGCCGGGGTCGCCGTCGATGTCGAATACGCCAGCGAATACTGCTACCGTTCCACGCACGCCGGCGCAGACCCCATCGTTCTTGTAATCACGCAATCCGGCGAGACCGCTGACACCATCGCCGCCCAGCGCGAAGCCGCCAATCGTGGCGCCAAAACCATCGCGATTTCCAACGTCGCAGTTTCCACCATCGTCCGCGAAGCCAGCGCCGCACTGCATACCCACGCCGGTGTCGAGAAAGCCGTTCCCGCAACCAAAAGCTTCACCACGCAGCTCACGGTACTCTATCTTTTCGCTCTGTTCTTAGCTCGGAAACGCGGTCGAATGACGTCTGAAGTCACCCGCGTACACCTCGACCGCCTTGCCAAAATCCCCGCCCTCATCGACAACTCGCTTGCCACCTGGGAAGCGCAGACGCTCGCCATCGCCAAGCTGCACAAGAATGCCAAGGCGTTCATGTTTCTAGGCCGCGGCGTTCACTACGCCATCGCTCGCGAAGGTGCACTCAAATTAAAAGAAGTCTCCTACGTCCACGCCGAGGGCCTGCCCACAGGCGAGATGCGCCACGGCCCCAGCGCGCTGGTGGACGAGAATTTGCCGGTCGTAATGCTCGCGACTCATGATCCGGCTGACCCGGATTCCGTCCTTCGCCACCGAAAAACTCTTATTGTTCTGGAATACGTTAAGAGCCGTGGCGGCCAGCCTGTCGTCATCGCATCGGAAGGAGACAGCGAAGTCGCAGCGATCACAGAACATGTAATCTCAGTGCCAGCCGCCGTCGAGCTCCTGCTACCCATGCTGGAAGTAGTCCCGTTGCAGCTCTTCTCCTACCACTTCGCAGTCCTCAATGGCGCAAACGTAGACAGCCCGAGAAACTTGGCGAAAGCAGTGGTAACGGAGTAATCGCGTGCAGGGCGAGCATTCTTGCTCGCCGGTTCGCGCAGCGAACCTAGGTGGTTGAACGCCACTCCCCACTGAATAAGCGCGGAGCAAGCATTTCAGCAGTCTTACGCTCTTCCTCGGTGAACCTCAGTGTCCTCTGTGGTTAGAGGTTTTGATCTTAGGTGGAAAGTTCTTGATCTTACCCAGTATTGTGTAACCCCGCAGCGATCCCGTTGATCGTCGCTCCCAGCGCATAGTTCAACCCCGCATCCTTCGATCCGCCCCGTTTTCTCCGCAACAGATCCACTTGCACCAGACTCATCGGGTCCACATACGGGTTCCGCAATCGAATCGACCGAAACAGCACGGGATTCCTCTCAATCAACTCAGCCTGACCAGTCAGCGAAAGCAGCACTCGCCGCGTACGCAAGAATTCCTCCTGCAACATGCCAAAAACGCGCTCCCGAATCCCAGCATCCATCACTAAGTCTGCATAAAGCCGCGCAATCGTGAAGTCCGCCTTTGCCATGGCCAGCTCAACGTTGCTAACCATGTTAGAGAAGACCCGGAAATCGCGCAGCATCTCCTTCAGCAACTGCTGATTCGCGGCGCCTTGAACCGCGAAGCGTTCCAACGCGTATCCCACGCCAAACCAAGCCGGAACAGCATGCCG
Organism: Acidobacteriaceae bacterium; assembly: GCA_025352065.1. Taxonomy (GTDB): domain Bacteria; phylum Acidobacteriota; class Terriglobia; order Terriglobales; family Acidobacteriaceae; genus JANXUC01. Next base: position 14,237 of record JANXUC010000171.1, on the reverse strand, counting down.
ACTCTGCATCCATCCGAATACCCACGGAATAGCTCGTAGATCATCCAGGCTCCGGCTCGCCGACCGCCGTACCGGGCGCGACCCCATCTGAGCATGCTCCAACTCATTAACAGGAGTGGCGTCCTCGAAATACGTTAGCAGTTCGTCGTTCTCCGCAATCCGCTCGCGGTAGAAGGCAAACGCATCCGACGACATCTCGTCCATCGCCACGCGCCAGCGCTCTTCCACCTCCGGCAAATCTGTATCCTTCCGTGTGACGGCTTCCAAACAAGCCGCAATCATCAATTCCAGATTCCACTCCGCCAGCACAGGGTCGGAATATTTCCAATTCAATACTTCCCCTTGTTCCGTTATCCGAATCTCCCCGCTAAAATCACCGGTCGGCTGCCCCAGAATCGCAGCATGCGTCGGCCCCCCGCCGCGGCCCACCGTTCCACCGCGTCCATGAAACAGTCGCAGCTTCACTCCGCAATCGCGAGCCACCCGGTACAAATCCCGCTGCGCCTTGTACAGTTCCCAAGTGCTGGTCAGCATGCCGCCGTCTTTGTTGGAGTCGGAATATCCCAGCATCACTTCCTGCGCTCGTCCCCACGAATCCAGCAACGGCTGATACGCCGCCGACTTCCAAACGTGTTCCATTACCTGCGATGACGCCCGCAGCGCTCCAATCGATTCAAACAGTGGCACCGGCTTCAATCCCGGATCGCCATCCCGGGCCCCCACGTGAATTCGACATAGCGACGCCAATCGCACAACCGCAAAAATATCGTCTTCGGTTTCCGCACCACTAATTACAAAATTCTGAATCGCATCGAAGGAGTAGTCCTTCTTCAACTCCGCCACAGTTCGCAAAGTGTCGATCAATTCCACCGACTTTTCCGTCAATCCCTCCCGAAACGTCCCGCCCCCTTCCAGCGGTCCCACCATCAGCGCAAGGTCGCGCAGCGCCTCGGCATGAACCTTAGAATGTTGCCGAATATCCAAGACATGCAAATGAAATCCAAACGTCCGAACCTTGCGCAGCAACGGGTCCAGCAGCAATTCCGCCAATCGTTCGCCGTGATTCGCCGCCAGGCTTTCGCGAATAATCGCGAGATCGCGAACCAACTCCTCTTCCGACCGGTAAGCCTGCTCGTGTGTCGGAGTATCCCGCGTAAAACGCAGCCGCGCAGAGAGAAAATCCAGCAAGCATCGATACGCCTCCGCCTCAGAAATCTTCAGCCACCGCGAATACTCCGCTCCCAAGGTGGAAGAATATTCCTGAATACGCGCACGCAGAGCTTCCGATGCCCCTACTCGCCGTATCGAAGGACTCAGCTGCTCGGTTAGCTTAGAGAGTGCCGCCAGATAGTGATCCAAAATCAAGTTGCGTGCACGTAACAAGGCCAGCCGCGTGCTCCCCGACGTAACAAATGGATTGCCGTCCCGGTCGCCTCCAATCCAGGATCCAAACTGCAGGAGCTGTGGCAACGATTCGTCGGCAGGCAGGCCATACACGTTCCGCAAAGATTCTTCCAGGCCCGCATAGAGCTTCGGTACCGTCTCAAACAGCACCATCGGGAAATAGTCCAGACCCATATGGATCTCGTCATTCACGGACGGACGCTTCAGCCGTACTTCATCGGTCTGCCAGAGGGCGGTAATCTCCGCCATGATCTGCGTTTCATATTCGGAAGCGTCAGCCTGCGATAGAGGCAGATTGTCCAGCAGCGCCAGGCAGCGCGCGATACTCCGTCGCTTCGTCAGCACTGTCCGCCGAGTAACTTCGGTGGGATGCGCCGTGAAAACAGGTGTCACCCGCACCTGCCCCAGCGCTTGTTTCAGGTCCTCCAAGTCCAAACCAGCCGCTCGCAGCCGCAGCAACGTTCCGCGAAACGATCCCGCCAAAGGCGCTGCTTCAGCATGAGACTCCGCCGCCCGCCTTCGACGTTTTCGATGATTTGTCTCCGCCAGATTCGTCAATTCAAAATAGATGGCGAAGGCTTTCGTGACCCGGTAAGCATCCTCCACGCTAAGACCGGCAACAATCGACCGCGCTTCGGCCATACGTTCAGCATTCTGCGAGCCGCCAGCGGATGATCCGGCGCTACCGGCAGGCTCGCGATGCTGAATCAGCAGCCGCCGCAGCTGTTCCACAATCGCAAAGAGCCGTTCGCCTTCCTGCTCCACCAGCACGCGGCCTAAAAGGATTCCCAACGAGCGCACGTCGCGGCGCAAGGGGAAGTCTTTCGCCAAATTGCCCGTATCCGCCGTCAGTTCCGCCAGGCGCTCGACTTGATTGTCGGTGCTCCAAAGTGGGTTTTCAGCCATAGTTTCGGATCTTCCATTATCGCCGTGCTTCTGCGGTCCTCTCCCATCTTACTGGCTCAGCTTCCGAACAGCACAAAAAAGCCCTCCGCCAAAGCCTTCTGGTGCGGGCGTTTCAGTCCGTGTTGCTGTCGATCAAAATTCCTACGCTGGAATATTAAGCTGCTGTGGCCTGGCGCTCGACGGTCTTGACTTCAGCCTCAATAAAGGTCATCAGGCGTTCGATTAACCGTTTCCGGCCGCCAATCATGTGCAGCCCGCTCTCGTGTTGATGCTCGTCCAACAATTTGGAAAGGCCATTTTCGCGATCCGTCACAGCACAGTTCCTCCCAATTCTCTAAGGTAGGAAAAGTGTACGAGGATTGATTCAGGAAGAAAAACGCAAAAAGTCGATTACTATGATCGAAAAACTGACGGGATTGAAGTTTAGTTCACGGCAGCCGAGCGCACGGCTGGCATGCTAGCCATAGCTGCGGATTGTTCGTAGTGCGTACGTTTCGCCGAATACATCTTGCGGTCGGCTTGCGCCAGCAACTGCTCCGCGTCCACTCCATCCTCTGGAGAGAGAGCAATGCCAACGCTCAGCGAGATCTGCTCGCGTCCGCAAACCACTTGGCCAGCTTGCACTGCGATGGCGTTCATGAGGACGGCTTTTTCCTGCGCGACTTCACGCGAGATTCCCGGTACGACAATCACGAACTCGTCGCCGCCCATGCGAGCCACATAGTCGTATTCGCGACAGACTTCCTTGATTTGCTGCGCGAAGAGTCGCAGCAGGCGGTCGCCTTCCAGGTGACCAAAACTGTCGTTCACCTGTTTGAAGCCGTTCAGGTCGCACACCATAATGGCGAGGGATTCTTTCGAGCGCGCGCATCGCGAAATCTCGCGATCCAAATGCAGAAAAAGCGAACGCGCGTTGGGCAGTCCGGTCAGGTAGTCGGTGGTGGCGGAGTCTTCGGCTTGCTGATATTTGAGCGCATTTTCCATCGAAAGCGCGACTTTGGAGCTAATGGCTTGCAAAACGCGCAAGTGATCTGCCGTGAACGCATCCTGCTCCACATTGTAAAGAGCAAGCACGCCAACCAGTCCGCTGACGCCTTCTAGCGGCACCGCCAGCGCCGAACGCAACGTAGAAAAGCGTCCTTCTTCGCCCTTGTATCCTGGCTCCACCGCAGGATTGCCGTTCACAATCGCCTTGTGATTCTCCGCCACCCACCCGCAAAGTCCTTGGCCAATCGGCACGCTCAACGATGAAAATAGGCGGAAGTTATCGCCGCTCACGTGCGCTGGCTCAATAAAACCCTCCTTTTTTATAAACGTAACAATCGAGTCGTACGGAATCAGCTTACGGAGTCGCACGGACAGCACGGACAGCGTCTCATCCAGACTCAGAGACTTCCCCAAATCCTGGCTAAGCTCAAAAAGCATTTGCGCTTCCTGGCGCGCCGCCGCAATCGAGGTCAGGAAGTCGTTGTCGCTGCGAGCTGCATTTCCCGTGCGTTCAAATCCAGCCGCGGGCTGGTGACTACCCTGGAGCGGCAAATTCCGGGCGAGCCCGTTCAACTCCATTTCAGGCGTTTCCCGGGCCGCCATTTCTTCGAACTCGTAGTAGCGACGCTGCAGCACTTCTACTACCTGGGGATCAAACGAAGTTCCCGACTGTTCCACCATCATGCGAAGGGCTTCCTCTGCGGGCACTGCCTTACGGTACTGGCGGTCGGACGTCAGGGCATCCATAAAGTCCACCGCCGTAAGAATGCGCGCTCCAATCGGAATCTCCTCACCCTTGAGCCCATCCGGGTAGCCGGTGCCATTCCATTTTTCGTGATGCGAACGCACAATCGGGGCTACTGGATACGGGAAAGATACGCGTTCCAGAATCTCCGCCCCAATGATCGGGTGAATCTTCATCTTCTCGAATTCTTCCGGCGTCAGCCGTCCAGGCTTGCTGATGATGTGCTCGGGTACGCCCAGCTTTCCAATGTCATGCAGCAGGGACGCGGCACGCAGCGCGTTAAGTTCTTCCGCAGATAGCTGGAGATCCTTGCCAACTTCCACCGCTGCCGTGCGCACTCGGTTCAGATGTTTATGCGTGGTGTGGTCCTTGGCATCAATCGCCAGGGCCAGCGCTTCAATCGTCCGCATGTGCAAAGCGGTAAGCGCCTCAGCGTGTCCTTTTTCCAACTCCACCCGGCGCTTTTCATCCGTAAGCTTGCCCAGGTAAAGGTGGTACGAGCGGTAAATCCAGTACACCACCGGCGCCATCAATAGCGAGAGCTGCCATCCAAACGTGCGGTTCACGTAAAACACTAAGCCAACAACGGCAGCCCCAGCCTGGTAGTAAGGAAACGACCAGAAATAGCATTCCGCCCAAATCTTGCGAAACGACTTTCCTTCCGTCAGCACAACGATGGTCGTCACCAACAGCGTGTTGGCGATGAAGTAGGCCGAAGCAGCTACCGCCAGCGAGAGAGGAACGTTGTGTCCAAGACGCTCGCCAACCCAGTGGTAAGCCCAGTAGGAGGCTGCGACCGAGTTTGCCATCATGCTGAAAACGTTGAAAATGATCTTGGCCGTGCGGTTGCTTTGGCTCGGTGTCCACAGGCACTGTGCAAGCCCTGCGGCGCAGCCAATCAGCAGAGTTTCCGCCAAGGAAAGTTCCAACACGCCAAGCAGGACGAACAGGAAATTCACCGACATTGTGCCGTCGATGCCAGGCAGACGGACTTTCAGGCGCGAAGCCATCAAGGCGATGGCTAAATAGCAGATAAAGCGAATGGGCTCAATGGAATGGCAATGGGCGAACGCCTGCAACGCGACAACTACACCTGCCGCTGCGGTAATCCCGATAAAGAGTCTGGCTTTAAAAGGCATCTTCCCTTACTGTTTGTGCGGATACCTCTGCCATCGACTGCCACGACAGCCTTCATTAGCTTAAGGTCGAGGACACTCAGAATGCACCTTACTCAAGTAACGGCGGCGCCGCCGGCAGAATGGAGTGGATTCCATCGAATTAGGCGGGCTAACCACCTGTGCAGGTTGCCATTAGAACCGCTTGGGGAGAGTCCTCAAGGGGTGAAAATGGAAGAGGGGCAGACACGACGAGTGTCTACCCCTGTTTTTTGTCCTTCAACCGTTTACTTGTCGCCGTTCACCGCAATGTCGACTGAGTTGCTGGTGCCGCCTCAGACTGCGCTGCCGGTTCCTGGAGTGCGGTGTTGCTTCGGGAACGCTGCACCGGTCGGTCTGGCGATACGTAGGCTACATCGGGATCGTTGGGCAATCGCACACCTGGCTGGCGGGCACCGACACAGACAGACCATATATCGCGTCCAGGCGCCCTTGTTGCTGCCGCCATGGTTTCGAGGTTGTAGAAAGGTGCTTGGCACCGGGATGAACCTTATACTTTGTGGAACGGGATAAAAGCCGACCTACAGCCTATGAACCAACGTTCATACTCTGTGACAGAGTTTTAACCTGTTTGTCACACTCCAGCAAACTATGCGGACTAGACATAAGTCATGCCGAATCTATCACTTTTCAGACGGGATCCCACTGCGGAGCGCTTGGCTGGCGTGCGCGACGGGCTGGCCGGCAGAACTGTGATGGAAAAGCTCCTACCCTTGGGCCAGATTCAGGATCTCTACCGTCGTGCCCGCCCGGAGGGGAGCGAAAGTCTGCTCGAAAACGTGCTCTCGGAAATGCGCATCGAGCGCAGCCTGGACGAGCAGGAAATGTCCCGCATCCCGGCGACGGGTCCCGTACTCGTCGTCTCCAACCATCCTTCTGGCATCCTGGACGGCGCAGTCCTCGGCGCGGTGATGAGCCGCGTGCGTCCCGATGTAAAGATTGTCACCAACGTACTGCTCCGCGAGATCGAAGAGCTGCAAGAGCACTGCATTTTTGCCGATCCTTTTGGCAGCAAAGGAGCCGTTGCAAGCAATGGAACTGCACTGCTGCAATGCGCGCTGGCTGCGTCAAGGGGGCATGTTAGTGATGTTTCCCGCAGGCGAAGTTTCGCACCTGCAATTGCCCCGTCCGAAGGTGGCCGACCCCAGATGGAGCCCCGCCGCAGCGCGTTTGGCTCGCATGACGGGTGCTGCGACTCTCCCCGTGTATTTCCGAGGGAGGAACAGTAATATATTGCAGGCGCTAGGGCTAGTTCATCCCAGCCTGCGCTCGGCGCTCCTACTCAACGAGTTTCTCTCGCAGAAGGGTCGCACGGTGGAAATGCGCATCGGCCGCGCCGTTCCGGCAACGGTTGTGGCCGGGATGGAAAGCGACGAAAAGGCTACCGAATATCTGCGCTGGCGCGCTCATCTGCGGGCTCAACGCAGCTCGGAGAAAGCCAGACTCCCCGCCGTGTTGCTGCCCGTGCTGCCCAAAAAGTGGCAGGAGCGCCTTACCCGTCCGGTAGCCACCGAAGCTCTGCTCAGCGACATTGATAACCTGCGCACGGATCAAATCTTGGACGATGGCCGCGAGTTCACGGTCTTTACTGCCCGCGAAGCTCAGATTCCGAATCTTCTTCCCGAGTTAGGACGCCTGCGCGAAGTCACCTTCCGCGAGGCAGGCGAAGGCACAGGCTGCGGCACCGACCTGGACGCTTTCGACAGCTACTACGACCACGTGATGTTGTGGCACAAGCAGAAGCAGGAGTTGGTGGGCGCCTATCGCCTGGGAAATACCACCGACATCCTGCCGCAACGCGGTGTGGCCGGACTCTTTACGAGTTCGCTGTTCCAATACGACACAGTTTCTTCGGAAAACTTGGCCCAGCTATGGAACTAGGTCGCTCGTTCGTACGTCCCGAGTATCAACGCCAGTACGCACCGTTGTTGTTGCTGCTGTGGTAGGGAATTGCGCGCTACGTTGCGGCACATCCCGAAACACCTATTTTGTTTGGAGCCGTCAGTATTAGCGAACGTTACACGCGGGCGTCCTGCGATTTGATCGACCGTTTCTTCAAATCGCGCAGCGCTGCCGACGAACTGGGTCCCCTGGTTCGTCCCCGCCGCCCGTTCCGCCCGGGACGAATTCGCTCCTGGGATTGCCGCTCGATCAACCACTCCATGCTGGAACTCGACCAACTCTCCGATCCCATCACCGATATGGAAGACGACGGCAAAGGCATTCCGATTCTACTGAAACACTACAGCCGCCTAGGAGGGCGTTTGCTGGGCTTCAACGTCGATCCCAAGTTCTCTCATGTCCCCGACGGCTTGGTCGTGATGGATTTGCGCCAGACGGAACCTGCCTCGATCGAGCGCTACATGGGAAAACCGGCTTGGCGGCCTTCCGACGGCATCACGGATTGCCGACTCTGCAGGATCGCTACTGAGCGCAAGTCAAAACCGTCTAGGACGAGCATTCCTGCTCGCCGCACTGAAGCGGGAGATTGTCCAAGTCATCTTTGAAGCGCTATCCAAAGGGCCTTGGCCGAAGCTCTTTCAGTTCTCCTCCCCCCCGAGCCTTTCCTCTGCGTACCTCAGCGTCCTCGGTGGTATCAAGTCCTGAGGTCGGGTCAATCGAATTTGCGATCCAAGCTATCCAAATTTGTAATCGTTCTGGTAGACCAAGAATTGACACTCCGCACTCGCGCTTCTAGTATCTAGCCCATGACCTTAACCCGTGATCACGTTAAGATGTTGTGCTGTTGTTGTGCCTAAGCACATCTTGGCGCGGGTGAGCGGCTGACCTCCATATTTCCTGAAAAAAGGCATCGCGACGACCTACCGCCCAATCTAACACCTGCGGCGGTTTTGTTTTTGGGCCCGCGAAATGTGTGCAGCCCTGCAGGGGAATTCACCTATGACTGAACCAACCAAAGAGACAAAAGCGCAGCGCGCCGAACGCCTGAAACGCGAACTCAATCCCTGGGAAGGCCTCGCCGAGATTCGGCGCTTCGCGCGCGAAGGTTTCGACGCCATTCCGCCGGAGTGGCTGAACACGTATTTCCGCTGGTGGGGACTCTACACGCAAGGCGACGGTGCCGGAGTTCTCGGCGGCAAAGGCGGCGAGGGCAAAGCTGTCCCTTATTTCATGCTGCGCATTCGGATTCCGAATGGCATCCTGCACGCCCATCAACTGCGCACGATTGCCACGATTGCAGAACAGTATGCCCGAGGCGTCGCCGACATCACGGTGCGGCAGAATATCCAATTGCATTGGATCGCAGTCGAGTCGCTTCCCGACATATTAGAGCGCCTCTGGAAAGTAGGCTTGAATACCTTAGGCGCCTGCGGTGACGTAGTTCGCAACGTCACCGGTTGCCCGTTGGCCGGTGTCGATGCAGAAGAAATTTGCGACGCCTCTCCTCTCGTCCATCAAGCCACGCAGCTCTTCGCCGGCAATAACGACTTTTTCAATCTGCCGCGCAAGTTCAAGATCTGCGTGACCGGATGCAGCGTCTGGTGCGCCTATCCGGAGATTAACGACATTGGTCTGACTGCGGTGGAACGAAAGCTTCACGGCAAGTCTGAAGTTGGTTTCGCGCTGCGCGTAGGTGGAGGGCTCTCGACCGAGCCGCATCTCGCCACCAAACTCAACGCCTTTGTGCAATGGAATCAAGTAATTCCCGTCATGAAGACCGTGGCGGAAATCTTTCGCGATAGCGATGTCCTCCGCGAGAGCCGTGACCGCGCACGCCTGAAATATCTGTTTCTGAAACAAGGCTGGACCGCCGAAAGCTTCTTGAGTGAACTGGAACAGCGCATCAAGTTCCGCCTCGAGCCCGCAGCCGAAGAAACTGCTCCCGACGACGTCTTTCGCGACCACGTCGGCATTCGTCCCCAGAAGCAGGAAGGCTACAGCTACATCGGAGCCTCCGTCCTGCGCGGACGCATCACCCCCGAACAAATGCACGCCACCGCCGACTTGTCCGAGCGCTACGGAAGTGGGGAACTGCGCGCCACCATCATGCAGAACTTGCTGATAGTGAACATTCCCAATCAAAACGCAGAACCGCTCGCCAAAGAACTCGAATCCATCGGCCTCAAAGTTGGCGGCTCACCCTTCTGGCGCGGAGCCGTCGCTTGCAGCGGTTCGGAATTCTGCAAGCTCGCCTTGACCGAAACCAAGAGCTACGCCCGCTGGCTCGTGGGAGAACTCGAAGATCGTCTCCCCGGCTTCGACCAGCACCTGAAGCTGCACGTAACGGGATGCCCGAACAGTTGCGGCCAACATTGGATCGCCGACATCGGGATTGAAGGCAAGAAGATCAAAGTCGGCAATCAAATGCAGGACGCCTATTACTTCTGCGTCGGCGGAGCAGTGGGATTGAATCAATCGATTGCGCGGCCTGTCGGATTTCGATGTTTGGCAACCGACGTCCCCACAGCGATTGAGCGCCTGCTGAAACAGTATTTGACCGAGCGCTCGTCTGAAGACAACCTGCGAAAATTCTTCGCGCGCCATACAGATGTAGAACTACGCAGCTTCCTGGCCGGAGAAGTTGTTGTAGCGGCGGAACGAGACGCTTCGCCAGGACGAACGCCGCATGGTGTTGAGTGATTTACGGGCTGTACCAGGTAGTGCGGCGCTTTAGCGCCGCAAACGGCCATGAAATATCCGGGCTTTAGCCCCTGAGGTAACAAAATGAGTCTGTTCCCAATGTTTCTCAAAATGGAAGGCCGCAACTGCCTCGTCATCGGCGCGGGCACCATCGGCGAGCCGAAAATCCGCAGCCTCCTCGTCGCCGGAGCCAACGTCCGCGTCGTCGCGCCCGAAGCCCGCACGTCCGTCCAAGGCTGGGCACACGCCGGAGTCATCACCTGGGAACAGCGTACATTCCAGCCCGAAGACTTAGAAGATGTATTTCTGGTCATCGCTGCCACCTCACTCCCTGAAGTCAACGAGGCAGTGTTTCAGGAAGCGCAACGCCGCGAAATTCTCTGCAACGCCGTCGACGATCCCGAACGCTGCGATTTTTTCTACGGAGCACTCGTTCGCCGCGGGCGCCTGCAAGTGGCGATTTCAACCGCTGGCCAAAGCCCAGCCCTCGCGCAACGCCTCCGCCGAGAGATCCAAGCGCACATCCGACCTGAATACGCAGGCTGGCTGGAGCGCTTAGGGACCGTTCGACGCAAACTCATGGCTGGACCCCTTACCCCAGAACGCCGCAAGCGTCTCCTCCACAAACTAGCCAGCGAACGCGCTTTCGAGGCACGTCGCATCCGAACCTCGACCGCCGCACCAACTACGAACGGAGTGCGCTCATGAATCCAACGCGAACGAATCAAACAACCATGAATCAGGGCTCGACGAAGAGCAAGGTCTTCCTCGTCGGTGCAGGTCCCGGCGATCCCGAGTTACTCACGCTGAAAGCCGTTCGCGTTCTCCGCTCCGCCGAAGTGGTGCTCCACGATGATCTGGTAGGGGCCGGGGTGCTGAATCTTATTCCGAAAACGGCACAGATTCACAACGTAGGGAAACGCTGCGGACGTCCGAGCATGACGCAGAGCGAAATCAACGCTTTACTGGTAGCGGTCGGATCTTTGGGATTGCAGGTAGTCCGCCTTAAAGGTGGAGATCCGTTGATTTTCGGCCGAGCAGGCGAGGAGTTGGAAGCTCTGCGCGCAGCCGGAATCCCTGTAGAAATTATTCCCGGAGTAAGTTCCGCGTTGGCCGCCGCTGCTGCCGCGCAAATCCCCGTCACACATCGCGAACTCTCCTCAGCCCTCGTATTTCTCGCAGGCCATCACGCCAAAGGCCAACGCCCGGACGGTTTCATCGAAAGCCTTTCTACAAAAGTGACCTACGCGATTTATATGCCCGGCTACGACTACGCAGTGATGAGCGCAAGACTTGTGAAAGGTGGACTCCCCTCCGAAACTCCGTGCGCAATCGTTTCGCAAGTCGCGAGTGAAGGCGAGCGAGTCTACCGAACAACACTGCGAGAGCTGCCATTAGCACCGCACCTGCCCTCACCCACCATGTTGTTTGTAGGAAAAGTCGTCCGCCTCGCTTCGCATGCCTCGTTGGAGCCAGGCTCAGAGTGTTGGCTGCGAGATCTGAACTTTACCGAGACGGATGCCCCAGCTGTTGTTTCACTAACGGCGCAAGCACAAAAAAGCACGCCCGGAGACCAAGGATGATTGCCACAACCAAACAAAGTTTAATGAAAGAAGTGGAACAGGTTCAGCCCGCCGCCGAATCCTGGACTCCTCAACAGGCGCTAAGCTGGGCCTTCGACACCTTCGGCAAAGATGTCGCCATCGCCTCCGCCTTCGGCGTTGAAGGCATGGTCCTTATCGATCTTGCCTCCAAGCTCACGCCAAAATTCCGTCTTTTTAGTATTGATACCGACTTCCTGTTTCCTGAAACTTACGCTCTCATGGAAAAAGTTGACCAGCGTTACGGCATCCAGATTGAAAAGGTATATTCCAAACTGAGTCCGGCAGAGCAAGAGAAAGAATACGGTCCAGCCCTTTGGTCGCACAATCCCGATCAATGCTGCTACCTCCGCAAAGTCGAGCCGCAAAAGCGCAAAATAGCCGAACTCAATGCCTGGGTCGCTGCTATCCGCCGCGATCAAACCTCCAACCGCGCTTCCGCAAAACGGGTCGAGTGGGATACCAAATTCGACATCGTAAAGATCAACCCCATGGTTGACTGGACCTCCAATCAAGTCTGGCAGTATGTCCGCGATCACGACGTCCCTTACAACGTTTTGCACGACCGCAATTACCCCAGCATCGGCTGCACGCACTGCACGCGAGCCGTGCAACCCGGTGAAGATCCGCGCTCCGGGCGCTGGGCCAACTTCGGCAAAACTGAGTGCGGACTGCATCTGAAAGACGCGCAGGAACCGCTTGTGCAACTGCCGCCTCCCATCAAGTACGGAGACATTTAAGCCGCAACCTTTTATAATCACGTCCATTCATGGACTTTGATCAGTTAGGCACGTTTCTGGAAGTGGCCAAGCTTGGCAGCTTTTCCCGGGCTGGCCAAAAGGTGTTCCGTTCGCAATCGGCAGTGAGCGCGCAGATTCGCCAATTGGAACAGGAATACGGCGACCGCCTGCTCGACCGCTCCGGCAAGGATGTGACGCTGACCCCTGCTGGCCGCATCCTCTTCGCCTACGCCGAGCGCCTCCTGCAAATGCGCGACGAGTCGCGTCTCGCCGTAGCCGACCACGGCACCTCGCCGCGCGGCAAGCTTGTCGTAGGCGCCAACGAAGCCACTTGCCTCTACGTATTGCCCGACGTTTTCGCCAAATATTGCAGTCTCTATCCCGGCGTGCAGCTCAGCATCTATCGCAACTTTAGCTATAAGATTCTGGAAAAGTTAGAGAATGGCACCATTGATGTCGGCATCGTCACTCTCCCAGTCAAGTCGCCAAGCCTGAAAACCCACGCCATCTTTCGCGACCAGTTAATGTGGATGGTCCACCCGCAAAGCCCCTTGGCCAAACATGACGTGGTTTCGATTGCGGAAATCGTAAAGCACCCCATCCTGCTCCCAAAGACTGGCTATACCCGCCGCCTCATGGACAAGCTTTTCCGACCCTACGCCTCGCAGCTGCAAGTACGCATGGAGCTACCGAGCGTCGGCATGATCAAGAGCTTCGTCGCAGCGGGCATGGGTGTTTCACTGATCAGCACCAGCTTTGCGCGAGACCAAGTCTTAGCCGGACGCGTGAAGCTCATTGCTTTTAAGGAAGACGAACAGTGGCGCGAACTGGGCTTGGCGTATCGTCGGGATCGCACGCTGACCCGGGCAACCACAACATTCATCACAGCCGTTCGACAACTTGCGGCAGCTTCGAAATAGAGGCACTTAATAATATTTTCGTGTTATTCGCGACGATTTGCTTGTCTGCTTAGCGGGTTCTCCGCGAATTTGATTACTTCCGGTTTGCCCGCCAATCGGGAGGAATGAGGGTAGTAGGATCAAAGTTTGGTAGCCCCAAGCTCTTCTTCGTTTACACAAGAAGATTCTAGTCTATGCACCCACCGATCCGGCAGGTCTTCACCTCCCTTGCATTGCTCGTTCTCCTAAGCGCTATCGCTGACACGCTCCTGTTCAGTACCCACGACGTAGCCGGAGGGCTTTACATGTCTTTATTCATGTGGACTCCCGGCCTTGCTGCACTCATCACATATGCGGTTCATCGCTCGGATCTGAGGGATATTGGTTGAAGCTGGCAGGCGGCGCGGCACATGAGGTACGGTTATGTGCTGCCTCTTTTGTATATCGTTCCCGTTTACGTGGCGACGTGGTACCTGATTCGAGGCTCTTTCAACCTCTCACCTTTTTTGGAAAGGGGAGCTGAAACTGTGGGCTTCCCTTCATGGCCTCGCCTCGCCACGTTTGGGTTGGACGTTCCTTTGCTTCTCACGTTCGGCATTTTTTCACGGTTTACCAATACGCTAGGAGAAGAACTTGGCTGGCGCGGGTTCCTCCTGCCGCACCTCAGCAGACGATACGGCTTCACAGCTGGATGCTTTGTGACCGGCGTCATTTGGGCTCTGTGGCATTATCCTTTGCTGTTCGCTTTTGGCTTCTTTGAACGTCCCAATGTGGTCCTGCAAATAGGGTTCTTCACGATCATGGTCATTGGTCTATCCTTCGTTATTGGCTGGTTGAAACTCAAGACCAACAGCCTATGGCCGTGCGTACTACTGCACGCCAGTCACAATGTTTTACGGGATTTATTCCGCAGAAGGTGTGATCGAGATCATTCAAACGCTGGAGCAGGCCGGTATAGACGATTTGCCTTCCACATTGACGAAAAAAGAGCGCGAGGCGCGGATCGTGGATCTCCTGCGTGCTCGTTCTGGCGTTTATCATCCGGTCGATTTCGAAACCGACTACCAGAAGAAGACCCGTCCAGTTCGCGGGAGCCACTCTCCGGGGACTTTCTGGTTCTGTAACAACTGGGATTTCAATGCTCTCGGAACAGTTATCGAAAAAAAGACAGGACTGAA
>JANXUC010000156.1 GCA_025352065.1 Acidobacteriaceae bacterium | reverse complement strand
TTGTGCTCATTCAGGAAACTGTAAGGCTATCGGAGAATGCGGGGGGAGTCAAAAGAGCGATTTGTAATTTGGTGATTTGTGATTTGGTGATTTGAAGAAAAAGTATCCGGTGCCCCAGGTTCACGTTCGTTTTGTGAACGTTAACCTGGGTGGAGGAGCACTCGCAAAAGACTGTTTTATTTTTCTATAGTTGGAACCACACCGAGACTGACTCGTGGTGCAAGCAGTACCCAGGTTAGCAACAAAAAACGTTGCGAACCTAGGGCACCGTGCTAGTTCGCAGGGCGGGTGACCGAACCATTCCGCTCTTGATTCCCCGCAGCCGGAGCGCAGAGCGAGGACCTTCAGCCGCCAGCCGCTTGGGAAAATCGTCGGGCTTGAGGCTTTAGACAAAAGGGTTTACATTGTCCCTGTTGTATTCGATACAGGGGGAAGGATGCGTCATCAAATTCTGCAAGTGATTTGCGCCGTAGTTCTTATGTCCGCCGTTCATGCGCAGCAAAGCCATTGGGCCACACCTGACGACAAATCCGCGAAGTTCATGATCGACATGGAGCGCAAGTGGGCCGAAGGCGTGTGTACGAATAATGGAGTTGTTTCTGAGCTATTGGCCGACGATTTCCAGGGTACGACCACCCGCGGCGAGCGCTACAGCAAGGCTGATGAGCTACGCGATGAAAAAGGTCCACACTCAGCACACGGCTGCGCGCTCGACGATGCCAAGGTGCGCTTCTTCAGCGAAAATGTGGCCATCATTTACGGCAGCGAGCACGCCATCGGCAAAGATAAAGCGCATCCCCAAGCGAAGCAGTGCCAGGTCTGGACCGATACCTGGTTGAAGCGCGATGGGAAGTGGCGGGTCGTTGCCGCGCAGGACAACAAGGTTGACTGCAAGGATTAAAGGACCAGAGGATGATTCTCTGGTCGCGGACGCGGCACGTGGGCGGGCGCCCAGACGTTGCTTTTGATCTCCCTGACATAACAAGAAAGGGGTGGCCCATGGGCGGCACGACTGAAGTCGTGCCCTTCCCGAGTCGGATGATGGTCGGAATTTCGATCGAGCGAGCAAGAGCAGATTCCTCACTGCGTTCGGAATGACAAAACCATGAAGAGACTGGGCAGGCGACATGGGTCACTAGCCAGGTCCTGAAGCCCTCTATTACCTTTGTGTACCCTCACCCATTCGGGATTACACAAGTATTACAGTGCTCATTTCGAAGCCCTGCTAGTGTCGTAATTGGAGTTCAATACGACTGCAAGGTTCCAGCCATTATGAGCACCACAGCCCCTACACACAGCTTTCGCGAAAGGACGCCGAGCCAACGCTTGGGCGACCGTACTTTCAAAGAGCCCGTCATCTGGAGCACGACGATTTTCATGATCCTGTTCCATATTGCGGCTGTCGCTGCGCTGTTCTTTTTCACGTGGAAGGCGTTTGCCGTTGCGTTTGTACTTTGGTGGGTGGCGGGATCGCTGGGCATTGGGATGAGCTATCACCGGCTGCTGACGCATCGCGGATATAAGACGACGAAGTGGATGGAATATTTTCTGACGACTTGCGGAACGTTGGCCATGGAAGGCGGTCCGATTGCCTGGGTGGCGACGCATCGCGTGCATCATCAGAACACGGATAAAGAAGGCGATCCGCATTCTCCGCGCGATGGTGGGATTTGGGCGCACATGGGATGGATTCTTACGGGCAAGGCGATGCATGCCAAGACGGACGAGCTGCTGCCGTATGTGCCGGATCTTCGCAAAGATAAATTTCATCTTTGGATCAGCGAATATCACTACGTACCGACTGTCATTCTTGGCATTGTGCTGCTTGCGGTTGGCGGATTGCCGTTTCTGCTGTGGGGACTGTTTTTCCGGATGGTGGTTGGTCTGCATGCAACCTGGCTAGTAAATTCGGCCACCCACATGTGGGGATCGCAACGCTTCTTGACCGGCGATGATTCGACGAACAGCTTTTGGGTGGCGATTCTTACGTTTGGTGAGGGTTGGCACAACAATCACCATGCAGCTCCGCAGGCTGCGAAGCATGGGATTGCGTGGTATGAGATTGATACGAACTGGTATGGCATTGCCGCTTTGCGGATGCTGGGGTTGGCTTGGGACATTAAGCTGCCGAAGGCGTTGACGGCGAAGACGGCTGCTGCGAAGGTCGACAAGCTGGTGCCGGAAGATATGAGTGTGGAGAATCCGGAAGTTTTGGCCTCGGCGGCGGCTGGCGACTAGGGCGGTATTTATTGTCCCTCGGGGGCTAAAGCTCAATCGTTTTGAAGGCTCAAGGGCACGGCTGAAGCCGCGCCCTTTCAAAACATATTTAGTTTTGCGCGACGACCGCGACTTCTTGCTAAGAGAGTCGCGGTTTCTCTTTTGGCTGGGGTTGTCTACTATCGTCTAGACTGATTATGAAGTCTCGGGCTTCGCCCGATGCCACAGGCGAGGCGCCTGGGCCTACGTGATTTCAATCAGCGCAGCGAACCCTCATGCGGATTGGCAGCCCTAACAAGACGATTGCATTCTTCATCACGCTGGGCGTCGTCCTTGTGCTGTTGGCGGTGGGGCTGAACGTTGGCTGGATCGTGCTGAATTGGCGGCGCGTGGTGCCGCTGGTGCTGGGCATTGTATTTTTCGGACTCATCATAGCTGGGGTGGTGGTGAATACGATTTTTCTGGTGCGCGAGGTTCGGCGCAATGAGCAGCAGGATAGTTTTCTGAATGCCGTTACGCATGAACTCAAGACTCCGGTGGCGTCGATTCGGTTGTACCTGGAGACGCTGGAGCGGCGGCAGTTGGACGAGGCGCAACGACGACAGTTTTATGGCGTGATGCTATCGGACACAGAGCGGCTCTTGGGGACGATTGAGCGCGTGTTGCAGGCTGGAGAAGCGCGCCATGGAGATCGTCGGCGGGACTGGGACGAGGTAGATTTTGGAACGCTTGTGAAGAACGCGGTGAAGTCGACGAGTTTGCATCATGCGTTGCCGGCTGGGGCTTTGCGGACGGACGAGATTTCGGAAGAGCCGATGCTGGTGCGCGGAAATCCGGAACAGCTGCTGACTGCGGTGACGAATTTGTTGGAGAATGCGGCGAAGTATTCGGGCGGCAAGCCGGACATTGTGGTGAATCTGACGACTCCGAATATCGATACGCTGATTTTCAGCGTGCAGGATCGAGGCATCGGCATCCCCCGACGGGAATTGAAGCGGATATTCAAGCGATTCTATCGAGCGCATACAGCGGGATTTGGACAGGTGAAAGGCACTGGGCTGGGATTGTTTATTGTGCGCTCGGTGGCGCGCCAGCACGGCGGCGACGCTTATGCGGAGAGTGAAGGTGTTGGGAAAGGCAGCACGTTTCATTTGCGACTGCCGAGGGTGCATCGGCGTGAGAGCGCTTAGAACGAGTTCGTAAGGTTAATTGAAGATGAGTCAGATCCTTATTGTTGAAGACGAAACGCATATTGCCGAGGGGCTGCGATTTAATCTTGAAGCCGAAGGGCATGGGGTAAAGGTCGTCGAGAACGGCGAAGATGCGCTGCGGACGCTTCTGCAGGAGAAAGAGCCGTTCGACGCGGTTGTGCTGGACGTGATGCTTCCGGGTAAGGATGGTTTTACGGTGGTGCGGGAACTGCGTCAGGCGCAAGACTATGTTCCGGTTTTGATTTTGACGGCGCTCGGTCGTCCGGAAGATGTGTTGATCGGCTTTGAGGCTGGGGCGGACGATTATCTTCCGAAGCCGTTCAACCTGGATATTTTGATGGCGCGGGTTGAGAGTTTGTTGCGTCGAAAGAAATGGCTGAAAGAGACTTCTTCGACGGCTCCGACAGTCGCGGGTAGCAGCTTTCGTTTTGGAGACAAGCTCGTTGATTTCGAGCAATTGCGGCTCCACTCCGGGAACAGAGTTTTTCAATTGACCTTGATGGAGACAGACTTGCTGCGATTCTTAATTACGAACAGCGGGCGTCCGGTGTCACGGAAGGCGATTTTGGAAAACGTTTGGAATCTGCACGAGGATACGGACACGCGAGCGATTGATAATTTTATTGTGCGGCTGCGGCGATATATCGAAGTGGACCCGGCGAATCCGAAGCATTTGTTGACGGTGCGCGGTGTGGGGTATGAGTTTGTGGCGGAGCCGGAGGGATAGCGCGCAGTTATTAAAACTACGAGTGCAGGATGCCCTCGCGACTGCTGGCGGGACGCCAGCGCTACACAGGTCAGCAGCAGCGTGGGCGGCGGGCGCGAGTATGTTCTGTTTCGTGTAGGAACTCCGCGTAGGCGGCGCGGGATGAAATCAAATTTTCGGTCGTGAGGAAGCGGGCATAGGCGGATTCGTCGAAAATCTCGCGAAGGATCGCCGAGAGCGTTTCGATGAGCAGGCCGATTCGTTTTCCGATGACTCCTCGCCTCACGCTTCCTCCTCGGCGAAGCGGCTCAGGACAAATGGCGATTCCTTCACGCTGGCTTCTTTTTGTCCGTACAGCACGCGCGACCACTCCAGCACGGATTCAATCAAGATCAGCGACACGAGACACACCAGTACTCCCGCCACCACTGCATCCAGGCGGTCGTTGAAGATGAGTCGAGCTAACTCCTCCGGCTTCGAAGCAGTTGCTACCTGCGTTGCTAACAATTTGGAATGGGCTAGGAATCCAATGCGCGGGTTGGGATCGAAAATCTTGTGGTAGGACGCGGTGAACGTGATGCTGACCAGGATGCAGAGCGGCAGCAACGTTACCAAAGCGTAGCGGGCCCGGTGCATCTTGATGATGATGGTCGTCGCAACGCAGAGCGCGACGGTGGCAAGAAGTTGATTTGCTATCCCGAAAAGAGGCCAGAGTGAATTGATACCTCCGAGAGGATCTTTCACGCCCTGCCACAGGAAGAATCCCCAAGCGCCTACGATAAGTGCGCTGGTGCTCAAAATGCTGGGATACCAGCTGGTTCTACCAATTGGCTTCCAAATGTGGCCGAGAGCGTCCTGCACCATGAAGCGTCCAACGCGAGTGCCGGCATCGAGGACGGTGAGAATAAAGAGCGCCTCAAACATGATGGCGAAGTGGTACCAGATGGCCATCACCGCATCTCCGCCAAGGCTATGCGCGAAGATTTGAGCCATGCCCACGGCAAATGCCGGAGCGCCGCCGGTGCGATTGAAGAGCGTCTGTTCGCCGACAGCATGGGCGAGGGCGGCCATGTTCGCGGCGGTAACAGGAAATCCCCATTGCGAAATTGTGGCGGTGGCGGCATCCGGGGATTGGCCTACTACTCCGGCAGGGCTGTTAATCGCGAAGTACACGCCCGGCTGCATGGTGCAGGCGGCAATCATGGCCATGATCGCGACCATGGATTCGGCGAGCATGGCGCCGTATCCGACCATGCGAGTTTCAGTTTCGCGAGCAATCAATTTGGGAGTGGTACCGCTGGAAATCAGAGAGTGAAATCCGCTGATGGCGCCGCAGGCGATGGTAATAAATGCAAAGGGGAAAAGGTTTCCTGCAAAGACCGGTCCGGTGCCGTCTATAAATCGCGTCAGCGGCGGCATGTGGAGCTGGGGCCGCACAAGCACGATGCCGAGTGCGAGCATGAAAATTGTGCCGAGTTTTACAAATGTACTCAGATAATCGCGGGGAGCCAGTAGCAGCCAGACAGGCAATGCGGAGGCGGCGAATCCGTAGATGATGATGACAATCGCTAGAGTCGAGGCGGAGTAGGTGAACCAGTGTGCCCAGGTTGGCGATTGCGAAACCCACTGCCCGCCGACGATGGCGGACATGACCAGGACGAAGCCTAGAATCGAGGTCTCCAATACTTTGCCGGGGCGAATGCGACGCAGATAGAGGCCCATTAGCAGCGCGATTGGAATCGTCATCGCGATGGTGAAGGTTCCCCATGGACTTCCCTTCAGCGCGTTGACGACAATCAGCGCAGCCACACCAAGTAAGATGACAATGATGGCGAGAACTGAAACGTAGGCGATGAAGCCGCCGACTTTGCCAATCTCCTCGCGCGCCATTTCGGTGAGAGATTTGCCGTCGCGGCGAACGGAGAAAAGAAGGATCACGAAATCCTGGACGCAGCCACCGAAAACGGCTCCGGCCAAGATCCAAAGCGTACCGGGAAGGTATCCGAATTGAGCGGCGAGGACCGGGCCTACGAGCGGGCCCGGACCTGCGATGGCAGCAAAGTGGTGTCCGAAGACGACCCATTTGTTGGTGCGGACGAAGTCGCGACCGTTCTCCAGGCGTTCGGCTGGAGTGGCGCGGAGAGGGTCGAGCAGTAAGACCTTTGTTGCTACGAACTTGCTGTAGAAGCGATATCCCAGCGAATAACAGCAGCCTGCCGCGACGACCAGCCACATGGCGTTGATGGATTCTCCGCGGCGCAGGGCGATAACAGAGACAGCAAGAGTCCCGAGGGCGGCGACGGCGAACCAGATAATCGTTCGAACAATCTTTGTCATCGGAAAAGGTGAAAACGCTCCAACCTGGGCGAAGCATGCTTCGCCGCCACACGAGCGCGTCTCGGAATGGTAAGCTAGTTTTTCGCTTTCGACAAAGAGTTTTAGCCCGCGATATGGATTAAGCGCCCGTATCGCGAAGATGCTGTACCTGCCTCAATCCAAACTGAACTTTTTCTCTTATCAAGGAGGGCAAGATGAAGATTGGCCTATTAACCGGCGGCGGCGATTGCCCTGGACTCAACGCAGTGATTCGGGCGGTGGTTCGTAAGGGCACCAATTACTATGGCGACTCGTTTATCGGCTTCCTGGAAGGCTGGCGGGGCGTGCTGGATAATAAGACGATGACGTTGGATCTGGCGGCGGTAAATGGCATTCTGCCCATTGGCGGCACGATTCTCCGGACGTCGCGAACGAATGCAACCAAGCAGCCGGACGGGCTGGCCCGCATTGAGGCGACCTTCAAGAAAAATGGCTTGGACGCGCTGATCGCCATCGGCGGAGATGACACGCTGGGCGTGGCGAAAAAGCTCGATGACGCTGGCGTGAAGGTGGTTGGCTGTCCGAAGACAATCGACAACGATCTTGCGGGCACGGATTTTACGTTTGGATTCGATACTGCTGTCGGCATTGCGACGGAATGTATCGACCGCCTGCATACGACAGCGGAATCGCATAATCGCGTAATCGTTGTGGAAGTGATGGGACGCGATGCGGGCTGGATCGCGATGTATGCTGGCATTGCCGGCAGCGCGGATGTCATTCTCATCCCTGAACGTCCGATTGATCTTGCAGCCGTCTGCGGCACTATCCGTAAGCAACACGATGCAGGAAAACTGTACAGCATTGTTGTGGTAGCGGAGGGCGCGAAAGTTGCGACTGGAGCGGCGGGCGAATCGAATGTATTGGCAGCTGGCGGCGTGGATGAATTCGGACACGCGCGACTCGGCGGCATCGGTAATTTCCTGGCGACGGAGATTGAAAAGCGGACTGGATATGAAACACGATCCGCGATTCTAGGTCACATCCAGCGCGGTGGAACGCCGAGCGCTTTCGACCGCGTACTTGGAACTCGTTACGGCTTGGGTGCCATTGATCTGGTGCACGAAGGCAAGTTTGGCCAGATGGTTTCCCTCAAAGGCAACAAGATTACGTCGATCCCGTTGGCGGAAGCAATAGCCTCCAATCGCCGCGTGGATCAGGACTTGATGTCGGTGGCCGAAGGCGTGTTGGATAAGCCTGCTAAGTAGGTAGTTGAAAAGACAATCACGGAGGAGCCAGCCCTGTCATCGCTCGCATCTGGATGATGGGGCTTGCTGTTTGTGCGCTCTTCTGGTGAGCTTGTAAAGCTCGCGAGCCGACTTGAACCATGCAAATTGCTTCTACGAATCTGATGCCGAATTTCCTGGCTATCCTGGAGGCTGCTCTTCTCGTTGCGACGATCGCAATTGCCGTATTTTTTCCCTGGAGGCGTCCTAGGCGACTGCCCTTTGCTGGGCTTGCGCGGGTAGAATCTGCGCTCACTCGTTTGGCCAACAACCGGCGCACCGCAATCGCAGTAGTTACGATCCTTCCCTTGATCCTGCGCGCATCCCTGGTTCCGCTGCTGGGTATCCCAGAGCCTTATTGGCACGACGATTTTAGTTACCTGCTGGCGACCGATACGTTTCTGTCTGGCAGGCTCACCAATCCGACCCATCCGTTTTGGAAATTCTTTGAAAGCTTCCACATCATTCATCAACCGACATATATGTCGATGTATCCACCGGCACAAGCGCTAATTCTTGCGGTTGGCAAGTTGTTGCTAGGCCATCCCTGGTGGGGAGTCTGGATGGTCACCGGAGCGATGTGCGGCGCGTTCTGCTGGATGCTGCAGGCTTGGGTTCCGCCGCGCTGGGCGCTTTACGGTGGAATGCTGGCAGTACTACGCCTCGGCATCCTGAGCTACTGGATGAATTCCTACTTTGCAAGCTCAGCGGCCGCGTTGGGTGGAGCGCTTGTGCTGGGCGCCTGGCCTCGTTTGCAGCGCACGGCACGAATTCGCGATGCCGTGCTCCTCGCGATCGGGCTATTGCTGATGGCGAACAGCCGGCCCTACGAAGGATTTCTCCTGAGCATCCCCGTAGCGGTTGTGTTCCTATGTTGGATTATCGGCAAGACACCTTTTCCGCAACCGGCCTCCGGAATATCTGAAGTGCCACTTCAAACCCGATGGCTATGCGGTGCCCTTCCCGTCGCGATGTTCCTGGTGTTGTTTGGCAGTCTGATGGCCTACTTCAACTACAAGGTCACGGGCAGCCCGGTTCGCATGGCATATCAAACGAACCGGGAAACCTACGCGGAAGCACCCTACTTTCTGTTTCTTCCCGCCCGGCACATTACCGGATACGATCATGCCGTAATGCGCGACTTCTATCAATATTGGGAACTGCGAACTTTTCTTGCCGAGCGAACAGCCTCTGGATTTGCCAGCGGAATTTTTCATAAGCTGGCAGAACTTTGGAGTTTCTATTTGGCTGTCGTACTGACTCTGCCCTGTCTGGCATGGCCGTGGATTTGGCGAGATCGCAGAATGCGGTTCCCTCTGGTGATCGTAGGTATACTTCTTTTTGGCGTTTTGGTCGAGACGTGGACCTTTGCGCACTACGTCGCTCCCGCGACATGCTTGCTGTATTTGTTCCTCGTCCAGGGAGCACGCCATTTGCGGTTGTGGCGTTGGAAGAAGGACCGCTTCGGCGTGACGCTGGTGCGGATCATTCCTTTGGTGTCAATCGCCATGATTGTTCTTCGATTAGTCGCGATTGCCGGCCACATTCAACTTGAACCCACCTGGCCCCGCGGCAATCTTGCACGGGCTGCGATGCTAGAAGACCTTGAACACTCCGGACAAAAGCATCTTATTTTTGTGCGCTATTTACCGGGCCACGACGTGAACCAGGAATGGGTTTATAACCGCGCCAACATCGATGCCTCACAGGTCGTTTGGACGCGCGATATGGGCAATTCGGAAAATCGGAAGCTGATCGAATATTTTCAGGATCGAAAGGTTTGGAGTTTGCAGCCGGACCACGTACCACCCCACCTTCAGCCCTACACACCGGAAGACATGTCACCAGAAAGTACGACCAAAAACAGCAGGCCTTCGGGTTCGGATTAGGTGCCGAACAAGAACGAAGCCGCTTCGGAAAAGCGATCCGCCCACGCACCCTCGTTGTGACCGACACCTTCCTGGATCACCACGCGAAGACGCTTTTCGCGAAGACCGGCTAAATGCAGGATGTGCGCTAGAGACCGCACGTCGTCCACTATGCGTCGATCTCGATCCGGCTGCCCGGTCTCTCGGGTGCCAGTCGCAAGAAAAATGCGCTGCGGCCAAGTCTCACAGGTGCGACTATCTTTGAGCAGTTGCTTATTCGAAACAAAAAGAGACGGGCTTTCCAGCAAAAGCTTCCCGAAAATACCAGGGCGCGCAATTACGGTATGTAAAGAAATGAGCGCTCCCAGCGATGACCCACCGAGGCCGGTATTCTTCGCGCCCTGCAGCACTCGATAGCTGCGCTCAATGAGCGGCATCACCTCTCGGATTAAGAAATCCGGATAATATTTTCCTAAAGGCTTTGGCACCGACGGATACAGCGCGCGATAGGGGAGAAATTCCTTGATGCGCTCGACCGTTGCATTGTCAATGCCTACGGCAATCAGCGGCGGCACGACCAACTCTCGGGACAGACGCGCAAGCGTTTGATTCACGCGCCAATCGACGCCTGCAAAGGCAGTTGCAGGGTCAAACAAATTTTGCCCGTCGTTCATATAAAAGACGGGATAGCGGCGGCCTTCATTCTCGCGAGCCTCGTATCCAGGCGGTAGCCAAACGCGAAGTTTGCGCGTGTTGCCGAAAACGCGGCTGGGCAGATCGTGAAAGCGAAGCTCTCCCTCGTCCTGACTACATGCTTCTGCCGTATTTTGCCGAGCGCCAGGCAATGTTAGGTTCGATTCAGTCATGGGCAAGGTTGGACTTGGCTAAGGGCTACGAGCGAATCTCGCGAGGCTCCGAACGGACGCGCAAAGCCGACAACATGGCAATCAGCGCAATCAAGACCAGCGAGGTTAGGCACAGAACACACCAGGTCCGCAACACTTCAGCTTCGACATAGGTCAGGTAGAGAGAAAACGCAAGTCCCGCCCCGCTTAAAAAGAGCAAGAGCGCCGGAGTCTCTTGCTTCTCTCTCTGGAACACACACAAGCCAGTCATGAACAGATACGCCATCAAGCCCAGCAAGGCGACGGGGATTCCAGCAACCTCCGAATAGGCGCTGCGATTTACCACATCACAGTTGAAGGTCGTGTTGAAATTGCAAAAAGACGACCCGTCGCGACGATAGTGGTGTTGCAATGCGAGAACGGAAACCAAGGCTCCCAGCGTGCAGCAAAAAATGATTGCGAGGTAATACCGCTTACGGCTCACCGCAGCGAACATCCCGTCTTGGCCGCCAAATCTTCAAACGACAGCTCACCTTCATGACGTTCGCCATTCGCAAACTGCCAGGTAGGGAAGTTGGTGACATGGTCCTGAATGCACCGCGCCTCTTCTTTGTGATCGGAGGTTCCGCACTCGATATAGTTGACTTTGCGAAACGATGCGCGAAAAGCCTTCTTCTGCTCCTCGCAATGCGGGCACCAAAAGAGTCCGTACATCACCGTACCCTTGTCGGTCAGGCATTGGGCAAAATGGTCGACGCGTCCCTGTGCATGCATTCGGCCCAAATACCAGGCTCCAGCAAAAGCCGCTGCAACCAATGCAAGAATCGCGAAATTGCGAGCTGCGGAGGCAACGGCGGACTGGGGAACTTCTTTCTTCTTGTTTAAATTTGCGCCCATGAATTTCTTACTTTTTATATCACGACGCGGAGTGCGTGGTGCAAAACATTTAGGCGCTCGCAGTGCAAGGTTGCCACCTCGCCGTCAATCATCACGTCGACGGGTGCTTCCAATTGAAACTCCACCTGTCGGACGCCACTTCGTTCGGCTAGCGGATGCTGCGTATGCGTTCCGGTGTAAAGTCGCGGTAGATTGCGGATCAAGCCAAGCCGTCCGATCGGACCCCAGCGAACGTATTCAATAAGACCATCGTCGGTTTGCGCATCCGGCGCAATCATCATTTTTCCACCAGTGAACTTGCTGTTGTTGAAGGTCAGAAAAAGACTACGGCGTGCATCCACATCTACGGCGCTATCCGCCGTCAGGGGAAACGCACGTCGCTTGAGCTCCGCCAGGGTGACAAACAAGGAGAGCAAATATCCCAGTTCCCCAAAGCGCCGGAAACGTCGGTGCCGAAGCATGGCTACGTCCGCAGCAAAGCCCATGCTGAGCAGGTTAATAAAATAGTAGTCCCCCTCTTTATGCTGGAGTCGGAATACGTCGCAAGGCCGCAACTTCCCTGCAATCAAAGCTTCCATCGAGCACGACATTCCTTGCGTTGTGAAGTCCCGAAGAAAAGAATTGCCCGTGCCGAGCGGGAGAAATCCTAGTGTTGGAGGCTCCTTCCCTTCCGCTTCTGGAAAGAGACCATTCACGATCTCGCATGCGGTACCATCACCACCTACAGCAATGAATTTGCGATATCCCTGGGCGTAGGCCTCACGAGCAATTCGCACGGCATGACCTTCCGCACCCGTCTCTTGAACATCGATCGTCAAACCCTGGGCGCGCAGACGTCCGAGCGCGTCTCCTACCAGCTTGCCGCAACGGCCACCTCCGGCAGCCGGGTTGACCACAGCTAGAAAATTCTCGCTCACAGTTCGATCACGTCCGAGCGTTGCAGGACTTTACCAAGTTCCTCCGCCAACTGGTTCCGCTTTATCTTCATGGAGGCAGTCCGCGGAAAGTCTTTTGCAACAACACAATATCCGCCAATTCGTTTGAAATCCGGCAAGCGTCGGTTGCGCGCAGACAGGTCTTCCCTTAGAGCATTCGTAAATTCCTGGCCCGGTTCAAGCAGGATGACGATCACCAGCATTTCTCGCCCAAGGTCGTTCTTCTTCCAGATATAGTTCGCAGCGAAGACGCAGTACTCCTTCACGGGCAAGCCATCAAAGGCAGTCTCAATATCTTCGGGATAGATATTCTTTCCACCGGGAGTCACAATCATGTTCTTCTTGCGGCCGAAAAGTTGAAGGTGCCCAGTGTCATCGAAGCGTCCGAGGTCGCCCGTCAACAACCAGCCATCTACGATGGTCTTGGCAGTCAGCTCCGGGTCCGACAAGTAGTGCGACATAATAGTCTTGCTGCGCGCGGCGACTTCGCCAATATTTTCACTGTCTGGGTTCAAAATGCGAAGCTCCACTCCCGGGAGAGGTTTCCCTACCGTATCCGAGCGAAAAGGCTTGCAATCATTGAGGGTAAGGACCGTCCCGGCTTCCGTAAGGCCGTAGCCGTTGGAAACCGGAACACCAAGATCGTAGAAAAACTGCAAGGTGGACGCTTCCATAAATGCGCCGCCCACAAACATCGCGCGGAGCCCCCCGCCAAACGCGCGATGGATTTGCGGGAGGAGTAACCGGCTTATTGCTGCGCGCGGCCGACCTCGAGTCAGCAATCGGTTCAACGCAATCAGGCGATCCAGCACCCAGCGCTTCTTGCTGGACATTTCATCAAACTTCGAGCGCAGTCCCCGTTCCAGATTCTTGAGAACCATGGGGACTAAACTCATATAGGTGATCCGGTAACGGACGAACGCGTCGCGTACAAACTCCGGGCGTAATGTACGGAGATGCACAACCGTCGCCCCGCAAACGAAAGGTCCAAGGAAACCGACCATGAAATCGACGGCGTGGTTCGTCGGAAGAATGCTCAAATAGCGCACTCCGGGCCAAAACGGAAACAGCGAAGTCAGGGCCGCACACTGTTCCAAATAGTTCTCATTCGTAAGGACACAACCTTTCGGGCGACCACCGGTTCCGGACGAATAAACAATGGTGGCCCAGTCGTCCCGCTTTCGCGGAGCAAGATCGGGCGCACCTTTCCGGCGAAAATCTTCCCACCGAAACGCCTTTACCAGGCCTGCGCTACCTGGTGCTTCGGTGACCAAAAC
Organism: Acidobacteriaceae bacterium; assembly: GCA_025352065.1. Taxonomy (GTDB): domain Bacteria; phylum Acidobacteriota; class Terriglobia; order Terriglobales; family Acidobacteriaceae; genus JANXUC01. Next base: position 19,544 of record JANXUC010000156.1, on the reverse strand, counting down.
CGTTTCAGTTGCAAGGCCATCAAAGCCCACTGCCTGAGAAATTGCACGCCAAAGATGAAACTCCGTGAACAACACTTTGGCTTGTGAGTGCGCCAGCAACTGCAAGTGCTCCGCCGCTGTAAGTTTGTAGTCAAGTGGAACCAGAACGCCACCGCAAAACATGACCGCATAGGCCGATATGAGCCACTTTGACTGATTGGTCATGATGATAGCGGCGCGATCCCCGGGGCGAAAACCCGCATCCTGCAGAGCACGCGCCAAAGGCAGCGCAGTCTCCTTGAAGTCGGAGTAAGTCAGCCGTATGCATTCACGATCCCGGTCGGACTCGATCAGGCATACTTCGTTGGGCCAGCGGTCGAGTGCATCCCGCAACGCTTCGCCGAGACTCTGATATTTTGTAAGGTCCAGCATTCAATACTTATTTCACCACACACGCGCAGAAGCACACAGCAAGCAATGGCGGTCGCTGATTACTACTTGAGGACCACGCCTCCTATCCGCTGGCGATAGGTCGCGACTACACTTTACAGGCGTGCCTGAATTCGGCTTGCCAGCGTGCGGAAATCCGAAACTCCCTGCATTTCATAATCCGGCAGCTCGACGTGGAAGTGATTCTCCAACCGGGTTAGCAGGTCCAGCGCCTGCAAGCTATCGATGGCAAGCTTCTGAAAGAAATCATCGTCTGGACTCAAGTTCTCACGCGGAACTTTAAACTGCGCGGCAGCGAGAGTTAGAACTTCATCAAGCGTTTGATCAAGTGTTGGCATCTTTCACTATCCGTAGATTCTTCAAGGTAGATAAGGCAGAGCATCCGTGCTCTCCACAAATTTTCTAAGTCCGGCTTCAACAGCCGGCTGTGCAAACAGATCACAAAAAATATCGATCTCGCGACATAGCTCTTCATGGGGAATAGGCTTAACAAATTGCTTCGCCGCTGCAGAAGTTCGGCGATCAAACTTACCCATCTGGACCGCTGTTGCTCGAGCAGCCCGTAAAGCTTCGCCTTCCGCCACAAGTTGGCTCACCAAGCCAATCTGCTGCGCCTTGGTCGCATTAAAGCTGCGTCCGGTAAGCAGCAGATCGCGCACAACGGCATTGCCCAAATCCCGCTTCAGGCGGGGGATTCCGCCGAATCCAGGAATCAATCCAAGACGGAGCTCCGGGAAACAGAAGCGCGTCATTTTGTCTGCGACAATAAGATCGCAGATTAGCGCCAGCTCAAATCCTCCGCCGAATGTAACGCCATGCACGGCGGCGATTGTGGTTAGCGGGGAGGCATCGATCTTATTAAATACAGCGTGAATTCGCTCGAGAAAATCTCGCACGCTGCGGATAGCTTCTTCCCTCTTCATCTGCTGGGAGCGTTCAAACAACTCCCGCAAGTCCGCACCTGCGCAAAAACCGGCAGGTACGCTGCTGTGCATGATCAAAGCGTGACTCTCTCTACTTAGATCGTCGAGAACCGCGGCAAATTTCTCTAACTCCTCTAAGGTCACCGACCCAATTTCGTTGCCAGGCGCCCGGTGTAGTATCAATTCGATGACGGCGTCTTTCCATCCCCATGAAAGTGTCTGCCCCTTGAATTCGCGCATGCTAACTCGCCACTCCGACGCGCGAACTGTACATATCTTCAATCTCGTTCTTAAAGCAAAGGGCTATCGCGTCGCGCTTCAACTTGCCGTTCGCGGTCAACAAACCATTCTTCACAGAAAAAGGCTCCGCCGAAATATGAAACGCCCGCACTTGTTTGTAATGCGGAAGGCTAGGATTGACCGCATCGAGCGCAGCTTGAGCCTGCTCGCGCTGCACCTTGCCCGTAACGATGGCGGAGAGATAACCACGCCCGTTTCCGGCCAGCACAACTTGCTGCGCGCCCGCCAGCTGTCGCAGGAGTTCATCCTCTATGGGCTCAGGCGCGATATTGTGGCCCGAACCGAGAATGACCAGATTCTTCAGTCGCCCAACGATCTTCCAGTTCCGCGCAGCCGTCAGCTCACCTTGGTCGCCGGTGTGAAACCATCCGTCCTCGAAAACTTTTGATGTCTCCTCGGGCCTGTTCCAATATTGCGCGAACACATTCGGACCACGAACAAGAATTTCCTGATGCTCTCCCAACTTCATCTCGATACCCGGGATGGCAGGCCCAGCAAGGCCTGGCTCCACCGATCGCGGATCGTCCATCGTGCAAATCGCTGTTGTTTCCGTCAGTCCGTATACCTGCAAAACTGGCACGCCGAGCATTGCAAAATACAGCTGCGTCTCGACCGCAAGCGGCGCCGACCCACAAATGAGCGCTCTCAAATTTGCTCCCAGCATCTTCTTCCTGATCACCGGAAACACCAACATGTTCGCCAACCCGAGCCATAGTCCTTCCCACGCGGAAGAGGCTTTCCTGTTCGCGGACGTCTGCATGGTTCGCCCAAGAAATACCGCTTTCGCTCGCGAATAGGTCGTCGACAGCAATCCACCCTTGCGCTGCATCTGTTCATCAACACCGCGCCGCATACGCTCCAGCAACGCAGGAACATTGAGCACATAATCCGGCGCTGTAGTTCGAAGGTCCGCCGCCAAACTGTTCAAATCCAGGTTCATGGTCAAGAGACTACCCCGTAGAAGGCTTGTCAGCAGGAGAATCCATGAACCGGCAAAACAGAACGGCAAATAATGCAACACGCGGTCTTGGCGTTCGCTGCCCTTCATCAGTAAGTCAAGACGAGAGCAGGTGCAGCCCAGCATATGCGTAACGTTCCCAACGGTCAGCACCACGCCTTTGGCTACACCCGATGTTCCAGAGGTATAAATAATCGTAATCGGCATAGAGCCTTCCACCGTCACCAACGGACCATTGGGCTTCGGTTCCAGCGAGTGCGTTACAAACATTTCCTCAAATAGAATCGTTCTGGGGCCATCCGGACAGGCTTTCCGAATTGCATCCTTCAAATCCCGGGTCCCACAGAACAACAGTGCCGGTTCGCAATCCCGCATCATCGCAACAAGTTCCGTAGGCGCCTGCCGGGCGTAAAGTGGAACACAGATCAGGCCCTCAGCTATGATCGCGAGATTCGCGGCAACCCAACGAATTCCATTTTCAGCGAGAAGTCCGCAGCGGTCGCCGGGACGCACTCCCGCATTCACAAGGTAAGCTCGCGCCGCCGCCACCAAAGCCAGCACTTCCCCGCCGGTTACGCGGAGCCACTCAGACTCGCGGCATTCCTCCAGCACCGGTGTTTCACTCTGTCGCGCAAGCTGGTCGAAAATATCCTGCACGCAATTGCCAGTAGAAGCGAAGGAGGGCGCACTCATCCGTAGGCCTCAACCAACTTTTGTAGAGTTGGACTCAGCGGCGGCAAGTATTCTTCCCAGCCATAAGTACCCGTGCGAATGGGGAATTCCGGATAACGCCGCTGGACTTCTTCCTCAAAGTAAACGCCCATGCGTGCCATCGTCTTCAAGTTCTTTACAACCGTGCGACCGATGCCCGTGGCAACTGCTTCGCTTTCGCGCTTCAACTTTTCCAGAACAACCAGCAGCTTCGGTTCCAGATCAGGATCGTCTACTGTAAGCAGCAGGTCCTGGTGTCCGCGCTCGTTCATCAAATTCCGGATGCGCTCATCCATCGTGATGCCAGCTGACGGCACCAATCCAGGCATGCAGGTCACAATCCCGTGAAAGCGCGACGAAACCATCATGTGGCACGCTCGCAAAATGCTAACCAGTTGATACATGTCGTAATCGTCGGAAGTCAGAACGGCAACACCACCAAGTTGGTCCGAAATGCGGTGACAGACGTCCGCGTCCAGACGCTCCGTTGCAACTATCACGACAAATACTTTGTTGTTCTTACGAAACGCATCCACCGCGCGAGCAATCGAAGTCAAATAGTGGGTGTACGCGGCATTTACCTTCGGACCGGACGTATGAAAATAAACCGAGCGATAATGACTCTGCTTGTAGGCGCCTGTCAGACCTCGCGCAACATACTTCCCCAGCGAAGCCTTCACGGGCCACCAGAAAGGATTAATCGGGCAGACCACGAGCACAGGCGTCGTGCCATCCCAGCCAGCTTTCCGCAACGCAACCTTGCCGTATTCGGGAGGAAGCGGCTCGAAAGTCCATGCCGTATCGGAACCTAACTCCGTCGGCACCCCAAGCTCGCGCAAAATCGTTCGCGATTCTTCGTTGCGCGTGATCACCAGCGACTCGCGGCAGAAACGTCCACACATCTTCGAGACGAGCGGATCCATGTGGCCTGCTTCCGCCCCATAGCCAACGGAGAGCTTATTCTGCGCGGAAGCCATGCCCAGCGAGCCAATCATCATCGTGGTGAGCGCGTTGGCGAACTTGCTCTTGAACATTGAACCTTCGCAGGCGACCACACCGTGATGTCGCGGGACTTCCCTTTGCAGAAACGGCGGGAAAATATCTGGCAAATGCACCTGCCGTGTGTCTTTGAAGTATCCACGCGTAAAATCAAACTTCTGCGTCATCACGCTGAGTTCGCAGCGATCGGCGCCAAGAACATGCCGTACCTGACGCAACATTTCTTCCACTCGCACGTCAGAACCTGTGTTCCGGGTGCCGTTGTAGCCAGCAAACAACAGCTTCAGCTTCTCGCCCGGACGCCAAGCCTGACCTCCGCCCATCATCCATCGCAGGCGGGTCATCTCAATCGTCGAGCTCACCCACGCTTCCAGCAAAAAATCCATCATGCGGCGGAACCTCCCGCAGAAGCTGGCCATGGTTTGTACTGGTACTGGAACTTCATATCAAGACTGAACTTCAATAGTGGCAGACTGTATCGCGAAAATGGGACGGGCTTGCTTCCCATTTCTTCTACAACACGACTGTTGTCAAACACCGTATTCCACAAGAGGTACGGCATAAATACTTTCAACAGCGCGGCATTGCGCCCAATGGTCCCTTTGCGCGACGCCAAGCGATCCACTAACCCAGAAAACGAACTCGCCATTTTCGGCAGATATACGGGCTTCCTCTTGCCGCGCGCTTCCGCAAGCGCGTCGGTAAGCTCGCGAAATGTTTGGGCCATGGCTCCAGAAGACAGATGATAGATATCGTGCTTTGGATTCGGCTTCTGATGCAGCGTCACAATAGCGTCGGCTACAAAGTCCACGTTTACAATGTCGATCCTATCCGTCGGACGGAAAGGCAATATCGGCAGCCCCGCCAGGAATACAAACGAGCGCACCATGTCGAACTGCGTGGTGGCAGCCCAACGGCTATCCCCCAACACAATGCTGGGACGGAAAATCGTATGCGGCACTTCCGGCAGTAATTCGCGAATCATGTGTTCGCAAAACTTCTTCGTACGCGCATAGGGATCGTAGTCCGAGCGATCCCAATCAACTGACTTGTCTTCTTCCACAACTTCGTTCGATCGCTTCCCTGCCACTGCGACCGTGCTTACATGGCTGATGCGACGAAGCCCGTGATGATCCTGCGCGCGGCGAGCCAACTGTACAACCTCCAAAGTGCCGCGGAGGTTCGTATTCAAGCAGCTCTTCTCAGATTTCCGATTCAAGGACGCGGCGCAGTGGACGATTGAGTCTGTAGTCTCGACCAATTTCCGATAGTCGCCTTCATCCAGTCCAAAACGCGAATTCGTAAGATCGCCACGGAAGATATTCACGCGAGTTCGCAACAGCTCGGCAAATTTCGGAAACTCGAAATGCAATTGCAGTGACTGCCACAAACGTGTCTCCGCCTCGTGCGTGTCGCGTGCTCGCACCAGTAAATTAAGCGGCTCGCGATGGCTCTCCAGCAGCCCCGCCGCGATATATCCCCCGATATATCCGGTCGACCCGGTTAGGAATATTGCCACGTTGGCCCCGTTCCGGTTGGAAGAACTTGCGGCTCATTCTGGATGCCCGCCGACGACGCACAATCGTTCATGCGAAAATTCCGGCTCGGGCGCACTTCGATAGGGCGGCCCTCAATCAGCGGATAGGTCCATCGCCGCAACGCGGGAATGTGAATATCGATCCAATATTCCCACCAATCTAGGCTGCTCGTATTGTATCCGAAGGTTGCTCGTTCTTCTTCAGGAAGTAGCCGCGTGAGCTTCTCCACATTCTGGGCAACGAAGTCGTGCTCGTTGTGCAAAATGAAAGGCTCGAACAGCACGATCAGTTTTTCCAGACGTTCCAGATTGCGCTCGGCACGCGCCAGAGGAGTCTTCTTCAACGGCAGCGGCGCCATCACCCTCTGGATAGCCTGCACCATATGGCGTTGCGCCGGAGCGGAAAGTCTTCGGTAACGCTGCTTCGAGACGGGAATCGTATCGAAGCGCAAGCGCAGCCAGTATTCTAAGCCTTCCTGCGCGCGATAGTGCTTCCGATGCGCCAACCCGGTCAACTCAATCGACCGGCGCATATCGCACGGATTCGTCACGGAAGTCGCCAGTTGATACATGGCGTCGTGACGGCGCTCAATCACAGCTGCGGCAATCAAAGTCATTCCCTGGCACACCGCATCCACCGGAATAATATCCAGCCGCTTGCGTTCATTGGTAGGCAGTTGCCGGAAATACGTGCCCAGCAAATACGACAGCGACGCTGAAGTATTAATGCCTTCGTTCCACTCTGGAAACGGCTTCGAGGTGGAAGTCTCTACAATGGCTGGGCGCACAATTGCAACTGGAAGTCCCGCGCCACGCTTTGCAATCAGCGACTCCGCCAAGCTCTTGGTAAACGTGTAGGTGTTGGGCCACCCGAGTTCGCGCGCCCGCGCCATGCCAACCTCAGTCACATAATCCTTGAGCCAGCGGATACGGTTCTTGCGAATCTGATTCTCCAGCGCAGCACCTTGCAAGCCACGCGCCGCATGTTCTTTGTCCAGCGCTTGGCGCTTCAATTCGTCCGTAACTTTCGAACTCTCCGAAAGCTTCTCGGCATCCACGACAAGCTGACGCAGAGCCTGCAGCTCTCTTTCCGCATCGAAACCTGGCGCGCGCACCGGCGTGTAGTCGCTGCGCAAGGTTTCGCTAATGCGGCCATCGCGCTGGCCCGCCACGTAACAGGTGGAAAGATGTACCAGCCCAGCGTGGTCGCTGCTGCGAATAAAATCGAGCATGTGGACCGTGGCATCCACATTTACCGCCAGAGCGTCACGCAAGTCCGGATTAAAATCCGTCAACCCCGAACTGTTGATGACGACATCCAGCATGTGCTTGAGCCGCTCTCCAACCTCTGGATGAAAACCAAGCCCCGGCTGCGTGACATCGCCCTCAACAACCTCGACCTTGGAAGCGATGAAACGTCCAAACTCGGCACCATAACGCTCTTCCAGCTTGTCAAAAACCGGAGATTCATCGACCACACGCTCAAAACGCTGAATTGCCGGATTCGATTTCTGCCGCCGAATCAGGAGGTAAATCTTCCCAATCTCCGGCAAATCCATCAACGTGTTCGCCAGCCAAACTTTTCCGATGAACCCGGTAAATCCCACCAGCATTACATGCTTACCCGTCATAGCATGACGCACGGATAGCGGCTTCGCAGATTGCTGCGCGCCATACCGATTTTCAAATAAAACTAACGGACGCGCTGGCACTCCTTCGCCACGTTTCGCAGATCGAACAGAAGTTACAAGCTCCTCTGCCGGCAACTTAAGATCTCGTGCCAGCTGCACAACACCCTTCCGTCCATTCGGGTCGCTCCCGGTAATTCGCGCGAACAATCCTCGCGGACGAATCACTGCATCCAGCAAACGACCGGTGGCAATGCCATCGCGAAATTCCAGCCGATTCGCTATCAGCCACTTCACGCCAAAATGTTCCGCCAGCGGCCGCATCACCTGCTCCAACCCTTGGCTCACCAGCACGACTTCCGCGCCGGACTCCACCAGTCGCCGCAGCTGCCGCGTTCCTTCATCCTTGAGTTGTGGCTTCAGCTTGTATTGAAAGTATTCCTGCCCCAGCAAGTCCAGCCGGTCTCGACTCACGCCTCGCAGCACGGTATGGACAACCCGCGTCGCCATGGTGCGATCCACGGCATACAAGAAAGGACGCAACAACGCCATCAGCAAAACCAGCCCGCGGCGCACCATGCGCTCCAGAAAGCTCTGGCCGTTCCAGGTTAAAAATCCTATGGGGCGCACTACGCTAAGGTTGAGTAGACTGCCTTCCACTCGCCAATAGACGGGGCTGGTGGGCGGATCGGGCTCCTGATTGTGGGTAGGTAGGGTCAAATACGCAGTCCAGCCGGGAGGTTCGTGGTGCGATGAATTCGCTCCTCTCTTATTGTAAACAAAATTGGCAGGCTGAAACGAGAAGCTTCGGACTAGGAAGCTCGCTGTTCACTGGCCAAAATCAACCTGCCGAGTGCCGTTCCTCTTCCCACAGCCGGAATCCGCCAACAAACGCGTTCTCGTTCGCGCCGAGGCGGGTGTCTTTGGGCAGCTCTTTCATGAACTTCGCGTTGCCCCCACCCAGAACCACGTAGTCCGCTTCCAGCGCGTGCCTAAAGATTTCGACGACTTCTGTGACACACCTGCGCCACTTCTTCTTGCCCAGGCGCTGCAACCCACGCAAACCCACATAGTCTTCGTAGGTCCTCCCCTTTTTGTAAGGCAGGTGCGCGAGTTCCATCGGCTCCAGGATTCCGTCCACCATGAGCGCGGAACCAAGCCCGGTTCCCAGACCCAGAAACAGCATGCTTCCGCCTTGATAGCTGCCCAGAGCTTGCATGGCAGCATCATTAACCAGCCGAACCGGCTTCCCAAACGCTTTGTGAAAGTCGAATCCCACCCAGCCAATGCCAAGGTTCGCTGGATTGTGCACTGGATGCCCACGAACTGCAGGGCCAGGATATCCAATGGATACAACATCGTAGGACCAATCCTTCACCAACTGCTTCACTTGTTGCACCATCATCGTAGGCGTCATGGTTGGGCCGGATTCTACTTTGCGCGACTCCTTCTGCCCCGTGGCCAGCACCTTAATATGGGTTCCCCCGACATCGATCACGAGGACTTTACGCGACGAGTTTGCGGCGGGATTAGCAGCAACGGCTTTCTTGGAAACGGTCATTTTTTCTCCGTTCAGAGAGTTGCGGTTCCTATGCGAACCACATTCTACGCTATAAAATAAGGAGATAGTTTCGGCGACGGAGCCTGCTGCGCCGCCGCGTTTCGGAGATTGGAGAAGACATGCAATTTTTCCTTCGGTGCCACCGTCGCTTTGTCCTCAGTGTAATTTGGTTTTGCAGTCTAAGCAGTCTAAGCATTCTCAGCTTCGCTCAGAGCACCTCCGCACCCACTCCCGCTCCCAAGCCCAAGCATTTTGACCACGTCCTCGTCGTCGTCCTGGAAAATCAGGACTACGACTCCGCCATCCAAAGCGATTTCTTCAAGAGCCTTGCCGCCAAAGGAGTAAGCTTCACCAATTTCGGCAACCTCTACCATCACTCCTATCCCAACTACCTGGCGATGATCGCCGGCAGCGACTTTGACACGCACAACCGATTCAATAACGACCGCCAGGTCAATCTCAACGATGACAGCGAACACAGGACGATTGGCGATTTGGTCAACTGGAAGAATTACGCGGAAGACTACCCGGCCAAACCCAGCGATTCAACGCCGTTTCTTGCCAGCGGCAGCGGGAGATACACCCGCAAGCATGTTCCCTTCTTGAGTTTCCATGCGGTCCAGTCCAAGACTTTTCATAACGTAGTCGGCGTAGACACACAGGACAAGAACAATGCTTTCGTAGCCGACATTCGCGCCTTCATCGCCGACCCTCAAAAGCATCCCTTGCCGGAATACATGTTCTACAGCCCCAACCTGGACGATGACGGCCACGATCCAATATTCAATCCCCAGAAGGGCCTGCGGAAATCTTCCGACTGGCTCTACAACTTTCTGACGTCCTGGTTGAATTTTGACCCCACCACCTGGCTCCCGAAAGATGACGCCCTCAAGCGCACGCTGGTCGTGATCACCTACGACGAATCCGAAGGCAACAAAAAGCCCGAGCGCATCTACACCGTCTTCCTCGGAGACATGGTGAAGCCGCAGGAAGTCTCGACCGCAGTCAACCACTACAGCGTCCTGCGCACCATCGAAGACAATTTTAGCCTGGAGCCGCTGCGCAGAGACTCTGGAGATGGCGTAGCGCAAGTTATCACGGGAATCTGGAAGTAGAAAGCTCGTGTGGCAGCAGAGCTTGCTCGACTTCATCTGGACCGGTTCCCATCTCATTCTCCTTTGGGTACACCCTCGTCATTGGCCACACCCGGTGCCCCATGTTCGCGTCGTATTTTGACGCTAACATGGGTACTGCTTGCACCACCAGTTAGCCCAGGTATAGTTTCAATCCATGACACGCGGTCTAGTGCGTTTCCACGAATCGAAACAAACTCATTTCCTGACGTTCAGTTGCCTACGACGACAACCAAACTTCACTTCTCCTTAAGTCTACGATCTCTTTGTCGAATGCCTCGAACGAATGCGACGCCGCTTCGACGTGCGTATTTACGGATATGTCGTCATGCCCGAACACGTTCACCTTCTTGTAAGCGAACCGGAACAGGCCTCGTTGGCCGATGCCATGCACTATCTCAAGTTGTCGTTCACGAAGCGTCTCAACAACGGATCATCAAGAACCGGTCCGTTCTGGGAGAAGCGCTACTACGACCGAAACATCCGGGATGAGGAAGAGTTTAAGATCAAACTACGATATCTCCACCGGAATCCGGTCAAACGAGGGTTGGCAAGAGAAGCGGGAGACTGGAAGTGGAGTAGCTTTCGACACTACTCTCTACAGGAAACTGGAGTCGTGGAAATCGAATCGGAATGGACTGCGCGAGATCGGGAGGGCCAAGACGAAACGAAACTTCCGCGAGTATTCCTACACCCAGGTTAGCGTACAAAAAACGTACGCGAACCTGGGGCACCCATCAACTTTAGCCCCTGAGGACGCTTCCCCACCGCTCATCCTTCTCACCGTTTGTCATTCCGAACGGCTCTATCGTGAGGAAATCTGGTGGCGAATGTCCCGTCTACCCGCGGATTTCCGTCCCCAGATTTCCCATGTCGCCAGAATGCCACGCCGCTTGAGCCATTCACAAGCCGTCGCTCACTCGACGCACGGTGCGGACCACAAACTGCGCTTCGCGGTCGCGCGCATCCCCCGTGACGCTCATGTGATCTAGAACCATTTCGACCCACTTCGAGTCCTCGTGCTTGAACATCCTCTTCAAGGCTTCAACAGCCCGGGCGACTGCTGGTTCATGGAGGGAAGTTGTCAGCATCTGGCGGATAATGTCAGGGTCTTCTGAGTAACGGCAGTAGTAGTAGATATCGTATGGGTCTTTGGGTTTCTCCCGATATCGACACACTGTCGTCTTCAGAACGATGAAACCCGTAGCATCAGGGACAGGAATTTCAAAGGTCTGGATGTGGTCACCCTCGCGGAAGTTGATTTGGATTCTCTCGACGTGATCGTTCAGATCCTCTCCCCCATCAACTAGGCACAAGTCGAGACTTGTTTTCGTCCCGTAGACCTTACGAACGGATTCATCTTCTTGCGTGCGAGGGAGGTCCGCCAAGAGATCAAGCTGCACAACATTGCCGTCGATGCTCTTTTCGTAGCGAAAAGGGGTGGCTCTACTTGTTTCGAAGCCGAGCGATTTGGATAACAGGTTCTTGATGCGATCAATCGTCTCCCGCTCACGTGCCTTGGCGCGAAGGAGAAGGTCGATATCTAAGCTCATGCTATGGTCTGTCTGGGAATGACGTGCAAGCTCCTTCAAGAACGGTACCCAGCCTCCGCAGATAACTCCCTCTATTCTTTCCTGTTCGAGTGTGCGCATAAGGTTCAGCAGTTCAAGGAGAACAGCTCTTTCGCGCGACGCAGGAAAGTCTTTTGTCAGTTCGATTGCGTTGGCCATTTATTCTCGGAAGCCTAATGCATGCTCAAGCAGAAAATCTGCCTGCTCTTCCCCCCTACTGCCCTGCACGGTGAAGTCGACATAGAGCTGTATGGGGTTTACGCCAATCAGCCCGTTAGTCAGCTTTCGCGGGCGGTAGAATACGCCACCGGCGTCAGTGTTGTCTGGATCTGGTGGTTTCATCAGGAGCACGTTCGCGCCTTTTTCCACCGCTTCCAACTGAATATCCTCTCTCAAGTGATCGGGTGGCACGTTGATGTATACGGCAGTCAGTTCCTCTCTAACATTCCGCTCGCTGGCTTCTAATCCGCTGGCTAACGTGAACGCGTGCTGAATTTCTCTGCGCGAGCAGATATCTTGAAGTAGTGTCGCTAATTGGGTAGGTGATTTTTCGGAAAATGCAGTAAATACGGTTCGGTTGTGGACGTAATCCCTCTTGAGTCCTTGTGCGAATTGCCTGAGCAACTTCCGAGGTCTGGTTAGGACACATCCCGCAGAAGTTCGATCCAGAAGCCCGTCGTCTTGGAGCCGCCTCGTCACTTGAGAAATCTGACCTATGCTAAGTTGAGTTTCAGAAGCGAGTTGTTCGAGTCTGTATGGTCTGTGAGGGTTTGTTAGCAACACTCGGATGATGCGGCGTGATTTCCCTGAATAGATGTTCTGGATTCCCTGAGGATTTTTGAATGCTATTGCGCGGCGGACGACGTCAATGTAGATGTCATCACGGATCAACGCAAACGTTCCATTCAAGTCGATGTAGCCGATGCCTAGCTCTTTACATCGCTGCTGTACAGAATCCGAGATGTACGGCGCTGCCACCATGGGGTAGAGGTCCGCGAAAGCGCCAGACCTGCGAAGCGCGTTCCGATAACGGAGGACTTGGTGAACCGCTCCCTCAAGAACCATTGGCGTAAGGCGCGATTTCAGCTCAATGATTGCCGTAATAGGTTTGTTGGGTAGATTTCTCACGGTGAATTCGACGATGGCGTCCACTTGCATCTGCTGGTCGGCCACTTCGAAGGAGGGTCCAATTGCAACGATCTTAGCTTGAACTCCGGGCGGAATTATGGTGCCGGAATCTAGGCCTTCGCGTAAAAGATCAAGAAGTTTATATTCAATCATATAAATTTTTTCAGAGCATAATTTTATTATCGAATTAGTCCCCAGAAAATTGTCAGATTCGCACCACCTACATGTGTGAGGCTAACAAGAATCTGTGCAGTTTCTTTCTTTATATTTATATTACACCATATAATTAGCACAATTGCCAGGACAATAGCTTAAGTGTATTTGTTTTCATACACTTACACGGACTACAGCAGCAAGTCGGAATCCCAGCAGCAAGCCAAAACGTGCGGAAGCACAAAACCGAAGTCTTCATAAAAACAACTCATGAACACAAACAAAGGCCGCTCCGGAACCCGGAGCGGCCTCTTATTCTTCAATCTAGCGCGACTTAGTCGCCCAGTACTTCCTCAGCTACAGGCGGCTTAGGAGCCACTGGCGCCGAACCCAACGCCGTCAGCGGAATAAACCCGCCTTCCGACGCCTGCGGCTTTTCTTTTAGAACTACTTCTCTGTACAGCGCGGCCATTTTGGCATCGTGCAGCGAGTCGGTCTTTTGTTTCTCGTCGCGAGCGCGCGTCTTTTCTTCGCGGGCTGTCTTGGCAATGCCCTTCGAATCGAGATCGTGCTGAATTTCCGTGGTTACGATCTCGTCACGCAGCATCAGCGTGTGCTCGTTCGATTCCATCTTGACCTTCTTGCCGCCAGCGAAGATTTCATGGCGTCCGTGCTCTTCATACCACTTGGTGAGCGTGGCGGTCATGTGCATCTTCTCGATGATATTGCGCCATCCCACGCCGGTGTTGTAGGCACAGAAGGAGATTTCACCTTCCTGCGTGGCGTACGGAATGATGCACTGCTCAGTGCGGCGGAAGTCGTAGTTGTACAGATCCTGGAACCACATGCCTGCGATGAACAGGAAATTCCAGCGATCCTGACGACGCTTCATCACATCTTCCATCGTACGATCCGGACCGACCTTGCCGTAGTTCTTGCCGGTAGCGTTGAAGTTCTTGTCGAACTTCTTCAGCAGATCCAGCATCTTGAAGTGCGTGGGCGACTGGAAGGAGTCGTAATTCTTCATCAGAGCCAGCGCCATGCCGAAGACGGAGAGGAACTTGCCGCGCGCGGCATCGTTGACCTTCTGCACGTCGAGCGCCAGTTGGTCGCCTTTCAGGAACGCCGTTACTGGAACCGCTTCCTTGGTTTCTTTGTCGATCATGATGGCCATGCCGGTTCCGCAATTGGGATGGCAGCCACAGCTTAATTGACCCCAGTCCGCGCCGGAACCCTTGATGAGATCGCCCCAATCGGAGAACGTGCTCATAAAGGAGATCGGGAACCAGTCGCGCGTCGGTTCGCCGAGGCCAGTCTGCGCCTTCACATCATGCGCCAGATGCGACAGCGTGTAGCGCTGCGCTTCGCGGCGGTCATCGGTAACGGCTTCATCGCGGCCCGTAAACGAAACAGGCTGGAACGACAGGAAGCTGATGCGCTTCGGATTGTCCAAAGCGAACTTGATAATGCGTCCAACCTGCTCGTTGTTGATGCCGTTGACGATCGTCACAACCGGCACGATTTCGACGCCAGCGCTGTGCAGGTTTTCGATGGCCTTCAGCTTTACGTCAAACAGGTTGCCGACCGCGCGATGAGCATTCGCCGCGTTGCCGATGCCGTCAAACTGCAGGTAGGCGTAACGCAAACCAGCTTCCGCGGCCTGTTGGGAGAATTCAACGCTCTTGGCAAACTCAATGCCGTTGGTCGCCGCCTGCACGGAGTTGTAACCCACCTTGCGGGCGTAGCGAACCGCGTCCAGGAAGTACGGAGACAGCGTCGGTTCGCCACCCGAAAACTGCACCGACATCTGGCGGCGCGGCTTGATGGTAATGGCGTTGTCCAGCATGGTCTTGATTTCTTCCCACGTCAGTTCGTGGACGAATCCGACCTGGTTGGCATCCATGAAGCAGGGATCGCACATCATGTTGCAACGGTTGGTCAGATCAATGGTCAACACCGATCCGCGACCATACTTAACTGTGCTGCTGCCGTGGTGATGCAGCTTTTCGTCGTTGTGGGCGCGAATATCGCGGCCCGGGAACACCTTCTCGAGGTGATCCGAAAATTCGGGGTCAATCGACATCACGTCTTCAAAATGACCGTGAATGGCGCAGTCCTTGACCATTAGGATCTTGCCGTCGCGCTCAATAATTTGAGCCTTAATTTCGCCAACCTTCTCATTCATCAGGACTTCGTAGGGCAATTTGCCGTCGAGAATCTGCTGACGAATTTCAGGGACGCACTTGGGACAGAGCGAATCGGTGGTGCGCGGCCAGCCTAGCGGCGGCTTGCTCTTTTCGTAGGACTTCAGCAATGGCTTGTCCGACCATTTAGGAATGAGGCCGGGAGCGTGCTTGATGCTGTTGAGCTTATCGAAAACCACCCATGCGCCCTTTGCGCCGAAGGTTAGAGCTTTTTCCACGTACTTGATTGGCTTATGCATGTCCTCTCGCTTTCGCGAAACGTTAACTGCAACAAATCATTGTTGTTATGGGTTGAACCTGGGGAAGGTGTCAGACCCAAGGCATTTCCCTTGGAATCGCGTAGCGGAACCGAAATTCTTCTGGGTGTATTTGTACTCTTATAACTTACAAGGACTTACGCGACGGCGCATCCAGAAGTCAACGAACCGTCGAAAATTCAGGTTGAATGGTAATGGAGGCAATTGTACGGCGTAAGTGATTGAAAAGGCACGGCGTACAGGAGCCACGCCCCGATAATTCAGTACGCCGCTAGAATTCAAAGTAGCCGTTGGTCGCGGTCCGTCGCGAGCCATCCGTCCCTGTTGCCGGAAGGTAGCCTGCGATGCCCCGAATGCTCTCCCAGGCGGCCTGGTTGAGGGCTGGGTCGGCTCCTACGACGTCGCGGAGCATATTCCAGGCAGCGATGTTCAGGGCGCCCTCTGGAGCGGGTCCCATGGCTAAGGAGACTGAGCATGGCGGACAGAAATTGATGCGCTGGGCTCCCGACTTCTGGCGCGGGCGGATGCCGACAGTCTGCGCAAACATGTAAACGGCTAAGGATTTGTGTCCCGCATCGAGCTCGCGGTTGCAGCGAAGGCAATACATATTGTCCAAGAAATCCTCCAACACCAGTGCTAGCGCGCAAAACTGCGGGCTGCCCAAATACTGGCGCGGGAATGAGTCTGACGCAAGTATGGAGAAGGATTCCCTCTTTACAGAAAATGGCGAACTACGTCCAAAAAAGCCCTAACTCTACATATGTAGAATTAAGCATTTAATTGAGGCAGAATGGCATCAATTCCTACTGCACTTGCGACCAGGCCATCCAAACTGCTCTTGCCATCCAAGTTGGGTATCAAGATTACAGCTAGTCAGACGGATTGGCTTCGTGCAGTGTGGTTGTATGGCTAACGGCGGATCGCGACCTCCTAGCGGCACATCCTCGGGGAAGTTTTTTCATGTTTCGCGGCTACGCGGACTGCGTGGGTGCCAGCAAGTGGCCGCAGTTTGCTACCGCGTGCGCGGCGAAGACATTGAGTTCCTGTTGGTGCAGACGCGGGGGCGGCGCTGGATATTTCCTAAGGGGAACGCAGAACCCGGGCTAACGCATGCGCAGGCTGCTGCGCTGGAAGCTTTTGAAGAAGCTGGTGTGCATGGGCGGATGGAAGAAGCTTCGTTCACGCGGTACGTGGGGCGCAAAGGCGATACACGGAGCTCGGTGGTCATCGAGCTTTCGGTGAGCGCGCATTTGTGTGAGGTTACACGGCTGGATACGCCGCAGGAAACTTATCGGAATCCGACGTGGTTTTCCGCGGAGGAGACACGGAGGTATCTGCGGGCAGAGCGCACGGAAGACTATGGGGCGAAACTCGCAGGTGTGGTCACTCGTGCGGTGAGCCGCATTCGACGGTTACGGGCGGCTGGTCGGACGACGGAGCCTCCGAAAGCTGCTCAGGCTAAGAGGGATGCGCTGCAGAAGGTTTACTTTATTGATCGGGTAAGAGTGGGTGGGCGGTAAGGCGCAAGTGTGTGTGTCCTCGGTCTACGAAACATGTCAAACCCCTGGAAAACAGCAGATTCCTCAGGATAAAACTGTTCGGAATGACAACCTTCTAGAGTCTTTCAGCAACCTAGAGTCTTTCAACAACCTGGCAGGTCTGATATGCGGTGAGAATACCTCTCAGCAGTGCTGTGGCGTTAGTAGCCGGGAATCCTTCCCCTTCGCAAAGAGCGCTCAGGGTCAGGATGACAAATTCGATTTTTGAGATATTTGTTGCAATGCGCCTGTAGCTAATGGTAGTAACCGGCAGTGTCGATCGCCCAATAGGTACGAAGAGCCGCGGACAAGAGTGTCTGCTCCACACGAGCTAAAACCTGGCGAGCAGGAATGCTCGCCCTACACGAGCTTCCTACGCCGCAAGTCCGAATCTTTCTTGCAGCACGCAGGCACTCATCAACAACATCAAAACCTGATCGTTGGCGACGCGGGCACCTTCGTCCATGGTGTCCAGGCCATCCAGTAGGCCGATGACTTTCTTCTGATCGAAGAATGGAATGGAAGCCATGACCGGGCCGCGCAGCGTGTCCTGCATCATCGTGCTGAGGCGTTCTTTGGGATTCAGTGTTGCGGGTGGACTTAGGAACGGGTGCTTCTGGCGGCGATAGATAGTATCGGTGATAACGTCCTTGACCGCTTCCCTTAGAACATACTTCTCCGTCATACCATGAATTTTCTGCGTGACGGGCTGCGAACAGATCAGTTCGACAACGTAATGATCCAGGAAAGGAACGCGGCCTTCGACGGAGTGCGCCATTTCCATGCGGTCGCCGAGGACGGTCAGGATGTAATTGGGCAGGAGAGTCTTCGACCACAGGTAAAGCGACTGATGCACCGCATCCCGCCCGGTGAGTTGGTTGCGGACGTCGAGGCCGCTGAACAGGCCGTGAAAAGAATCTCGTTCGCTGCAAGCTGCATGAAAATCGCCGGCCAGCAAATTCCTCATTTTCATAGAACGGGCCGAAAAAGTTTCAATCCAGGACGGAACAAATCCCAGCGCGCGTTGTACGCTCCCAAGTTGGCCCGCTTCGCCATGCGGCAATAGCAATCCGCGAGAGACTGGATTGCTCCGTTCCAATTCCTCTAGCAGAGATGCAGAGGCGTCCGGATCAATCTCTTTGTTGTAAAGCACCATGTCCCGGCGGAAGTGGGCGTAGCCGCCGAGAATCTCGTCGGAGCCTTCCCCGGTGATGACAACTTTGTAGCCCGCATCCCGCACCGCGCGGCTCAAAAAATATTTCGCGACCCCGTGAGCGTTGTTGCACATCACTTCGGTTTGCGTTACGGCATCGGCGAAACCATCGGCAAGGTCATCTTGAGTGATTGGAATGGGGCAGAACTCGGCGCCCACTTTCAAAGCCATCTCCTTGGCTTGCTCTTCCTCGTTGTAATCAGCATGATCGAATGTGAGAGTAAAAGCGCGAATCGGATCAGGATGATGCCGGGCGGCGAGACCGATCACTGCGCAGGAGTCCAACCCGCCGCTCAGGTAGCAGCCTACGGGAACGTCTGCGCGCAGGCGGATACGGACCGCCTCTTCGAGCACATGACGAAGTTCGGCGGCATAGTCGGCATCGGAACGGTGCGTTCTGGTTGCATCGGCCTTGGGATAGTTGAAATCCCAGTATTGCTTCACTTCGATATGCTTGTCGGTCGCCAGCACATAGTGGCCGGGAGGAACCTGAAACACGCCGTCATACAGAGTGCGCGTTTGATGTCCGCCAAATTCAACCGCGTGATACATGGACTCGGCATCCCAACGGGCAGGCACGCCGGCAGCGAACAGGGCTTTCGCTTCGGAGGCAAAGTAAAGCGTCTCGTTGTGGAAAGCATAGAACAGCGGCTTAATGCCGAAGCGGTCGCGAGCGGCGAACAGGGTGCGATTGCGCTCGTCCCAAAGTACGAAGGCGAACTCACCGCGAAGGCGATGGAGGCACTGTACGCCGACATCCTGGTACAGATGCAACGCGATTTCGCTATCGGAACGCGTACGCAAGCGGTGGCCGGCATTTTCCAGTTCCCGCTGGATGGGTTCGTAGCCGTAAAATTCGCCGTTGACGACGATGTGAATCTTTTCATCCTCGCTGGCAATTGGCTGGTCGCCCGTCGCAAGGTCAATGATGCTGAGGCGGGCGTGACCGAGAGCGACGCGGCGGTCAGGGGAAATCCAGTGACGCTGTCCGTCCGGACCGCGATGATAGAGGCTCTGCGTGGCGCGTTGTAGAGCATCGGACGAAACGGGGTTGGGACGGGAGAAGAAGGCTACAATTCCGCACATGCAGAAGTACTCCTCATATTTTGGGAACGAATGCTAAATGCTAAGGGGTGGATTGTAGCATCCACGCCGATTTGCCATTCCATCGCGAAAGTAAGAAAATGGCCGCCACAGTTTTTCCGGACTTTTTCTCCTATGAATCGTGAACATCATCGCTGGTATAGCAAGGACCTGAATCGCGACATGGACATGCTGGTCTTCGGACATGCGGGCATGCC
>JANXUC010000138.1 GCA_025352065.1 Acidobacteriaceae bacterium | reverse complement strand
CTTGGGGAGTCATGCCGCATTCGTAGGGCTGTTGCTTGAAGGCGCTCGGGCGCCGCTGGCCCAGAATCGTCGACAGCGCGATCATGCCGCCCGCGACACCACATGCCACTAGCATGTGGATTAGGAGGGGCAGGTAGCGGACGAAATAATTGTCGGGCATAAAAGGGTTAGCTATAATCCACGTGAGCGCTTACCTTGCAACTCACTAGATTATTTTTCGCGCAGAGATGTGTCAAGCGCTGAAAGCGATTTTGCAGTGGATTTCGCACACAGAGAAATAAAAACGCGGAATCGAGTCGAGAAGTTTTAGTTTTTGCAAACAAAATTTCAGCCCCAAGGCGAGAAAATAACGATGATTTTCGGCTTCAACACTGACATTAAGCATGAAGGGACGGTTTACCACGTGCAAAGCGAAGCCCGCCAGCAGGAAAAACTTCTGCAAACGCAAGTTTTCCTCCGCGGACGCTGCATCGGGAAACGTGCATCGCACTATGACGGCAGTTCGGCACCTTCTGCCGAAGTGCCGAAAACCGGCGAAGCTGGACTCTCCGAGCCGCAAGTCGAACAACTCCTGCGCGAACAGCACAAACTGGTCTCCGATGCCGTCAAGGAAGGGCGCCTCGAGACCATTCTGGACAAGCATGAAGCTCCCGAGGCTCTGGCCGCCGTCAAACAGCTCGATTTGCAATGGATGAATGCGAGTGACGTTTTTCCGGACTCGTCCCTGCTGTTGAAGCTTCTGGTGACGGAGGCAGGAGCTGCGATTTCCGGAGCCAAACTGGTATCACGCCTGGACCGCCCGGAACAGAAGCCAGTGTTTAATGAGGTTCTGGCCGACTCCGAGGGTAAGGCGGAACTCAAGCTGAACGTGGACGAGGCCGGTATGGCATCGGCAGCAGTGCTGGTGCAGGCCAGTCATCAGGGTCGGACGGTAACTCGCAAATTCACCTTCAAGAAGTCGGCGGACTAAGACGACGTCCTCATGCAGCTAACCATCAACGGCGAAGAACGCTCATTCGAAGCGCCGCTAAGTTTGGCCGGACTTCTGGAGCAGCTCGGCCTCAAGCTGGATCGGGTAGCGGTGGAGTACAACCGCGGTATCGTACCGCGACCGCAATGGGCGGAAACCTCGCTGTCGGATGGTGATCGGTTGGAAATCGTCCAATTTGTCGGTGGCGGCGCCAGTTAGATTTCCACGGATTTGTTCCGCGATCTAGTCTTCGGATTTGTTCCGCGATCTAGTCTTCAATATCTCTCTCCAAACTTGCTGCAACCCGTGGTGCGGCTGCCTTCTGGTCGTGCGCATCGTTCGTTTTCACCAGCTTCTACCCTTATCCCCGAACTCTTCTGATTAACACTCTGGCAACAAATGTTTACTTGACTCTCAACAACTCAGCCCTACAATGTTTTAAACATTTATTGCCATATTTGTTTTGAGCAGCGAGCGAGATTGGTTGATTCAAGTATGGAAGATCGGTTTCACAGTCACGAAGTTATAGGCCTCACGGGCATTACCGCCCGCCAGTTGCAGTGGTGGGATGAGCAGGGAATCGTCGTGCCGGCGCGTGTCGGTCACTGCCGCCTCTATTCGGAATCCGACCTCACCGAGGTCGCAGTGATCTGCCAGTTGCGCAAGAAGGGCTTTTCGCTGCAGCGCGTGCGCAAAGTCATGGGATTGCTGCAACGCGAATTCGGCAAACGCTTGGCAGAGACGGTCAGCGCCACCTCCGAATCTCATCTGCTGACCGATGGTGAGCATATCTTTCTAGAAACTTCGCCGCGCGAGATTGTGGATATCCTCAAGAATTCGCAGCAGCCAATTTTGAGCGTGTGCGTAAGCGATGCGCTTCGGCAAATCAGGGCAGACATCCGAAATCGCAAAGGCGTGAAAAACGCGCAAGCGACGGGGAAGCAACACCAGCCAGCACGAAGGAGAACGTCATGATGATCGGCGAAGTGACCGTGATGAACGAGTGGATTCCCGAGCAAATGCAACCCGGAACCATGTTCGTGCTGGAAAACGCTGGCCAAATTGGCGAAAAAGAAGACCCCTATTGGGCCGTTCTTGCATGCCCCTCTTGCGGGACACTCGGCCTGATCACGCGCAAACAGATTGCTGGGGTTTTGCCGGTCATCTGTGGGTCGGATAACTGCTCGGCACAGTTCTTTTTGAAGGACGATGAGATTTGCCCGCGGAAACCGTTCTAGACTAGGGATTTAACTCGTAACATGAGTTCCCGACACCGGTAGTTGTTCCACAATATCGATCCCAAAGCCTTCCAGCGCGGCCACCTTGCGCGGATGATTGGTCAGTAGGCGTATTCTCCGCAACCCCAAATCCGACAAAATCTGCGCGCCGATGCCGATTTCGCGTTGCGTCTTGCGTTCGTGCTCGGGGAGGGAAGGCAGGCTGGATTCGCGATGAAATGCGATTCCCATCCTGGCAGCTTTCTCGCTGCGCTCGCTGGCTGGCTGGGCCGTTGGTTCCAGAGAAAAGCTCTTGGAAGTCTGGTGCAGATAAATAATCGCACCGCGACCCTCTTCGGAAATTCTTTGCAGAGCGCCGTCCATCATCTCGCGGCAAGTGCAGGTCGTGGCGCCAAATACGTCTCCTGCAACGCAATGCGTGTGCATCCTGACCAGCACGGGAGCGTCACAAGAGAGGTCTCCACGCACCAGCGCGATGTGGGAGTCGCCGCCGTCAACCTCACTTTCGTAAGCGATGAAGCGGAAATCTCCGTAGCGTGTGTTGATCGTGGTTTCGCCGACGCGCTGGATGTAGCGTTCGTTCTGCAGCCTGTAGCGGATTAACTCGGCGACCGTCAACATCTTCAAGCCGTGGGTCCGGCAGAATTCGATCAAATCCGGAACCCGTGCCATGGTTCCGTCTTCCTTCATGATTTCGCAGATCACGCCTGCCGGAATCAGGCCCGCTAGCCGCGAGAGGTCGACCGCAGCCTCCGTCTGCCCCGCGCGCACCAGCACGCCGCCTTTACGAGCACGCAGCGGGAACATGTGCCCGGGACGTGCCAAATCTGCCGGTCGCGTTGCCGGATCAATGGCAACCTGAATCGTACGTGCCCGATCATGGGCAGAAATGCCAGTCGTCACGCCTTCGCGAGCATCGATTGCCTCGCAAAACGCCGTCCCAAACTGCGATGTATTCTCGGCAGACATCATTCCAATCCGCAGATAGTCCAAGCGCTCG
>JANXUC010000112.1 GCA_025352065.1 Acidobacteriaceae bacterium | reverse complement strand
CTCACGCAGTACGCCTACGACAACGAAAACAATCTGACGACGATTACGGACGCGAACAACCACGTCACCACCATGAACTACGACGCCTTCGGGCGGGTGTTGAGCACAGCGTTCCCTTCGACGCTGAGCGAGAGCTACCTCTACGATGCAGTCGGCAACCTGACGAGCAAGACGGACTGACCTGCCCCCAGAATCCGCACACGGGATCATACGACAATCTGACTGAAGTTGCCGCGGACGGCAGACCAAGTGACCTCGTGAGGATCGGGTTTCGGAATGAAGGGTTGAAACACTTTTACGGAGCGGATTTCATGTCCGACTGTGGTCCAATAACTGTGCTTTAGTGTCTTTTCAATGTTTTTCTGTCGTTCTAGCTGGCGTCAAGTCGTTGAAATGCCATGCTGTCGTTTATTCTGTTGTACTCATAACCCAAAGGTCGGCGGTTCAAATCCGCCCCCCGCAACCAACCTTAAGACTCTCTACATCAATCACTTAAACATGATCGTATGAGGCCCAACCGTCGTATCGTTGTCGTCTGTTAGCTCCCGTTAGCGGACACATGGGTTTCCGGGGCAATTTCGTTGAGTAGAATTCCTACCACAACGCTGTTTGCGGCGCGCTTCTGCTCGGAGACTGCCTGGAAGTAGATGTTCATCGTGCTCTGGATGGTCGAGTGCCGCAGTAATTCTTGCTGCACCTTGATGTCGGTGCCCGCGTCTCGCAGGATCGTTGAGTACGAATGTCGAAAGGTGTGCCAGCCGATCTTCCCAATTCCAGCCCGTACCGCTGCCGGTCCTAGATGTCTCTGAAGTATGTTCTGCTGTGCACGGGGCCGGCCAGCGCGGTTCGCGAATACCCAGTCTTGGGAACCCTTGTGCGAGCTACACTTCCGCAGCTCCTTGAGGGGTGAGACAAGACGAGGATCGACAGGAAGAGCTTTACGGGAAGCCTCGGTCTTCGTATCGCCAGACTTCCCGTTTACAACTCCTCGTCGAATGAGGATCGTGCAATCCTCCCAGTTGAAGTCTCCCCACTGCAGGCCCATGATTTCGCTGGTGCGAAGGCCCAGGCAAGCCGCAATCAGAACCATTATGCGGTACGGTTCGTCTAGTTGCTCCAGAAGTAGGCGGATCTGACCCGGTGCTAGCACGCGCGGCATAAATCTGCGTCTCCCGCGTTGCCGCACCAAGTCAATTGGGTTGTGATCGGTCAGTTCCCATCGCCGTGCGTGCTCATAAACAAGATGAAACAGGCTGCGAAGATTAACTTTGGTCTTCGGTGCCAAAACAAGTGACCGCAGGCCACTCTTCGACTGCAACTGGCTTCACTTGCTCCAGCAGATGGTCGCCCCACAGAGGGAGAATCCAACGGTTCAAGGCTGACGAATGAGACTGTTGTGTTGAGTGGCGCCGTTCGGGCAATTCGTGTTCTACATAGCGAGCCACTAAGGCGCCGACTGACACGGGTCTTCCGAGTCGATAATGCAGATTTACTCGGAGGCGAAGCGGCTCGATGACGCGCAAGGCGTCGGTTTTTGTTGGGTACTGCGCGACCGTTCCGACGCTTGTCGACCTCCGGTATCCGCGTCCCTCCGGCGAAGTTTTGTAAAACCGAAACTGCCAAAAGTCTTCACTGATCCGGTTGTTCTTCTTCGTTAAACGTCCATATTGATACCTGCGTCGATTCATCGGTCGTTTTTCTCCATTCTGTCTTGACGCGACGCCGGGAGATGAAAGTGTATTCGGGACACAATCCGTTGTGAAATTCGAGTGCCTGGCGAACGGCCACCGTCGGGGAATTCACGTGAACCTTAGGAGATTGATTCAGAAGCGTTTGCTGGGCGACTCTTTGGGCATGGTGCCCAAGCTCAGTATTAACGGGGTCTCTCAGTTCAAACTGAGGACAAGCCTCGCAGGGAAAGTCCCAATCGGTCCATGCAAGAGGAGAGCAAGTCCATGTCCAACTCCCGACATCGCTAACTTAAGCCGTTGGGGGTGAAATGGCCTGCCAGCTTCCCGGGAGTCCGTTTCCGGACCACGAGACGAAGCGTTGAAGGATGGGCAGGTTTTACGGAACACTGGGCCTCTCACAGCGGGAAGTATGAAAAAGCTCGCTCGAAATGTCGTGGGGGCAGTTCGTTCACGCAGCCATTACGATGAAGGCCAGCGCAAGCGATCCGATGTCGATGCGCAGAGTCGGGCGGTCGCCGGGGGCCACCGCAACGGTGTCCCAGGAGTCGAGCAAAGTGGGTGCAGCGTCGGTTTTCGTGATCGTCGCGGATCGCTCCGCTGGCATGGTTCTGACGTGTACCAGCGCTTCACACTGAGCTTCTGATTCATTGATCAGCGAGAGAGCGACAGCGTTTTGTTGTGCATCGATCTGCACCAGCCGAAGACGCAGCCGCTCTGCATAAGTCGATTCGTCCACCAAGGCCGTAACTCCGGCAGCGATTGTCCGAAATTGTGGGGTGAAAACTTTTGGCGGACGACCGTCCACTGGTGTCGCCCGCGCATACGCGATATCCGCTTCGCTGCGGGGAATGAGCTGGTAGGCTGCGTGCGGCGGAAGATAGGCTGCACACGCAGCGTTGGGTGAATTGCCTGGAGCCTCGAGCGTGAACATGCGCTGGCTGTCTGGCCAGTTGTCGCTGCTCATCGTGAGCTCGACGGAACCCGCAATTACGACGATGAAAACCTCATCCTCCTCGGCATGCCCGTTGATCACCGAGTCCGTGTCGAATTGATAGATCCGTAGGGTGCGCAGAGCCGTGAAGCCCGTTCGCGATTGATCGATATCGACCGGGCGCCGGACCAGGCCCGGCACTCCGGGAATCTCCAGCCTTCGATCATGATCAGCCTTGATTAAGTTCATGGGGAGTGCCTCACGCGAACTGCGGAAGATATATTTTGTGCGCCTCGATGAGGTCGCGCGCGAGTGCGGCGGCTGCGTCGGGGTTGGTGACCGAGCCGTCGGTCAAAAGCGCTTCCACGAACAGGTCGAAGCTGCCGCTTAGGGCTGCCTCTACTGTGACTTCAATCGCGGCTATCTTCGAGAGCAGCTTGGCGGAAAGAGCTGGCGGCAACGCCCGCGACTGCAGCGGCATAAAGCCCGCGCCACCCGCCGCGGCTGGCATTTCGAGGACGGCATTCGCAGGTAGCCCGGGCACGGCACCGTTGTTTGGCATGTTTACGGAGAATACGTGCCGCCGATCCAGCAAGAGTGACTGCATGATTCCGACTAGCTGCTCAGACTCGCCCGGCACGTTTTCAAAATACGACTCCGGAAGTGGATCTGTAGATCGCGCAACCGCCAGCATTTCGGCGAACCAAGTATCGCCCAGAGCAATGCGGCCATCGATAGAGAAGGCGTCAACCCCCAGCGTCCGTCCATAGTACTGGCCGTGCGGAAAGCGCTCAGGATAGAACTCCGTGATATGTCGATCAATCGCGACAGGAAACACTCCGTATCGCTCGAAGATCGACCATGCAAAAGGGTCATCGGAATAGCGTGGCGGACGGCCAGTGACGGCGTTGGGCCAGTCCGTCTTGTCGCGAAGCTCTTGCTGCAGCAGTGGGCGCTGCTCGTCGAGTTTCGCTCTCAGCATAGGCATCGCGTCCTCACCGTTGCACCGGATGTCTGTAAGAAAGGTGAGATGATTCAACCCAACTCCGATGCTCGTAATGCTGCCTTCGTCCCGGCCCAGGAAGCGCGCCAGCACGTCCTCGACGTAGTGTACGCCGTGGCACAAGCCGATAACCGGTACGCCTGTCTTGAGGCGTATCGCGCGGCACACGGCTGTCATCGGGTTCGAGTAGTTAAAGAAATAGGCTTCCGGACACAACTCCTTGATGTCCTCGGCAATTGCGACCATCTGCGGAATCATCCGCATGGCGCGCGAGATGCCGCCCGGCATCATGGTGTCGCCGACTGGCTGATAAATCTTATGCTTGCGGGGTACCTGTACGTCGAGCTCCCAGCCACGACGCCCGCCAACCGCGATGGTGGTGACTACGAAATCCGCGCCTGGCAGGACTTTTCGCCTGTCCGTTGTCGATACGATGGGAAAATTGACGCCCTTGAGCGTCAGCATCTTGCGAACGATCCGGTCCACGGCGTCGAGCGCGACGGGATCGATGTCGACGAGCGCCAATTCCCAGCGGTCGATCTCTCCACTTAGAATGACATCGGCAACCAGTCTCTGGGTGAAGACGGTGCTACCGGCGCCAATGAGGACGAGCTTTTTGCGGTCGGTCAAGATGGCCTCCATGCCGAAATAATATTGGAACGCTCAACGCTGAAAATTCGTGAACGTATCATGTCGCTAACGCGCCTCGATTGATTGCATCCCGCGGAATAGTGCCCTGAAGGACGTCCAAAGCATTTCGCGCGGCCCGCACGGCGGCCCCGACTTTCCCTCCTTGCGTCAGACCCGCCTGATGGGGAGTGAGCACGACATTGTCGAGCGCGAAAAGTGGAGAATCCAAGAGCGGCTCGACCTCGAACACATCAAGGCCCGCGCCAGCAATGTCGCCCGTGCGCAGCGCCTCAAGGAGGGCGTCCTGATCCACCAATTCTCCTCGCGCGATATTGATTAGGAAGGCCGAAGGTTTCATCAGGCCGAGTTCTCTTGCGCCAATCATGCGACGTGTTTCTGGAGTGAGCGAAGCGAACAAGCATACGATATCCGCTCGGCGGAGAACCTCGTCTAGCGACGCGTACT
This sequence comes from Acidobacteriaceae bacterium, assembly GCA_025352065.1. GTDB lineage: Bacteria > Acidobacteriota > Terriglobia > Terriglobales > Acidobacteriaceae > JANXUC01. Next base: position 2,341 of record JANXUC010000112.1, on the reverse strand, counting down.
CAACCCCGAACTCCTTCGCTAGTGCAGGGTCCGGAGTTCGCGTGTGCACCAGAATTCGCGCGCCGAACGCATGCGCGCGTGTGACGAAGGCTTTGGCGATCTGGCCGAACCCGATCACTCCCATGGTTGATCCATGAACATCCATGCTGGTCTGAGTTCGGCTCGCCCATCGCCCGGCCCTGATGGCGCGATCACCGGTTCGAATTTGCCGCACTACGCTCAGCATCAACCCCATGGCAAATTCGGCGCACTGCTCAGCGTTCACACCTTTGACGTTTGTAACCAAGACGCCTCGGCGTGTGGCTTCTTCTAGGTCAACGTTGTCGGAACCTGATGTATGCAGCGCAATCACCTGCAGGTTGGGCGCGAGCGAGAACGCGGCGGCATCAATTCCTGGCCCGCGACCCGTGATTACGGCTTGGGCCTCATGCAGGGCAAGACGGTCTGCGGGTTGGAGGTCAGCCCACGGTGTGAGGTCGTCGACGTAGGTGATGTGATGGCCGGACGCATCCAGCGTAGCGACCGCTTCCGGCAGCGTATGAAAGCTGTCGGAGAGGACCAGGATGTTGGACGAATTGATCTTGGATGAATTCATCTTTATAAATTCAGGTTGTAAGTTCAGGCTGCCTTCATGGATTATGCCGAACAACCGCGCCAGACTCCCCAGTTTACATGCTAAATTAAATCTATGCATGCGCTTGCATAAGCATTTAATATACCAGCAGTGAAAGGATCCGATGCGCTCCCCAATTTTGATAATCGCCTCTCACGCTCTCGATCTTCCGTCGGCTAGGTTCATCCAATGAAGCTATTACGTTATGGCGCAGCCGGATCCGAACGCCCTGGAATTCTGGACAAGGACGGACAGATACGTGATCTATCCGCGCATGTCTCCGACATGGGTGGCAACACCTTGCTGCCAGCGGAGATGGCCCGTCTTGCAGCACTTGAATTGGAGCGCCTGCCGCACGTGGCCGGCACACCCAGGCTTGGACCTTGCGTTTCTACAGTCGGAAAATTTATCTGCATCGGCCTCAACTACTCAGACCATGCGGCTGAGGCTGGGATGGCGATTCCGCCAGAGCCGATTGTGTTCATGAAGGCGACCTCCGCGATCATGGGACCCAATGATGACATCGAAATCCCACGCGATGGGAAGAAGACGGATTGGGAAGCAGAGCTTGGCTTCGTGATCGGAGCGCCAGCGAAATACGTCACCGAAGGCGATGCCCTCAATCATGTCGCAGGCTACTGCATTGTGAACGACTTGTCCGAACGCGCCTTCCAGTTGGAGCACCAGGGGCAATGGACGAAAGGTAAATCGCACGACACCTTCGGCCCGATCGGTCCGTGGCTGGTGACGCCCGATGAGGTGCCGGATCCGCAGAAACTCTCGCTTCGACTCGATGTCAACGGCCATCGCTATCAAGACGGCTCGACTGCGACCATGGTCTACAGCGTGCGCTTTCTCATTGCGTATCTTTCCCGCTTCATGACGCTGCAGCCAGGAGACATAGTCTCCACCGGCACGCCTCCCGGAGTTGGCATGGGACAAAGACCACCAGTGTTCCTGAAGGCTGGCGATCGCATATCGATTGCCATCGACGGACTGGGTGAACAGCATCAAAACGTGACTGCTCCCCACGAGTCGCGAACCCAAGAGACAGAGCGTGCCCGATGACTGCGGTCAAGGAACTACGCAGTAAGGCATGGTTCGCCCGCCAGGATAAGAATGGTTTCTACTATCGTTCTTGGCTGAAGAACCGAGGCTTTCCCCAGGATCAGTTCGACGGCCGTCCCGTGATCGGGATTTGCAATACTTGGTCCGAACTCACACCCTGCAACACGCACTTCAAGACCATCGCCGATCATGTGCGTTGGGGCGTGCTAGAAGCGGGCGGCTTTCCGCTCGAATTTCCCGTCATGTCCTTGGGCGAAACGATGCTGCGCCCTACGGCAATGCTCTACCGCAATCTCGCGTCCATGGATGTCGAGGAATCAATCCGGGCCAATCCACTGGACGGCGTCGTGCTGCTGATGGGATGCGACAAGACCACACCGGCGCTGCTGATGGGGGCCGCGAGCGTGGACGTTCCCACAATCGGAATTTCGGGTGGCCCGATGCTGCGGGGTGTTTACAACGGCTCTCATATCGGGTCTGGAACAAACACCATCTCCATGAGCGAGCAACTGCGCTCTGGGGAGATCACCCTTTCGGAGTACCACGAGGCGGAAGCGTGCATGCACCGCTCGCAAGGGCACTGCATGACCATGGGCACGGCCTCGACGATGGCCTGTCTTGTGGAAGCCCTCGGAATGGGCATGCCAGGGAATGCGGCAA
>JANXUC010000103.1 GCA_025352065.1 Acidobacteriaceae bacterium | reverse complement strand
GTCCTCCGCGGCAACCACGGTCCTTGGTTCCAGCGCCATCCCGCAAATCGGGCAATTCCCAGGCGCTAGCTCATCAATCGGCGTAGCACCTAAGGTTCCCATGATCGACGCGAAATCTTCGTCCTGGCTGGAAGCGTCGTCTCACGACCCTAAATCAGCAAATCACAAATCACCAGATCCCACATCGGACTACGTTTGCCCGATGTGTCCGGAGGTGCGGCAAGCTGGTCCGGGTGCTTGCCCGAGCTGCGGCATGGCGCTGGAGCCGGAAACGGTGGCGCTGTCCACTGCGACTCACTATACGTGCCCGATGCATCCACAGATTGATGAGCTAGCGCCTGGGAATTGCCCGATTTGCGGGATGGCGCTGGAACCAAGGACCGTGGTTGCCGCGGAGGACAATCCGGAGTTGCGCGACATGCTGCGGCGCTTCTGGGTGAGTCTGGTGTTCACGGTGCCGTTGCTGTTTTTGGCGATGGCTCCCATGTTTAGCATGGCGTTCCATTTTGCCGCGCTGCCGTGGGTTGAGCTCGCGCTGGCAACGCCAGTGGTGCTGTGGTGCGGATGGCCATTCTTTCAACGCGGGTGGACGTCGTTGGTGAACCGCAGTACGAACATGTTCACGCTGATCGCGTTGGGGGTTGGAGTGGCGTATCTGTACAGCTTGGCTGCTGTGCTGGCGCCTTCCAGATTTCTAGCTGGTCCGAATGGCATGGAAGGCCAGCCCGATGTCTACTTCGAGGCGGCGGCGGCAATCATTGCGCTAGTGCTGCTGGGTCAGGTTTTGGAATTGCGGGCGCGCAGTCAGACTTCGGGAGCGATTCGCGCGCTGTTGAGTTTGGCTCCGCCGATTGCGCATGTGCTGCGAGACGGCAAGGAGTCCGATGTTGCGCTGGATCAGGTTCATGCCGGAGATCGCATGCGCGTGAAGCCGGGAGAAAAGATTCCCGTGGACGGCGTGGTGGAAGAAGGGTCGAGTTCTGTAGACGAGGGAATGGTGACGGGCGAATCCGTGCCAGTGGAAAAGATTGCTGGGGCTGGCGTGATTGGCGGAACAGTCAACGGGACTGGGGCGTTCCTCATGAAGGCGCAACGCGTAGGATCGGAAACGTTGCTGGCGCAGATTGTGCAAATGGTGAGTCAGGCGCAGCGAAGCCGGGCGCCGATTCAGCGGTTGGCGGATAAGGTTTCGGCGGTGTTTGTGCCAGTGGTTGTAGCTGCTTCGGTGGTGACGTTTATCGCTTGGAATATTTGGGGACCGCAACCGCGACTAGCCCACGCGCTGGTGAACGCGGTGGCCGTGCTGATTATTGCGTGTCCCTGCGCGTTGGGCCTGGCGACTCCGATGGCGGTGATGGTCGGGACAGGTCGTGGGGCGGCGGCTGGCGTCTTGATCAAGAACGCGGAAGCGCTGGAGATCTTGGAGAAGGTCGACACGCTTGTGGTGGACAAGACCGGAACGTTAACGGAAGGGAAGCCGCGCGTAGTCGCGGTTTCAGCGCTGCCGGGACACACGGAAGAGGACATTCTGCGTTGGGCTGCGGCGGTCGAGCAGTCGAGCGAACATCCGCTGGCGGCGGCGGTGTTGACGGAAGCGCGGAAGCGGAGTGTGCAACTTGCCGAGGTGAAAGCTTTTCAGTCCTACACCGGCAAAGGAGTCACTGGAGAGGTCGATGGGCAAGTGGTTGTGGTTGGCACGGATGACTTTATGCGGGAGCAAGGCGTGCTTGGGAAGGTGGCGCTTGCTGCAGACGCGAAGGCTTCGACTACTCTGTTTGTGGCGGTGGCTGACCGTCTGGCAGGGAGCATCTCGGTGACCGATCCGATCAAGGCGAGTGCGGCAGTCTCAGTCCGTGAACTACGCGATGCGGGAGTCAACGTGGTGATGCTTACCGGTGACAACGCGGCAACCGCGAAGGCTGTGGCCGACGAACTCGGCATTACGCAATTTGAGGCCAAAGTCTTGCCGGACCGCAAAGCCGAAGTTGTGAAGAAGCTACAGAGTGAGGGACACATCGTAGCGATGGCCGGGGATGGAATCAACGACGCCCCGGCTCTGGCACAGGCGCAAGTGGGCATCGCGATGGGCACCGGGACCGATGTTGCCATGAAGGCTGGAAGCGTCACTTTGGTAAAAGGCGACCTGGATGGAATTCTTCGCGCCCGGAAGTTGAGTCAGGCGACGATGAAGAACATTCGTCAGAATTTGTTTTTCGCGTTCGCTTATAACGCGCTTGGGGTACCGATTGCGGCGGGGGTGCTCTATCCATTTTTCGGATGGCTGTTGAGCCCGATTCTGGCGGCGGCGGCGATGAGTTTTAGTTCCGTGTCGGTGATCACGAACTCTTTGCGGTTGCGGAATGTGAAACTGTAGAAGGAATTGTGTAACCCGAAAGCCATCGCCCGTCTCCTCTTCGGCTAGGACGTTGAGAGCTTGGTCAGGTAATCCATAATCTCTCGTTCGGTCCAATTGGCCTGTCCGATGAACTTGCGCCGCAGAACACCGTTGCGGTCCACGATGTAGGTTTCCGGAAAACGGAACGTCCCGTAGAGAGCATTGCTGGCTTGTTGGGCGTCGCGAACGGTCAGTATTTCGCTGGGATGATCTCTGATGAAGCGGTGGTAGGCGGAGTCGTCGTCATCGATACTGACGGCAAGCACAACCACATCGCGATCTTTGAGAGCGTGCTGCATGGCGATAAGTGACGGCGTTTCCGCAATGCAAGGCGCGCACCAGCTGGCCCAAAAATTCAGCACGACAACTTTGCCGCGCAATTGACTGAGGGTCACCTTGCGGTCTTGATCCTGGACTGAAGTCCGGTGCGACTGTGCCAATTTTGGGCGGAGGCGTACCGCTGGTGCAGCCGGTTGCGAATACGACGAACAGGAAAGCCGTTAACAGGGCGATTTGCTTCACGAAAGCTATAATAAACAATCCTTCCATGGCTTTGCTGCAACGAGAGGCAAAATCTCCGACAGTTTCTGTGATCGTCCCCGCGCGCAACGAGGAGGATTGTCTCGGGCGTTGCCTGGAATCGCTTGTGGCGCAGGCGATTGGAGATTCCGAGCTCGTTTTTGAAATCATAGTGGTCGATGATCGGTCGACCGATCGCACGCGCGAGATTGCATTGGCGTTTCCGGCAGTGCAAGTGATCGACGCCGACCCGCTGCCGAAGGGCTGGACCGGCAAGTGCAACGCCGTTGCTTGCGGAGCGCGGGTGGCTCAAGGGGCATGGCTGCTTTTCACAGATGCGGACACCGCGCATAAGCCTGGGTCGTTGGCGCGCGCGCTGCGTGAGGCGCAGGATGACGGGGCGGCTTTGCTTTCGTATTCCCCCGAACAGGTAGTTCACAGTCTCCTGGAAAAGGCTGCGATGCCCGTCATCTTTGCTGAGTTGGCGGCCCGTTATCGACCAGATGATGTCAGCAATCCTGCTAGTAGCGCTGCCGCGGCGAATGGGCAGTACATTCTCGTCTCGCTAGAAGCTTATGATGCTGTGGGCGGGCACGCTGCGGTTGCCGGAAGTTTGCTGGAGGACGTAGAACTGGCACGGTTGGTCAAGCGATCCGGGCGGCGAATCTTGTTTCGGTCGGGTGCGGCCCAGGTAAGCACTCGGATGTATCGCAGCGCAGCCCAACTGGTTGAAGGTTGGACGAAGAATTTGGCGCTATTGTTCCCCAATTCTGCCTGGTTGGCGGTGCTGCGGGGTCTTGAGTTTGCGGCAATCGGTGGAACCGGCGGACTGGCTATGGCAGCTGCGCTAAAAGGGGATCCTGGGCTGGCTTGGTGGATGGGAATCATTTGGACGCTGGTAATGATTCTGTTTGTGCGCCGCATCTCGCGGGCCCATTTCGCCTGGGATGCTTCGCTACTGGCCGTTTTTGGCCTACCGATTTTCTCATTCCTTTTGCTGCGTTCCGTCATCTCATACAAATGGGGTCGTGTGGTCTGGAAGGGTCGTAGCTACGCGGGTGGCGCGGCATCCTGATAAGCTTTTTCAGCAGGCAGCCCCGGATTGGGTGAGAAAAGCAGCATGAGTGCCATTGTCTATTTAACGCGCAAGGCGGAGTTTTCCGCGTCGCATCTTTACCACAATCCGCAGTTCTCGGCAGAAGAGAACAAGCGCGTTTTCGGCAAGTGCAATAATCCAAACGGCCACGGGCACAATTACGTTTTGGAAGTGACGGTTAAGGGCCAGATCGATGCGACGACTGGATTTGTGGTCGATCTGAAGCAACTGAAGGACTTAATGCATCAGGAGGTGCTGGATGCGCTGGATCACCGGTTCCTGAATAAAGAGATTCCGGAGTTTTTTTCACTCATTCCGACGACGGAGAATCTGGCCCTGGTTTGCTGGCAACGTCTGGCGCCCAAGCTTGCGGCTGCTCGGCTGCATCGTGTACGGATCTATGAAACGCCCGATCTTTTTGCTGATTTTTACGGAGAAGTATGAAGGTACATCTCACACGGCGCTACGGGTTCGCGGCGTCGCACCGCCTGCACAACGAGGCGATGACGGCGGAGCAGAACCGCGACATCTACGGTAAATGCAACAATCCTCACGGCCACGGGCATAACTACTTTGTGGAAGTGACGGTGAGCGGACAGGTGAATTTCCAGACGGGCATGGTGTGCAATCTGGCGGATCTAGACGGTTTTGTGCGCGACCACATTTTCGAGCGCTACGATCACCAGGATTTGAACCACTTGCCAGAATTTGCCGCCAATGTTCCCACCACTGAAAACCTGTGTGTGGAGATTTATGGCATCCTGCATCGCGGCTTCAGTAAGGCTCATCTAGAGAAGGTACGGATAGAAGAAACGATGATGAATTCGTTCGAATATAGCGGCGAGGCTCCAGCTCTTCGATAGCCGCGAGAGGGGACAAAGACCATGAGCGTAGGCAGTGCGACCAGTCTGACCAGTGCTACGTTTGAAGAGTTGATGCGCGAAGTGCTAGTGCGCTTAGGGGAGGACCCGGAGCGCGAAGGCCTGATCCGAACACCGGGCCGAGTGAAGCGCGCGATGGAGCACCTGACCAGCGGCTATAGGGAGGACCCTGAGAAGTTGCTGAAAGGCGCTCTGTTTGCGGTGCAGTATGACGAGATGGTGATCGTGAAAGATATTGAGATGTTCAGCATGTGTGAGCACCACATGTTGCCGTTCTTCGGAAAAGTACATGTCGCTTACATTCCGAACGGTCGCGTAATCGGGCTGAGTAAGATTCCGCGCTTGGTGGAATTGTTTTCCCATCGTCTGCAAATCCAGGAGCGCATGACGACGCAGATCGCGGAGACCATCCAGACCGTAATCCAGCCGCAAGGAGTTGGCGTCGTAATCGAAGCTCGACACCTTTGCATGATGATGCGCGGGGTGGAAAAGCAGCATTCTTCGACGGTTACATCCGCAATGTTCGGTTCGTTTCGAGACTCGCAGCAGACGAGAGCTGAGTTCCTGTCGCTGATTCGCGCCAAGAATGGAAACGGCGGGTAGTCAGTTGTCTACCCGCTTTGATCGTCGCTCACCATGATGCGCTGAATAGCCCGCGCACGTCCGGTGGCTTCGTCACAGTCAATGACGACACCGCAGAGCCGGACGTCTCCCTCAGCGGGCTCGAAGCGAATTGGCATGTTGTCCAGAAATTTCGCGATGATCAATTCTTTTTTTACGCCGATCACGCTGTCGTATGGGCCGGTCATGCCCACATCCGTTTGGTAAGCGGTGCCTTTGGTTAGGACGCGCTCGTCGGCAGTCGGAATGTGCGTATGTGTGCCAAGGACGGCGCTGACGCGGCCGTCTAGATACCAGCCCATCGCGACTTTCTCAGAAGTAGTTTCTGCGTGGAAGTCGAGAAGGATTACCTTGGCGGAAATTTTCTGCAGCAGTTCGTCGGCCTTGCGAAAAGGGTCGTCGTTGGACGTCATAAAAACACGGCCCTGCAGGTTCATCACAGCGTAGGGAATTCCTGCGCGCGAGGTCCCTTCGTAAACGCCCCAACCCGGCATTTTGGGAGGGAAGTTTCCCGGACGCAGCACTCTTCGCGCCGGACTATGCGGGTTGCCGTCCGCCATTTCGAAATATTCCAAAATCTCTCGTTTATCCCAAATGTGATTGCCAGTGGTGATTACGTCGATGCCGAGATCGAAAATTTCCTCTGCCAGAGCGCCGGTAATGCCGAACCCGGCAGCACAGTTCTCGCCGTTCGCAATTGCGAGGTCGATGGCGTGCTCCGCCACCAGCGATTTGAGGTGCTTGCGCACGATGTTTCGCCCGGGGCGGCCAAAGATGTCACCTATAAACAGGATCTTCAAAGAATGCGTCTCCAAAAGTGCGATGTTATCACGCGGGATGCGGCGTATGGCTGAGCCTTAGACGAGAGAGTTACTGCGCGAGCTCCACAGTTTTCAGGAAATCGTAGTTGCCAGCAGGATTGAGAGTCAGGCCCAAGACTCGCCTGCGGTGCACGACGACGTTATCGAAATACCAAAGGTTGATGTAAGGAAGATCCGTGGCCAGGATTTGTTGCAGCTCGGTGTAAATCACTTTGCGCCGCACTGGATCGAGTGTGCGGCGGCCCTCGTCAATGAGGGCATCCACGCGCGGGTTGGAATAAAAGCCGCGATTGGCGCCGTTGGGAGGGAACTTGGAGGAGTGGAAGACAAATTCAAAGATATCTGGGTCCTGATTCCCGCCAATCCAACGCAGGGAAAAGAACTGGAAGGCGCCCTTGGTTACATCCGCCATGAAGGTTGCCGGCTCGAAACTACGGATATCTAGGGCGATTCCTGCTGTGGCAAGTTGGTCCTGGAGGACAGCGGCCATCAGACGTGTGCTGGCCTCCGTGGATGTCTTCATCGTGATATGGAAGCGGACGCCATTCTTCAGCGGATATCCCGCCGCATCAAGAAGTTGGCCAGCCTTTACGAGGTCGTGTTCGTAGTGCGGAACGTTATCGGCGTAAGCCCAGCTTTGCGGAGGCAGGATGCTATAGGCCGGGCGGGCCTGGTTACGCCATAGCGATTCGATCAGAGGCTTGCGATCGATGGTGTAGGCGAAAGCTTGACGCACGCGGACATCGCGAAGAATCGGATCGCGAAGATTAAAAGCGAGGTACGCATAAACGGAACCGGGCTGGCGCAGGACCTCCAGATTCTTATCGCCAGCGAGAACGGTTGAAACATCGGCGGAAAATCCGTTGCTGACAATGTCGGCGCTGCCTTTGCGCAACTCCAGCGCGCGAGTATTTTCGTCAGGCACAATCAAGAAACGCACAGATTGCAACTTTGCTTTCTCGCCCCAATAGTCGTTGTTTCTCGCTAGAACGACTTCTTGATCCTGGGCCGCGCTTACAAATCGAAACGGCCCTGAGCCGATGGGCTTTGCTGTCATCTCCGCCCCACTGCCGTAGGGAACGATGCCGCAAGCGCCTTCGGATACATTCCACGGCAAAGTTGCAAAAGGTTCCTTTAGATGAAAAAGAACCGTGTAATCATCTGGAGTTTCAACGTTGGCGACGTATTTGTAAGACCCAGCTTTCGCGCTGGAAATCTTGCCTTGCAGCAAAGAATCGAACGTCCACTTGACGTCGCGTGCAGTGAGAGGGCGACCGTCGTGAAACTTTACACCATGCCGGAGATGAAAAACGTAGCTCAGGGTATCCGGCGCTTCCCAGCGTTCCGCAAGGCCGGGGATCAGATTGAAATGCTCATCCCGTCGCAGAAGGGCGTCGAAGATTAGTTCATCAATACGTTCGGAAGGGCCGTCGAGTCCAACTCGCGGATCAAGGTTGAGCGGACTACTTTCGATAATCATCACCAGCGTGTTGGGATCGGGACGCTGGGCGCAAGACAAAGTCGCGAGTAAGGCCGTCACAAAAGCGGCGACGAACATAATCCGCAGGTATTTTTCTCTTTGTATCGAGTTAGGCATACGAAATCTTTCCCAACACAGCAGGGCGGGTTGCGCCGGTGGCGGAAGGCATATTCGACGGACGGTGATGCCAAGTCTCATAAGCCAGTAACGCGAATGCGGCGGCCTCTTTGGCTTCGGACGGCAGTCCGAATTCATCCGACGAGCGCAGCGCAAGGCCCAGCGGCGCGACCGCGTTGGCGAGCATAGCCATCAATGTGGCATTGCGAAGACCGCCGCCGGAGACGATCAGTTCATGGTATTGGGCTGCCTTGTTGGGAAGCACAAATCGCTGGATTGCACCTGCGATAGATTGTGCGGTGAGCGCAGTTGCAGTCGCTAGGATGTCTTCATTGCGTGCCCGCCCGCAGAGTCGAATGAACGCCGCGACGAATTCACGGCCAAATTCTTCGCGTCCGGCTGTTTTGGGAGGCTGCTCTCGGAAAAACCTCTCTTTCAGCAGCTGATTGAGAATCTTTTCCAGCACCATTCCTGATCCGGCGACGTTGCCGTCTCGGTCGTAGGGCTTGTGGAGGAAACGCTGCGCGAGAGCATCGATCACCATGTTGCCTGGGCCTGTATCGAACGCGATAACGTCTTTGGCTGCCGCACCCGCAGGAATGGCCGTCAGATTTGCGATGCCGCCGACATTCTGTGCAATACGACCCAGGGTGGCGTGACGGAAGAGCTTGAAGTCCAGAAATGGAACTAGTGGAGCGCCCTTGCCGCCGGCGGCCATATCGGCTGGCCTGAAATCCGAGACTACGGGGACGCCGAGGCGCTGCGCGAGAATAGCACCCTCTCCGGTTTGCCACGTTGTCGCAATCTTGCGTCCAAGAAAAAACTTGGGAGTTCCCTGGTGGTAGAGCGTCTGCCCGTGACATCCGACGAGGTCAGCTTTCTTGCTGAATTTCTTTTGCGCAGCCATCACCGCTTCCGCGTAGAGTTCTCCGAGTAAGAAGTTCAATCGTGCCAAATCAGAGACGTCCGCGGAAGTCGCGTTCATGGCGCTTAATACGGCCTTCCGCACGTTCTTGGGGTAAGGGAACTCCGCATGGCCGATTGGCCGTAACGGTCCACTTCCTGATATCCGCACCAAGGCGACGTTGATGCCATCTGCCGACGTTCCACTCATCACGCCTGCAACGATCATGGCGCATCCTCGCCCGCTACTTTCTCTAATCGCACTCGTTCTTCGAGCTCCCAAACTTGTCGCGAAAGTTTTTCGACTTTGGCGTGAGTGGGGCGAGCCAGTTTTCTTAGATCCAGTAGTTTCGCAAACTTCTTCTTGTGCCGAGCAATGCGCTTCGACGATTCTTGCAACTTTGCTGCGAAGCGACTGTTGCGTTCCGCTTCTCGCGCAACAGAATCGAATGCGCGAACGATCTGTTCTTCTTGGCGGCAAATGAGCAACAAATCAGCGCCTGCCTTCAGCGATTGGACGGATGCCTGTTCCATCGGCGCCACGGACTGCAAGGCTCCCATCTCCATGTCGTCGGTGACGATGAGTCCCGCGTAACCTAGCTTCTCTCTAAGCACGTCGGCCATCCATTTCTTGGACAAAGAAGCGGGCAAGCCATCCTTGCTGGCGGTGTAGATCGCGTGGCAAACCATCACGAAGGGAAGGTCGCGACGTAGCGCGCGGTAAGGTTCAACGTCTTCTGCAAGAAGCTGACGAAGCGTTTTCTCCACCACCGGCAGGTCCTTGTGAGTATCGAGAGGCACTTCGCCTAACCCGGGAAAATGTTTTCCGCAACCGAGAACGCCAGAATCCGCTAGTCCTTTCAGAAAGGCGCGCGCGTATGCCGCCGTTTCGCCGGGGTCGTTGGAAATAACCCGCGATGTCATGACCGGGAGCGCCGGAGGAAGCGCGAGATCGAGAGTAGGGGCGAAGTCGACGTTGAAGCCCACAGCGCGACAAATGGCGGCAATTGTTTTTCCATGCAGGCGGAAGAGTTCACGATCACCCGTCGCAAAAACTTCAGCCGCCGATGGCGATGGGCCGAACACATCGCGCAGGCGGTCAACGGTGCCGCCCTCCATGTCCACGCAAGTAAAGAGGGGAGCAGGAACGCGGCGCTGGCACTCGCGAAGTAGCTCCCAAGTTTGTTCTGCGCTGATAATATTTCGTTTGAACAAGCACACGCCAGCGGGCTGTATGCGCTTGAGTAGTGCCTCCAGCGCGGGAGACATCACCGTGCCTTCGAATCCGAGGATGAAATGGCTGCCAATATTAGTTTTCATAGAGCCTCGCGCCCGTTAGTCGATTTGTTTCTTCAGCTCCGAAAGTAAATTCAATGCTTCTAGCGGGGTTAGGCGGTTCAAATCTAAGTCTCGCAGCTTGTCCACAATATCGTTGGAGAGCGAAGTGAAAATCGTCAACTGACGCGGCACAGGAGGAGCGTCGCCTCCGCCGAGTCTTCCGGTAGCTTCACGTTCAGCACTCTCGTGTTCGGCAAGAACCTCTCTGGCACGCACAATCACCTCTCCTGGCAGCCCTGCGAGCTTCGCTACTTCAATGCCGTAACTCTGATCGGCAGCGCCGGGTTCGACTTTTCTTAGAAAGACGACATCGCCGCCCGTCTCCTTCACCGCAACGTGAAAATTCTTCACTCCGGAAAGTGTCTCCGCCAATTCCGTCAGCTCAAAATAGTGGGTTGCGAATAAGGTCTTAGCGCGGGTTCGCTGATGCAAGTATTCCACCGCAGCCCATGCAATGGCTAGGCCGTCGTAGGTGGAAGTGCCGCGTCCTACCTCGTCGAGAAGAATGAGCGACCGCGGGGTCGCCGTGTGGAGGATGGCGGCGGTCTCCGTCATTTCGACCATAAAAGTGGAACGCCCGCGCGCCAGATTATCGCTGGCTCCGATGCGGGTAAAGATTCTGTCGACCAAGCTGAGCCGCATCGACTGCGCCGGAACGAAGGATCCCATTTGCGCGAGGATCACGAGCAGCGCCGTCTGCCGCAGATACGTGCTTTTGCCGCCCATGTTCGGGCCTGTGAGAACGAGGATCGTATGCGTAGTTCGATTCAAGAACAGGTCGTTCGGAACAAACCGCCCGCCGATGGAAGACTCCTGCTCAATCACGGGGTGGCGTCCCTGGCGAACTTCGAGATCGCCAGATTCGTCGAACTGCGGGCGTGTGTAGCCTCGCACCGCAGCGACATGGGCAAACGAGGCGAGCACGTCTGTTTCTGCGAGGGCCCGCGCGGTCTGGCGGATTCGCTTGGCCTCAGCCGCAATTGCGGCGCGCAATTCCAAAACAATGCGCCGCTCGATTTCCAGGATTCGCTCTTGTGCATCTAGCACCTTCGACTCATACTCTTTCAACTCCGGAGTAGTGAATCGCTCAGCGTTGACAAGGGTCTGCTTGCGTTCGTAGTCTGCGGGCGCCAGATGCAAGTTGGCCTTGGAAATCTCTATATAGAAACCAAAAATGCTGTTGAACTTGACCTTAAGCGAGCCGATCTTGGTGTGTTCGCGCTCGCGCGTTTCGATCTGAGCAATATATTGCCGGCTGTTGTGGCGCAAATCGCGGAGCTCATCCAGTTGCGGATCGAAGCCCTGGCGAACAACGCCACCGTCAGTGAGCGCGATTGGAGGTTCATCGGAAAGTGTCGCTTGAATCTTTTTCCTCAAGTCGGCGAGTTCGTCGATGTCTGAGTGCAGAGTAGTCAGGCGCGCCGTTTTCAATTTAGATAGATGAGTGCGAGCCGCCGGCAGGTGTGTTAACGAAGCTGCAAGATTGAGCAAATCGCGCGGATTCGCCGTCTCCAGTGTCACTTTGCTCAAGAGGCGTTCCAAGTCCACGATTTTATTCAACGTGCCGCGCAAACCATCGCGGGTGACGGTGTCACGTACAAGTGCTTCAACAGCATCCAAGCGTTGCAGTATTTCGTCGCTTTTGACGGAAGGTCGCAGCATCCAGGAGCGCAGGAGCCGCTTGCCCATTGGCGTTGCCGTGGCATCGAGCGAGCGGAAGAGAGTGATTCCGTCGTCAGTGCCACTGAAGAGAGGTTCGACGAGTTCAAGATTCCGCACCGTAACGCTATCCAGAACGAGGCAATCTTGGCGCTCAAAGAAGCCGATCTTGTCGACGTGGTCGAGTGTGCCGCGCTGGGTTGAGCGGACATAGTGCAAGATCGCTCCCGCAGCAGCGCAGGCGGCAGGCCGATCGGCCAATCCGAATCCCTCGAGCGACAGAACGCCAAAGTGAGTTTCTAATAACGGAATCGCATGATCGGCAGTAAAAACCCAATCGTCCAGTGGCGTGTCCACCCAGGAGGGGCGGTCGAAATCGGCGAACTTCGTCGGAGAAGGCTGTAAAGACGGAAGCGGACTAGCTTTCAGAATGGAAGAGGCGGTTTCAGTCCGTCCAAACAATTCCGTGGACGCGGCAAACAGCAGTTCCTTCGGACGAAGTTGCTGCAGTTCTTCCCATGCGCGGCGCGCAGCGTCTTCTCCTCGAAACTCGCTGGCCCGAAATTCTCCCGTTGAAAGATCGAGTGCAGAAAATCCGACCGCTCCTTGCACCTCCGCCACCGCCGCCAGAAAGTTGTTTTCCTCCGCCGAGCCCGCCAGTTCTGCCGCCGTGCCCGGCGTGATTACACGAGTCACTTCCCGTCGCACCAGTTTCTTAGCGGCTTGCGGTTCTTCCATCTGTTCGCACAAGGCGACTTTGAAACCCTTGCGAATCAGCTTGGCAATGTAGCCTTCCGCCGCGTGGAAAGGCACGCCGCACATCGGGATGGCGGCAGCTTTCTCCTTATTGCGCGAGGTCAGCGTGATTTGCAATTCCTTCGCTGCGACGATGGCGTCGTCGTAAAACATTTCGTAGAAATCGCCGAGACGGAAGAAGAGAAGAGCGGTGGGGTGCTCCTTCTTTACCGCGGCATATTGCCGCATCAGCGGCGTGGAAGGCTCATTCATTGCGGAAGGCGGATTATATCAGCCATCGGTGTCATCTCACGCGGTTGACGCCCGTGCCTTCAAGATGTTTTTCTAGACAAATGGAATTGCGGAAAGATCCTCTCACTCGATCCTGGGTTATTACAGGTGACGACGTCCCCGACATGGGGCCGCGCCCGGAGCCGTTTTGCCGTTTCTGTCCGGACGCGCCTGCTTCTACACAGATCGTTTCGTCGCTGCCTGGGCTGGACGGCGCTCCGTTTTCCGCGCGCTCGTTTGTGCATCCGCATCCGCTTTACCGGATCGAAGGCGAGCCTACGCGCCGCGGCGACGGCATCTATGACCGGATGTCTCCCACGGGCGCACACGAGGTTTTGGTGGAGAATCCGCGACACGACGGCCATCTTTGGAATGCGAAAGATGTTGAGGTCGAGCGTTTCCTGGTGCTCACCGGCCAGCGCATTCAAGATCTAAAGGGCGACCAGCGCTTTAAGTACACCAGCGTCTTCAAGAATCATGGTAGTGGAGCATCGCAGGAATTCGAACATCCGCATTCGCAGTTGACCGCAACAACTTTCGTCCCGCGTCGCGTGCTGTATGAGCTGCGCGCCGGACGTGAATACTTCGCCTCGAAAGAACGCTGCGTCTTTTGCGACATACTCTCGCAGGAGTTACGTCAGAAGCAGCGTGTGGTTGAAATCCGCGGGGACTATGTAGCGATCTGCCCCTACGCTCCTCGCGTGCCGTATGAGACCTGGATTCTTCCACGCGTGCACGATGCCGCGTTCGAGCGGGCGGCCCTTTCGCGGACCTCCGGTATGCTCGATCTCGCGGCGTTGCTCAAGCGTACGCTCCGGCGTATCCGCACAATTAGCGACCAGTTTCACCTGGTGCTACATACCGCGCCGAACACGCTTCATACGTCAGGCACGCTGGGCTATTGGAAGACGATTGACGACGACTACCACTGGCACATCGAGATTCTGCCAGTCATCAAGTCCACGGCCAAGTCGTACACCTTCAAGGAAGTGTATTTTTCCCCCGTCAGTTCGGAGACTGCGGCGGACCAATTGCGCAGCGCCATGGCGGACTAGGAACTGTCGACGAAATGGTATCGCTAAGCCCAAAAGTGTCACGATACTCCGCGCCTGCCTGGGCCCCTTCTTGGAATAGAGTTGATAGTCGCTCGAAAGTGCGGAGGAAAAGCGCTTTCTGAGCTTTGTGACCTCCGTCACCTGCACCTGTGATTGTGCATGTTCCTGCGACCCAGCCTCAGTTGAGACTATAATTTGTAAGCAGGTAGCGAGGTTCCAACGAGCCTCCGGACCGCGTAATTGACCTCCAAATATGCCAGTTCTCTGGTTACGAGTTGCCGTACTTTTTTATGCAGTTGGACTGATGTACGCCCTGGTGGCCGTCTCTCGCGGCCACGAACTGCTGCGCAAAATCGCCCTACCCGCCATGAGCCTGGGCATGGTTTTCCAATTCGTTGCGCTGGCCGAAGAGGGCTTGCTCAGCAATCAGTTGCTCACGGCCTCGATCCGTAACTCCGAGTCGCTGTTGGCGTTCGTGGTTATGGTTGCGTTCATGCTGGTGTATGCGTTCTACCGCACCGTCTCGCCGGGCATCGTTGCTTTCCCCATCGTGTTTTTACTCACGTTTGTTTCGGCTCTGGGCCAACAGCCGTTTCTAGGGACGTCCGACGGCCTGCGAACCGGTTGGCTTCTCGCGCATATCGGACTCATCTTTACCGGCTATGCCGCGCTGTTCTTAAGTTTTGGAGCGAGCCTGCTGTATCTGCTGCAGGAACGAGCGCTGAAATCAAAGAACGGCATCCGAATTCTGACCAACCTCCCGTCGCTAGGCACGATTGACGAAATCGGTTATCGCTCACTGCTGCTTGGCTTTCCTTTTATGACGTTGGGCCTGATCGCCGGATCGGTTGTTGCGCAGGCAAAGTTCGGTCCTGGTTACTTCCTGGATTCCAAAGTGCTGTTATCGATATTGATGTGGGCGGTGTACCTGATCATGCTGTACACGCGGTGGAGCGCCGGTTGGCGTGGCCGCCGCGCTGCTTATTTGGCGACGGCGGCATTTGTTGTCGCAATATTTGCGTGGGCAGCAAACTTCTTCAGTGGGATGCATAGGTTCGTACAATCATGAATCTGCACCTCATCGGGATTAACCACAAAAGCGCCCCGGTCGAAGTCCGGGAGCGTTTGGCAATCCCCGAAGCGCGCTTGCCGGAGGCCTGCCAGCGCCTAGCGCGGCATCCCGGCATCCAGGAAGGCCTGATTATCTCGACCTGCAATCGCGTCGAATTGCTGGCGGCAACTCCCGGTGCTACCGCCGACCTGCGCGGATTTATGCGCGATTACTTTCATGTGAATGCGGCGGACTTCGAACCGCATCTCTACGAATTTCGCGAGCGGGCCGCCATACGACATTTGTTTCGGGTGGCTTGCAGCCTGGATTCCATGGTTGTGGGCGAGCCGCAGATTCTTGGTCAGGTGAAAGAGGCCTATGCCATCGCGCGCGGGGTTGGCGCGGTGCAGGGCAATCTCGATCCGCTGATTTCACGCGCCTTCGCCGTCGCCAAGAAGGTTCGCACGGAAACCGCTGTCGGAAGCTCGTCGGTCTCGATTGCTTCTGTTGCGGTTGAGTTGGCGAAGAAGATTTTTGGCTCGCTGCGTGGCAAGAGCGTCTACTTGATTGGCGCTGGCAAGATGACGGAGCTCGCGGCGCGGCACTTGATCGCGCACGGAGCCGGAACTATTTTTGTAGCGAATCGCACTTATGATCGCGCCGTCCAAGTCGCGAAGAAATTCAACGGCCAGGCAATGCGTTTCGAGGAGCTCTACGACACCGTTGACCGCGCCGACATTATCATCAGTTCCACCGGCGCACCGCATACGATTTTTCGTCGCGAGCACGGCGAGAAGTTTCTGGCGAAGCGCAAGAATCGGCCCATGTTCTTCATCGATATCGCGGTTCCACGCGACGTCGATCCGGAACTCAACAAACTCGACGGCATTTTTGTTTACGACATTGACGATTTGCAGCAAGCCGTTACCGCCCACGTCGCCGACCGCCGCAAAGAAGCGGAGCATGCCGAACAAATTGTAGAAAGCGAAGTGGACCGTTATCTACAACGCTTGCAAACACTGGATGTCGTGCCCGTAATCGTAAGCTTGCAAGATCAGTTTGAAACCATCCGCCAGGCCGAAATTGATCGCGTTCGCGGACGCCTTGGCAAGCTATCCGCTGATCAAGAACAGGCCCTTGAAGCTCTAACCAACGGAATCGTGAATAAGATCCTCCACATGCCCATCAGTTCACTGAAGACTGCCGCACGCGATCCTCAATCGACAACCATGGTCGAACTTATACGCAAGATGTTCAAACTGCGCGACGAAGCTGAGACTGCCGACAAACCCGCAAATGAAACAGAGAAGCCCTCGGGAGAGCAGAGTTAATGGCGCATCTCCGCATCGGCTCGCGCGGATCGCAGCTAGCGCTCTGGCAGTCCAACCACATTTCGGCGCTTCTGCGTGAGCGAGGACATTCCGTCGACATTCAAATCATTCACACCACTGGCGACAAGATCACCGACGTCGCTCTCGCCAAGGTCGGCACCAAGGGAATGTTCACCAAAGAGATTGAGGAAGCGCTGGCTGCCAATCAGGTCGATCTGGCGGTGCATTCCTTGAAGGACCTGCCTACGGAACTCCCCCCGGGTTTCGAAGTTGCGGCGATTCCCGAACGCCAGAATCCACTCGATGCTTTTCTGTCCCTGGAATTCGCCACCATTGAAGGCTTGCCGCAGGGCGCGCGGGTTGGCACCAGCAGTTTGCGCCGTCAGGCTCAAATCAAAGCGCTGCGCCCGGATCTGAATATTCACCCTTTGCGCGGAAACGTCGATACCCGCCTGCGGAAGCTCGAGGAAGGCCAGTATGCTGCGATTATTCTTGCTGCAGCCGGACTAAATCGCCTTGGTTTGACGAAGCATATAAAGCAGTTGATTCCGGCTGCAACAATGTGTCCGGCTGCGGGGCAGGGAGCTCTCGCTATTGAGATTCGTGAGGGCGATACCGCAATGCGTCAACACCTGGCATTTCTCGACGATGTAAGCGCGCGGGCAACTGTAACATGCGAGCGCGCGCTGTTGAACGCAATGGGCGGCGGTTGCCAAGTTCCGATTGGCGCGCTGGCTGCCTATAGCAAAGGCGGTCTGTCGCTCGAAGCCATTGTTGCCAATCCCGACGGTACGGATGTCTTTCGCGAATCCGGAACAGGTACCGATCCGATAGCACTCGGCGCGAAAGTCGGTAACAGGCTCCTCAAACGCGGCGGCCAGGCAATTCTGGAGTCCGTGTATAGTCAGGGGCTCGCCAGATCATGAAGGTTTGTGTAGGGCGGACACTCTTGTCCGCCGCTTCTACTGTTTTTAGACCATGAGCAAAACAAAAAATCTTGTAACGAATTCCGGCCCGCTAACCGGTCAGCGCATCCTGGTCGGGCGTGCTAAACACCAAGCCAGCGCTCTCTCCAGCCGCTTGCAGGCTCTGGGCGCAAAAGTCTTAGAGATCCCTTTTATTGAAATTCGTAAGCCCCGTTCTTACCGTCCGCTCGATGAGGCATTACAAAACATCAACAACTACGACTGGCTGATTCTGACCAGCGTGAACGGCGTGGAAGCCTTGCGCGAGCGTCTGCAAAAACTCCGACTGACCAATTCGAAACTGAAGCATCTGAAAAACGCAGCCATCGGCCCGGCAACCAAATCCGCGTTAGAAGACTTGGGATTGAAAGTGCACGTTGTTCCAAAAGAGTATATTGCGGAGTCGGTCGTGAAGAGCCTGCGCACGAAGGTGAAAGGGAAGCGAGTCCTGCTAGCCCGAGCGCGAGTGGCCCGCGACGTCATCCCCCGCGAACTGCGAAAGCTTGGCGCGAAAGTTGATGTTGTTGAAGCATACGAGACAGTCGTTCCAGGGAAATCGCAAGTACGACTTCGAAAAATACTGGCTGATCTTAAGCGTAGGCCGACGATTGCCACATTCACGAGTTCGTCGATGGCTCGCAACTTCGTAGCGTTGGCGGGAGCACGAACCGCACAAACCGCCGTCCGGCGCGGACTTCAGCTGGCGTCGATCGGCCCCGTCACTTCAGCCACACTGCGAGAGCTCAATCTGCCAGTTGGCATCGAAGCAAAAGAATTCACGATCCCCGGACTGGTGAGCGCTGTCGAAAGAATGATAGCGAGCGAAAAGCTTTAGCCGATTCCCCGGGGATCCTCTGCGAACCTTTGCGTCCTCTGTGGTCTAAGGTTCGACCTTGCAAAAGCAATCCGCTGGCGGTACTTTGGCCTTTAAAAATTCCGCCACCCGCCGATAGGCATCGATCTGATTTTCCACGCGCGCAAAGCCGTGGCCCTCGTTCTCATAAATGTGCAACTCCGCGAAGCCGCCGTTCTTCTTGACTGCATCAGCCACTTGCTGTGCCTCGGACTTCGGGCACCGCGGATCATGGCCGCCCGCCAGCAACATCAGCGGCGCTTTGATCTTGTCGACAAAGAATATCGGTGACCGATCGGTGAGCAGTTCTTTGTCTTTTTCGTTCTTGGGATCGCCCATCGTCGCCAAGTCCCACTGCTGCAGCAATGGATCTTCGTTCTCGATCTCCGTGAACCAATTCACGAATGGCACAATCGGCACGCCTGCTGCCCAAACTTCGGGGGCTTTGGTCACGGCCATCATACTCAT
>JANXUC010000097.1 GCA_025352065.1 Acidobacteriaceae bacterium | reverse complement strand
AACCTCACCGCTGGCTTCGTTCCCCCTGCTTCGCGTTCCACTCCCGCTTGGTTCTCGCTCATATCTTTCTTTATAATTGCCGCGCTCATGAAATACACGCAATAAAGTCACAGACTCTGAGCGTAGCGAAAAATCCCCTCTAACAGCGACACTCTTTACGGCGATAGGGATTCTTCGCTGTCGCTTAGAATGACAAATCATATTCAACTACATTTCATGGCCCAAGGCGGTAATCGGATTCAGGAGTGCCGCTTTTCGAGCCGGATAGACGCCAAAAAATAGTCCTGTGCTGGTCGCCACCAGCAAGCCCGCAGCAATCGCCCATAGTTTGATGGGGGCTGGCATCCCAATCAAGGCTGAAATACCCTTCGCGACAGCGAAACCCAGGAACACTCCCAGCATGCCGCCAATCGACGCCATAGTCGACGACTCAATCAGAAATTGCAGCAGTACGTCGCCCTGCCGCGCCCCTAGCGCTTTGCGAATCCCAATCTCTCGCGTTCGCTCCGTCACGGTCACAAGCATGATGTTCATGATAACGATCCCGCTCACCACCAGAGCGATGGCGGCAATACCAATCATCGCAAGGAAGAATGTGCCGCTCAAATTCGTCCATAGGCTAAGGAAACTGGCATTTGTTTCCGCAGCGAAGCTATCTGGCGCACCGGGCAGGTCGTGGCGCCGCGCCCGCAGCACTGATCGCACTTCGTCTATGGCGGAATCCAGACGTGCTCCCACGCCATTCGCCTTACCGGAAATTCGAATACTGGTGTGCGATCCAAATTGCTTGAGATACGACGTAATCGGAATGCCAACCCAGTTGTCGCGGCTCTGACCCAACGTCTTCCCCTGCCGCTTGGCCACACCCACGACTTGATAGGGCTGACCTTCCACGCGAATTTCCTTCCCTACGGGATCCGTTCCCGGCATCAGGTTGTCGACAACGTCCATCCCGACTACGGCGATGTTCGCGCGGCGGTCGACGTCGTTCTCGTTCATCATGCGCCCGGAACTCAAGTCCAAATCGAAGATCGCAACCATCCCCGGCGTCATCCCGCGAACCCAGGTATCACTGCTGGATTGCTGCTCGTACTTCACGTGGCCGGCGCCGTTAAAGGTGGAAGCTCCCAACAAGGAACAACCTTTACAGGCTTCTTTCACCGCCTCATAGTCCTCAAGCGTAATGTCTTTGCGCTTTTGCCCTTCCAGAAACTGATCGATGTTGGTAATGACCGGAGTGACTTTGCTGATGATGAAAACGTCCGCCCCAAGGTTAAAAACCTTCTCCGCTACATAGTCTTGAATACCCGCTACAAACGTGACCACGGTGATGACGGCGGCAACGCTGATCACCACGCCCAGCAAGGTAAGGGCGGAGCGCAGTTTGCTCCCCCACAGCGACTGCAGAGCGATGCGAATGGCTTCCAGGAAGGTCATAAGATCAGTTGCCAGTCTCAAAGGTTCGGCGTCTTGTTTCGACGCATATGGTACGGCTTGGGTAGCCGAACGGTTCAGTTTAGCAGTTTGACCGCCAATGAAGGCACGGGCGCCCCCGCCCGTGCGCCAACCTGGAGCCTCCCATCGGCGACGAGGCTCGGATCAACCACTGGCAGTTGATAGCTGACAACCGGCAACTGCTTTATACTGAAGCAGTAAGCAGCCGGACCGGACGGCCGCTCTCATCCGCAAGGTTGAGGGAGGAAAGTCCGAACTCCGCAGAGCAGTGTGCCGGATAACGTCCGGGCGCCTGGGTTCAAGCCCAGTGTGACGGCCAGTACCACAGAAAATATACCGCCCCGGCGGCAACGCCAGGGTAAGGGTGAAAAGGTGCGGTAAGAGCGCACCGCCGCCGCAGTAATGCGTCGGGCAGGGCAAACCCCACACGGAGCAAGGTCAAATAGGGAGGAAGCCGCTGGTTCGCCAGCGGCGCGTGCCGGCTCGGCGCGCCAAACCTCCGGGTAGACCGCTAGAGCCCAGCAGTAATGCTGGGCCCAGAGGAATGGCCGTCCCGCCAGCAATGGCGGACAAAATTCGGCTTACAGGTCCGGCTGCTACAAGATATTCATAATCAATGGCTTAGGTAATTCCTCAGGGCCCAAGAACAGGCGCGAGCAGGAAAGTCATTGCTATTCGCGAATCGCGAATATAGAATTACCCCGTGGCTCTAAAACCCCAAGACGTGATGGTTGCGCTCAAACTTTGCTCCTATCCTTCGGTGCGTCCCCCGTTCTCCCAAGTTGGCCTCGATCTTGGCATGAGCCCCTCCGAAGTCCATGGCGCTGTCAAGCGGCTCCAGCGCGCGCACCTGGTCCATGATGCTGCTCTGCGCGAGAGGCCTAACATTTCCGCGCTGGAAGAATTCCTTGTTCACGGATTGAAATATGCGTTTCCGGCGGAACGCGGCGCGATGTCGCGCGGCGTGCTCACGTCTTATGCCGCCGAACCCTTGCGCCATCAGGTGTCGCCCGGAGACGAACCGCCACCCGTCTGGCCCTACGCCGACGGGAAAGATCGAGGTATGTCCCTGCAACCTCTCTATAAAACCGCACCGTTCGCGGCACTGCGTGATCCGGTTCTGTATGAATACCTCGCGCTCGTCGATGCGATTCGCGATGGCCGGATGCGTGAGCGCCTGCTGGCACAGAAGGAGTTGGTGCTGCGATTGCAGCAAAGTCATTGGAATTGAGACCGATGGAAAGTCCAAATCTAGAGCTATTGACGAACGCAGCGGAGCTTTTGAAACCGTTGCTCGACGAACTGGTCTTTGTAGGCGGATGCATAGCCGCCCTGCTCATTACGGATCAGGCCTCAGGTAATGTCCGTCCTACCTACGATGTAGATGCGATTGCCGCGATCACATCGCGGGCCGACTACATCACTTTTTCTGAACGGCTTCACAAGCTGGGCTTCACCGAAGATACCCGCGAAGATGCTCCCATCTGCCGCTGGCGTAACGGCGAGACAATATTGGATGTAATGCCTCTGGACGAGAGGATACTGGGATTTTCCAATCGATGGTACGAACCTGCCATGGAATATGCCGAAGAACGCGAACTAAAACCTGGCCTTCGGATCAGGGTTGTCAGCGCTTCGTATTTTTGCGCCACCAAGTTCGATGCTTTTCGAGGACGGGGTGCAAACGACTATTTTTCGAGTCACGATCTGGAAGATTTGATCGCTGTCATCGACGGGAGGCCACAGCTCGTTGATGAACTACGATCCGCGCCTGATGATGTACGGACTTACGTGGCTTCGGAGATCAGCCGATTGCTTTCGACTACGCAATGTCTCGATGCCCTTCCGGGGTATCTTTTGCCGGATTCGGCAAGCCAAGCTCGCGTAGGTAGTTTACTGGAACGGTTGCGAGAACTCTCAGCACTGTGAGACCTGAACAGGAATGACCGTCCCGCCAGCAATGGCGGACAAAATTCGGCTTACAGGTCCGGCTGCTACAAACTGATTGAAATTTTCGCGTTCCATATTTTTGCGAAGCCGCCCAGGTTTGATAGCACTCCCATCTCATGCCTGATATCAGCCGTCTGTTTCAAGCCTTCTTAGCGCCCGCCATTTTCGTGTCCGCTACGGGGCTGCTCATTCTTTCCATCAACGTGCGGCTCATGGGCATGGTCACCCGGCTCCGGCAATATACCCATGCAAGATACGATGCCACCAAAAATGGCCGGGAACATGAGGCGGAAGCCTACACGGCGCAAATCCACTCCATCGAGCAACGTGCAGAACTAATTCGCCGCTGCTTCCTGCTGACCCTGGTTTCGCTGGCTGGGACGATCAGTTCGTGCCTGCTGTTGGGTTTCGGGCTGTACTGGAAAGACGCGGCGGTTCTCGCGGTAATTCTCTTCGTTCTGGCGCTGATCTGCCTGCTGGCGGGAACCGTCTACTACATTCGCGAGGTCACGGTCGCTCTGAGTTCGGTACAGGAAGAAGCGCGCGATTCCCGCTTCATGGACCTCGGCGCACCGCCGGAGATACGCGGAGCTCGGGATCTGTAACACAAGGTTCTTGAAGAACACACGCAAGCGATCAAACTCGAAGTCTGCTATGTCCATCCGGGTGGAACCTCCGGAAAATTCTCCTCAAGAATAATTCCTCCCTGCCGAAGTTGGGATTGTAAGTCGAGTTTCGCCCGAACCATCGTGCGGCTCGTATCTTGTCAGGCCCCAAAATCAAATTTTCCAAAAATGGAGCGTTTTCCGGATGAACAAATATTTGGCTTTACCATTGGTCGTTGCCTTGGCTTCTATTTCGAGCTTTGGCTCGCAGTCTCCCAACCCCTACTCCAGCCAATTCAACGTTCCTCGTGAGGGAAAACGTGTGGCCGCAGGCAACGGCAGTCCGCGTCACGCGAATCGGGCCGCCGAAATACTGCCCGTCGCCTCCCGGCAGGGCCGTGCCCATTTCGCCCGCGCCCGATCGCAGTCTCGAAATGGCGCCGGCGCCGCTACTATCGGCTTTATCAGCGCCACCGAAATCCCCGCTGGCGGCAGTGCGCAACAGGGAATCTTCAAGGCTGACGTCAATGGCGACGGCAAGGCCGACGTGGTCGGCTTGGTCCGCAGTATCGTCAGCGGCAACACCATCTATTCCATCTCTGTTACGCTTGGCAACGGCGACGGCACCTTCCAAGCTGTCAAGCAGAACGCCGCCCTGGGCCTGGCCCTGGGAGTCGCCATCGCGGACGTCAATGGCGATCAGAAAAGCGACGTCGTCGCCACCGCCTTCGATACCAACCAAGCCAGCGTCCTACTGGGAAATGGCGACGGCACCTTCCAGGCCGTCACCAGCGCTGGCTCGACCTGCAAAGGACCGGTCGGCATCGCCTGCATGGATGTAACCGGCGACGCCAAGCCCGATATCGTCGTTGCCTGCTCGGGCGCGGGTACCGCCAACAACATCGGCCTCCTCAGCGCTATAGGGGATGGCACGTTCCATCCGCAGCAGAGCTTCAGCGCCGGCGACTCACCCCAGACCGTGTGGCTTGGTGATGCCAACGGAGATGGGCGAATCGACGCCATCGTGGCCAACCTGTACAGCCAAGACC
>JANXUC010000090.1 GCA_025352065.1 Acidobacteriaceae bacterium | reverse complement strand
GACCTGAGATCGTGTAGGGCGAGCATTCCTGCTCGCCAGGGCGGGAGACACTATTTCATTCGCGGAAACGCCCAGTTTAGTGAAAATCCCGGTGCCCCAGGTTCGCGTCCGTTCTTTGGACGATAACCTGGGTGGACACACACTCGCAGAAGTTCGTCTCTGGTTTCTGTTTTCCGGCCCCGACGCGTGAGGAAGTCGGACAATTGTCCAGATTCCCTAGGACACCGTAAATCGCGTGGCAGGAAAAAACGACGCGACTACACGAAGCTGACTCATAGCGCCAACAGTCCCAGGTTAACGTCAAAGAACGACGTGAACCTGGGGCACCGTGCTGTTCATGCAGTGCCTTTCTGAAGAGAGCGGAGAATGCGGATTGCTTAACCCTGTTGTTTAATCGCAAGAAGCGCGATTCGTGAGGATCACATCGGCGGACTATGCAGACTATAATGACGCGAACCAATGCCGCTGACCTCTGGCACCAAACTCGGTCCTTATGAAATCGTCTCCCCGCTGGGCGCTGGCGGAATGGGAGAGGTGTATCGCGCGAAAGACACTCGTCTCGGCCGCGAGGTTGCGCTAAAGATTCTGCCGGAGTCTTTCGCCAGTGAGCCGGAGCGACTGCGTCGTTTTGAGCAGGAAGCGCGGGCTGTGGCAGCGCTGAATCATCCCAACATTTTGGCGATTCACGATATCGGCACCCAGGGCGACGGCGCG
Source organism: Acidobacteriaceae bacterium (assembly GCA_025352065.1). Classification (GTDB taxonomy): domain Bacteria; phylum Acidobacteriota; class Terriglobia; order Terriglobales; family Acidobacteriaceae; genus JANXUC01. The sequence continues at coordinate 130,003 of JANXUC010000090.1, read as the reverse complement.
AACGCCGCGCCATTTCTGGTCTCCGAGCTTTTGGAGGGCGAAACACTGCGCGCCGTACTGGACCGCTACTCGCCCAATTCCGTCACCGGCACGGCCCGGAATCCGTTCGCCAGCGGAAAGCCGTTCGGAGTGCGACAAACGACCGCTCCGCCTGCAATTCGAGATTTCCCCACCGCATTGCGCACAAAATCAAGATTCACTGTGTCACCGCTTCCCGGCACCTCGCTCCATTTCGCTTCAAACAGCTCCAACCGTCCCGCCACATCGGCAACGAAATCCACTTCGCGTGTTCGATCGCGCCAGAAGAACAAGCTCCCCACCCGTCCCGCGCGGCGTTCGCGATCGCGCAATTGAGCGAAGACGAACGTTTCCCAAACTGCGCCAGCGGCGGGTGCCTGACGAAGAGCCTCCTCGGAACGGATATTCAGCAGCGCGCAAAGTAGCCCGGTATCCGCCATGTAGAGTTTAGGACTCTTAACAATGGACTTGGTGCGATTCGAGAACCACGGCTCCAGCAGGACAATCTGCCCGGAAGCCTCTAGCGTCGACAACCAATGGTTGGCGGTGCTGGGAGAGATGCCCACATCGCGCGCCAAATCCGCCTTGTTCAATAGGTTTGCGGACCGGAGTGCGCAGGCGCGCAGAAAACGCTCGAAATCGCGCAGACTGCCGACGTTGGCCAGTGATCGGACATCGCGTTCCAAATAGGTGGCTAAATAGGAATTGTAGAAAGCCACCGCATCAATCTCCGGGTTGGCGTGCAATTCTGGAAACCCGCCTCGCACGATGGCGCTCTCCACCGAAGTTTCGGGAAGCGCTGCTCGTATCTCCGCAAAAGAAAGCGTTTCCAATTCGGCAATATCTGCCCGCCCTGCCAGCGACTCGGAGACGTTTTCCATCAACGTGAATTTTTGTGAGCCCGTGAGCAAGAACTGTCCATTGCGGGTCCGCTTTGCGTCCACCGCCGCCTTGAGGTGCCGGAACAGGCCCGGTGCATATTGCACTTCGTCGATGATGACCGGGGGAGGGTGGCGCAGAAGGAAGCCCAGCGGCTCTTTCTCAGCTTGTTCTGCTTCCGTGGGAAGGTCTAGAGACACGAATTCGTAGTCCGGGAAAAGCCTTCGAAACGTTGAGGTCTTGCCGGTTTGGCGGGCGCCGGTCAGCACAACCACGGGACGGGTCTTGGCGGACCGTCGTAGGCGCGGCTCGATCGCGCGGGAAATCCACATGTGCTAAATATCCAATACAATCGTATATTTTGCAAGTAACGCCAGATGGATCTCCAACCCGGCCACGTTTAGCCCAGAGCCGCAAATCGAACGTGCTTCCAGAGAGGGGTTGATTGGCCTATGAATCCCCGATAGCGCCCCCCTGGAATCCTCGTATCAGCAGACTATAATGACGGGAACCGATGCCGCTGACCTCTGGCACCAAACTCGGCCCTTACGAAATCGTCTCCCCGCTGGGCGCTGGCGGCATGGGAGAGGTGTATCGCGCGAAAGACACTCGTCTCGGGCGCGAGGTTGCGCTAAAGATTCTGCCTGAATCCTTCGCCGCTGAGCCCGAGCGCCTGCGTCGTTTTGAACAGGAAGCGCGGGCTGTGGCAGCGCTGAATCATCCCAACATTTTGGCAATTCACGATATCGGCACCCAGGGCGACGGCGCGAACGCTATACCATTTCTGGTCTCCGAGCTTCTTGAGGGAGAGACTCTGCGCGCTGTTCTCGACCGTGGAGCGCTGGCGCAGCGCAAGACGATTGAGTATGGCGTACAGATCGCGCAAGGGTTGGCGGCGGCGCACGAAAAAGGAATCGTCCATCGCGACCTGAAGCCTGAGAACATCTTCGTCACGAAAGACGCGCGCGTTAAGATTCTCGATTTCGGACTGGCCAAACTGGTAGAGAGACCCAACTCCTCCTCCAACGACGCCACGTTGACCAGTTCGCACACGGCGGCGGGCGTGGTCATGGGCACAGCCAGCTACATGGCGCCCGAACAGGTGCGCGGCGAACCCGCCGACCCTCGCACCGATATTTTTGCCTTTGGCGCGGTACTGTACGAGATGGTTTCCGGCACGCGGGCGTTTCGCAGGGATACAGCAGTCGAAACCATGACTGCGGTTTTGAAAGACGACCCGCCGGAGCTCGCTGATAACGTTCGCCTGGTCTCTCCTGCATTCGACCGCATAGTGCGGCGCTGTCTGGAAAAGAACCCTGAACAGCGCTTTCAGTCAGCCCGTGATCTATCCTTCGCGTTGAGCGCACTCTCTGGGACAGAGTCGTCCAGCGTTGCGCGCGTCGCAGCGGTAGCGTCGCATCCGATGCCGTTGAAGCTATGGCTCGCCGCCGCCCTTGCTCTGCTAGCCGTCACCGCAGGAACCTGGTGGCTCGCCCGACGCCCCGCTCCCACCACGCGCAGGCAGTTCGCGATTCCGGTTCCGCAGGAACTCAACGTAAGCCATATGGCGCTCTCGCGCGACGGCTCGATGTTAGTTTTCGTTTCGCCGGAACCTAGCACGGGCTTGCCCATGCTGTATTTGCAGAGCATCGGCTCTTCCAGCGTGACGCTGCTGCCGGACACGCAAAACGCGAACTTTCCATTCTGGTCGCCCGATGGCGCTTTCATTGCTTTTTTCGCCAATGGAAAATTGTTGAAGATGCCCGCGGCGGGCGGCACGCCCCAGGCGCTTGCCAGCGTGCTCGCACCCCGTGGCGGCGCCTGGAGCAACCAGAACGTCATTATTTACTCGCCGGACCCGGCCAGTCACCTGTTGCGCATCAATGCCGATGGCAGCGGGATGGCGATGGCGGAGGTGCTCACTTTCAGCAGTAAAGATGAGCAGACGCACCGCTGGCCCATATTCCTGCCCGATGGAGAACACTTTTTGTACTGGTCGGGAAATTTCTCCAACTCGAAAGACGACCACTTCAGCGGCATCTACAGGAGTTCCCTCAGCGGGAAAGGCAACGACAAGAAGTTGCTAGTGCTTTGTCATTCCGGTTTTGCCTTCGACGCGCAGCATTTGTACTATGCGGATGCGCAGCAGCAACTGGTGAGTTTGCCCCTGGATGTCTCGAATGGCACGGTGTCCGGTAGTCCAGTGGTCGTGGCAAATGCAGTTGGCGTTCAACCCTCCACCTACTGGGCGGCCGTGACTGCTTCCGAAAATGGAACAGTGGTTTACAACACTGGCGTGGGAGCTGTGCTTTCGGTGCTGACTTGGATGGACCGTTCTGGCAAGGACCTGGGAAAAGTGGGTGAGCCGGGCGTGATTTCGAACCCCACGCTTTCGCCCGATGGCAACCGCGTGGTTGTGGATATCGCCGACCTCAAGGCGAATAACGTCGATCTCTGGCTGGAGAGTACCAACGGCGGAGGCAATGCCCGGTTCACGTTTGATCCAGCGGAAGAAACCAGCGGGCTTTGGTCTCGCGACGGGAGCATGATCGCCTACCGGATTGCGCTCGAGGCGGGCTCGGCAGTCGTTGCCAAACCGGCGAGCGGGATGGAGGGCGGAAGGAAACTTGTGGAGAGGGATTTTACCAACGATTATGTTTTGAATTCGTGGTCGCCAGATGGGAAGCAGGTTCTCAGCACAATCCAGGAGGCCACACGCTACTCCTTAGTCCTGATACCGACGACGGGAGGCCCTGGCGTTCCATTTCTCACCGGCAATAGCAATCAGATCAACGGGCAGATCTCTGCGGACGGAAAATGGGCGGCCTATGCTTCGGACGAATCGGGCAAATGGGAAGTCTACGTATCGTCGTTCCCTGGCGGGGCAGGAAAATGGCAGGTTTCGCGCGGGGGAGGCGCCGAGCCGCGCTGGCGGGGGGATGGCAAAGAGATTTTCTATATCTCTCCCAGCGGAATGCTGATGGCCGTGCCTGTTGGCGGTGATGGTGGCTTCTCCACTGGCATCCCCGTGCCGTTGTTCCAAATCCACGGACGCGCCCCAATTTCCAGCACCGACGCTTTCACCTATGATGTGGCCAAAGATGGCAAGCGCTTTCTGGTAAACCGCTACGTGAGCCCGGAGCACGTGCCGCCGCTCACGATTCTGCTGAACACTGCGGATGCCAATCCTGCACCTTGAAGAAACACCCTTCATCCGGAGTGAGCAACGCGCAAACGCGCTCGCGGCGCGCTACCAAGTTGTGAGCCCATTCAAGCCCCTGTAAACTCACCTCTTGCGCCTTTAGCCATGCCCGACGACCTCCAAGGCCAACTCGGCTTCACCTTCCGCCCGCCCGATCGTCGTGTCTGGACGGTGCGCGATCTTGTTGCCGCGGCGCGCGCGAGTCTGGAACAGGAGTATGGCGACGCCTGGATCGAAGGTGAAATTTCCAACTACCGCCCCGCCGAATCCGGGCATTTGTACTTCACCCTGAAAGACGCGGGCGCGCAGTTGAGCATTGTCATGTTCCGCTCGCAGGCGCGGCTGCTGCGCTTCAAGCCGCAGGACGGTATGCAGGTGATTGCTCGCGGCAAAGTCACGATTTACGAAGGTCGCGGACAGCTGCAACTCATCGCCGAATACCTGGAGCCAAAAGGCGCGGGAGCGCTGCAAATTGCCTTCGAGCAGCTCAAAGCTCGGCTCGAAGCCGAGGGCCTCTTCCGCTCCGAGCGCAAGAAGCGAATCCCCGCACTCCCCCGCTGTATCGGAATCGTAACCTCGCCCCGAGCAGCCGCCTTGCAGGATATTTTGAACATCCTGCAGCGGCGGCATTTCTCGGCGAATGTTTTAATCTACCCAGCCCAAGTCCAAGGAGAAAACGCGGCGGCGGAAGTTGCCGCAGGCGTTCGCTATTTCAACGCTGCGGAAGAAGACTCCTGCCGCAATGTCGACGTCATCATCATCGCCCGCGGCGGCGGCTCCTTCGAAGACCTCGCTTGCTTCAACGATGAAGCCCTAGCCCGCGCCGTGGCATCTTCTGAAATTCCCGTCATCTCCGCCGTCGGCCACGAAACAGATTTCACCATCCTCGACTTCGTATCCGATCTCCGCGCCCCCACGCCCTCCGCCGCCGCCGAGCTCGTGATTCGCTCTAGGCAGGACATCGACGAAGAACTCGAAAGCTGGCACCGACGCCTGGAAAAAGCCATGCGCTTCCAGATCCTGATCCGCCGCCAGAGCCTAACCGAACTGGCTCAGCATCGCGGATTCTCGCGCATCATGGACGTGATCCATCGCCGCCAACAGCGCCTCGACGACTTCGTAAACCGCCTGACCAATGCCGAGCGCAGCCTCCAGCAGCAATATCGAAGACGCTTCGAAGCCCTCGCCGCAGCCGTCCGCCACTACGATCTACGCATGCGTTTAGGCTCCGCACATCGCGACCTGAACGCCCGCACCGCAGCCCTGGCAGCAGCCGTGCGCACACTCAATCTGCAACATCGCAGCCGCCTCGAACGCCTCACCGATGCCTTGCAGGCCCTCTCCCCGCTGGCGATTCTCGACCGTGGCTATGCCCTGGTTTTGGACGCTTCCGGCAAGCTTTTGAAAGACGCTCGCAACATCAAACCCGGCCACCAAATTACCGCGCGACTGGCCAAGGGCGAAATTCACGCCACCGTCAACGCTCCCGCGAAAAAAGGTTAGCCCAAGGTTCCTACCTTTAAGTATTGCTTGCTCTTAGGCCCCTTGCTTTACAATGACTTAACTCCCATGACCCCATCCCGCCGAGGCACGCCGTGAGAAACCTGCTGGCGCATCTGCCGCCGATCTCAACAACTGCGGTCCTCGACATTCTTCTCGTCGCATTCCTGATTTACGGCGTCTTGCGCCTCGTCCGCGGCACGCGCGCCTCCTTAATGCTGCTGGGCCTGGCCGGACTCGCCTTGGCCATGCAATTCATTCGCTCCGGAGAGCTGCGCACTACCAATTGGCTCATCACCAAGCTACTGCCCTACGCCGGATTCGTGCTGATTGTTTTGTTCCAGTCTGAGATCAGGCAGGCACTGGCCCGACTGGGACGCATGCTAGCTTTCTCTCGCGCGCTTTCCCCCGAAGCCGACGCCTACGACGACATTGTTCTGGCCGCTCAGCTGTTTTCCAAAAACAAAACAGGCGCCCTCATCGTCATCGAACGCGAAGTCGGCCTGCGAACCTTCACCGAAAGCGGCGTCGCGCTCGATGCCCGCCTTTCTTACGATCTGCTGGCCACAATTTTTCGTCCGAAAACTCCGTTGCATGACGGAGCGGTCATCGTACAACGCGACCGGATCGCTGCCGCCGCCTGCTTTCTGCCCCTGTCCATGGACCCCGTTCTCTCCACGCAACTCGGTACGCGCCACCGCGCTGGCATTGGCATTACCGAAGAAACCGACGCCATCGCGATCATCGTTTCCGAAGAAACGGGCGGCATCAGCTTGGCTGTCTCGGGCAAGATCGAGCGCGATATCTCCGCCGACCTTCTACGTGCCCGCTTGGGTAGATTGCTACGTACCTTTGTTCCTCCAGGCACCCTGCCCACTCTTGCGCCGGCTCCCGAACAGTCAACCGCCCTCGCCTCCAGCAATGACGCTCACCCCCGCGAGGTCCAGCCGTGAGGATCACCAACCTGCTGCGACGATTCTTCTTCCACAACTTCCTGCTCAAGCTCATGTCGCTTCTGCTCGCCTTCGGCCTCTGGTACGCCGTATCACGCGAGCCCGTTCTCGAAGTCCAGGTCAGCGTTCCAGTCGAATTTCGCAATATCCCCGATAATTTGGAAATCGGCCTGGAGCACATTCCACAAGCGGAAATCCGTGTACGCGGCCCAGCCCGCGTCATCCGCGATCTAAAACCGTCCGATGTCCGCGCGGAAGTCGATCTTGCGGGAGCCCAGCCCGGAGAACGCACCTTCGACTTAACCGGACCGCATATTCGCGCCGCACGCGAACTCTCCGTTATGCAGGTTGTGCCTTCGCAATTGCATCTCAATCTCGATCTCCGCGCCACCCGCGAAGTTGAGATTCGCGCCCGCGTGCTGGGCAGTTTCGCGCAAGGCCTGCACGTAGCCCACGTTGTGACAGACCCCGAGCGCGTTCAAGTCAGCGGCCCCAAGCGCCGCGTCGATGCGCTCGAAGCCGCCCTCACCGACCCTGTCGACGCCAGCGGCACCATGCACCGCGGCACTTTTATGACCCATGTGTACCTTTCCGATCCTCTCGTCCAGGTCGTCAATCCCGCTCCCGTGCAAGTCACGGTTATCATGGGAAGAGTACCCGAATAGTTTCCGAACCAATCCCTGAAAGGGTCGCGCCAAGTCAGGCGCGGCGCCGGATCCATGCAATGAGCTCTTCGCAGCGTCAGCTTTTTGGAACGGACGGCATTCGCGGCGTCGCCGGTGAATTTCCTCTAACGCCCGAGTCCGTCTTCATCATTGGCCGCGCTTTGGGCCACAACCTTCGGCAGAACGCCGCGAGTTCCACAGACTCTCCCCGCGTCATCATCGGCCAGGATACGCGCGAATCCAGCGCTTGGATCGCCGACCGCCTCATCCTTGGCCTCGCGTCCCACGGCGTAGAAGTTCACAGCGCTGGCGTTTTGACTACACCCGGCGTCGCCTATCTCGCACGCTTGCGCGGATGCTCCGCAGGCATCGTCATTTCCGCCTCGCACAATCCCTGGATGGATAACGGAATCAAAGTTTTCTCCGGCGATGGCTATAAATTTCCCGATGCCCGCGAACTGGAAGTCGAAAAAGAAATCTTTGCCTTGCTGGAAGCGGCAAAAGAGAACAAGCATCCGGAGCCCTTGTCCACCGCGCCCAGCCTGCCGGGTGAAGAATCTTTACGCCGCGCCTACATCGATTGGCTCGCCGCGAGCGTCTCCACCGACCTGCACACGTTGAAGGTGCTGGTCGATTGCGCCAATGGCGCCGCCGCCGCCGAGGCGCCAGAACTGTTTCACAAACTCGGCATTCAAGCTGAGTTTCTAAACTCCTCCCCCAACGGTCGCAACATCAACGACAACTGCGGCGCACTGCATGCCGAAGCTGTGGGCCTCGCAGTTTCGGAGCGCAATGCTCTCCAGAAGAACGACGAATTCGACCTCGGCGTAACTTTCGACGGCGATGCCGACCGTGCTCTGTTCTGCGATGCAAACGGAAAGGTCGTCAACGGAGACGCCGTGCTGCTCCTCGCCGCGCGCGACATGCAAGCGCAAGGCAAACTCGCGAAATCGACCGTCGTTGCAACCACCATGTCCAACATGGGCCTGGAAATCGCGCTAAAAAAATCCGGCATCCACATGCTCCGCGCCAACGTCGGCGACAAATACGTGCTTGAAGAAATGCAAAAGACCGGAGCAACTCTCGGCGGCGAACAATCCGGACACATCCTCTTCCGGGACAGCGACGCCACCACCGGCGACGGCATTGCCACAGCTCTCCGCGTAATGGATGTTGTTGTGCGCAGCGGGAAAGCTCTCGCCGATCTTGTCAGCGACCTGAAAGTATTCCCACAAGTTATCCAGAACATCCGCGTGCGCGAGAAAACGCCTTTCGCGCAGGTTCCGGCAATTCAGAATGCAATTCAGGAAGCAGAACATTCCCTCAACGGCAACGGTCGCGTGGTAGTCCGATACTCCGGCACGGAAGCCTTGGCACGCGTAATGGTCGAAGCGGAAAACGAAGAAACCATGAAGAAACTAGCCGACTCCATAGCGGGAGCCATTCAAAAGGCGTTGGGAAGCTAACGCGATTGTGTAGGGCCGAGCATTCCTGCTCGCCGCTTCTCCACAATAGATTGTCATTCCGAAGCGCAGCGAGGAATCCGCTCTCTTTCATAGGAAAGAGAAGTCTAAAACGCAGTCCCGCGAATGGGAAGGGCACGGCTTTAGCCGCGCAGTGAGACTAGGAAACTCGAAGGACTTCAGTCGCTGAGGTAGCCCTCGCATTTGCCTATGGCTTTGAAGGCAAAATTATTATCGTTTCCGCTTGCCAATATCCGTGCACAAGGTACCCAAGCCTGACTTTCGCTCCGGGTGGTTGATTGGACAATTCCGCTGCGAGTTCCATTGGAGTTCTTACCGCTTTACCATCAACAAAATTGATTACATCGCCGACGCGTAATCCGGCTTGTTCGCTCGTGCTTCCCGACACAATTTCTTCAATCTGCGCCCCACCATTTTCTCTCGGATTGGCCCGCAGGCCCAAGACCGGGATGGGCATGCCTGAACCAGATCGTGATCGAACTACCTCCGGTCGAGTTACCTCTACCCTCTTAGCTTTGGATTCAGAGACGCGACCGCTGCCGCCAAAACTATAAACAAGGCCAACTCCTGCACGGAAATTGTTTTGTGTGAACGACGATCCTCCGAAAATATTGTGTCGGCTAAAAACATAATCGCCGGATGTACGTAAAGATAGATGGGGCGAAAACTTAAACTGCACCCCGCCGCAATGCTCCAGCCAATCCATCTTGCGACGCGGAGAGACCCAAGGCACTGGCTGTCAAATGATCGCCACCTATCAAGGCATGGATGAAAATGGGCCTTAGATTGATGCGTGGGCCAGCCAGGTATGCATAGTCGCTTACACTGACCGCGCCGATCTTCTTATAGTGTCCACTTACATCGGCTTCCGCTGCGAACCATTTATTGAAGTTTCCCGACACCGAGGCTTCCCAGCCATTCGCACTCTGCCGCGAACTCAACCCGTTAGTATCAAAATTTAGGTACGAGTAGCCGCCAAACACTTCAGCGCGCGGGAAGCTCTCTTGACCTGCAGCCATCCCAACTGCCATCAAACACAGCGCGAACAGAATCGCAAAAAACTTCATTTGTCATATCCTCAGCGGAAGGTCGGATAGAAAGCTTTCCGAGAAAAGAACTTTCACGTTCTGTATATTACAGACGTCACTTCAGAATAACAACTGCCCTTTTACATATCCCGCCAATTCAACCCCACGCCCATCTCGACTACTAACGGCACAGACAAAACATGCGCATTCTCCATGCGATCCCGCACGAGCTTCTTCATCACATCCAGTTCCGATTCCGCAACCTCGAAGACAAGCTCGTCATGCACCTGCAAAGTCATCCGCGACTTCAGCCCGCGCTCCCGCATCTCCGCGTCAATCCGAATCATCGCAATCTTGATCAAATCCGCCGCCGTCCCCTGCAACGGAGTATTCACGGCGGTCCGTTCGGCAAAACCACGCTGATTCGCATTCTTGCTGTTGATGTCGGGGATGGGCCGCACCCTCCCAAACAGAGTCCGCACTTTCTGCTCGCGCCGCGTTTCTTCAATCGTTCGATCAATAAAGCTGCGCACGCCTTTATACTTCTCAAAATAAGCGTCAATAAAACGTTTGGCTTCACTCTTATCAATCCCCAGCTGCTGCGATAACCCAAACGCCGAGAGCCCGTACACAATCCCAAAATTTACAGCCTTCGCCGCCCGACGGTGCTCAGCATTAATCATCAGCGGAGGAACGCCAAACACTTCCGCCGCAGTCAGCGTATGAATATCATCGCCGCGCCGGAAAGCTTCGCTCAACAAAGGATCTTGCGAATAGTGGGCAAGCAACCGCAGCTCGATTTGCGAATAGTCCGCCGCCAGCAACACGAAACCTGGTTCAGCGATAAATGCCGCACGCACTTCTCGTCCAAGCTCGGTCCGAATCGGAATGTTCTGCAAATTCGGATTCACCGACGATAGCCTCCCTGTCGCAGTGACCGTCTGGCTAAACGTCGTATGCAGCCGCTTCGTCGCGGGATCAATCAAACTGGGCAGCGCATCCACATAGGTCGATTTCAGCTTCGAAAGCTGTCGGTAATCCAGCACCAACCGCGGAACCTCGTGCGTCAGTGCAAGCTCCTCCATCACATCCACGGCAGTAGAAATCACACGCCCCTTACCCTGCTTCATCGGCTTGGGCAAATTCATCTTGTTAAACAGCACATCGCCCAGCTGCTTGGGAGAATTGATATTGAACTCCGTTCCCGCCAGTTCGTGAATCTCTTTCGCTTTGCGCCGAATCTCCAATTCCAGCCTTGAAGACATTTCAGCCAAAACCGCAGTATCGATCTTGACTCCAGCCTGTTCCATTCTCGAAAGCACACGAACCAGCGGAAATTCAATCTCGTCATACAACTTCAGCAAGCTATTGCTTTCGATTTCCCGCCGCAGCGACACAGCAAGCCGACCCGCAACATCCGCCGCCTCCGCCAATTCCCCCCTTAGCTTCTCGTTGAACCGCCGCAAAGCCACGTCCGCCAGCGCGTGCGAGGAATACGTCGGGTCCAGCAAATAGGAATACAGCATCGAATCGTGCCGCACGCCCTTCAGCGGAATCCCCAGCGATTCGCAAGCATGAAGAGCGGCTTTGTAATCGTGGATCGCCTTGGGCACCGCCTTATCCCCCAAAGCTGTGCGCAGAGCTTTAGCCACAGCATCGTCCCCGAGAGCGACCATGGCGGCAGTCCCCGGCTCGCCGGAAATAGCGATACGCCGCTTGGCGGCAACCGGAGCCTCAGGCGCGTTATCCAACAGCAGCATCGTCCCCTGGGCGTCGTCTTTCTCTTCTTCAACCTCACCGTCTTCCACAACAACAGCCTGAACGCCCTCGATCGCCACCGCCAGATATCCCGTCTTCGCAGCGGACTTCAGCTCACGTTCCACATCAGCAACGCTCTGTGCTTCGCTGTAACGAACCTCGCGCACTTCGGGGTCAACAATCATCTCCCGCAACAGAGTGTTGAACTCCATCTCCGCAAACAACGCTCGCAGCGCGACCGCATCCGGCTCCGAGCTTCGCATTTCCTCCGTGTTCAACGTCATCGGAACGTCCGTATCAATCGTCGCCAGTTTTTTGCTGAACAAAACAATGTCGCGATTGTTCTGCAGCGACTCCCGATACGTTTTCTTTTCCACCTCGTCCGCGTGATCCAGCGCCGCCTCCACGGTCCCAAATCGCTGAATCAAATCCACCGACCCCTTATCCCCAATCCCCGGCGCACCCGGAATGTTGTCCACCGTATCCCCCCGCAGCGCCATCACATCCACCACGCGCTCGGGAGGCACACCCAAAATCTCTTCCACTTTCGCGGCATCGCAAATCAAATTGTCTTTGGGAGGATTCAAAATCCAAACATTCTCCCCCACCAGCTGCAACATGTCCTTGTCGCTGGAAACGATATACACCGGAATCCCGCGCGCCGCAGCTTGTTTCGCCAAAGTCCCAATCACGTCATCGGCTTCAAATTTGTCATATTGCAAAATCGGAATTCGATACCCCTCCAGCGCCCGCTGTATATAAGGAAGCTGCTGCGCCAGATCTTCCGGCATCGCCACGCGATTCGCCTTGTAGCCGTGATATTCCACTTCGTGAAACGTCTGCGTCTTGATGTCGAACTTGCGAATCTTCGTGACCGCCGCAGCTTGCTCATCGCGAAACGTCGGCCCCATCACGTCATACACCGCCGCCAGATACGGCGGCGCAAAATCCTCCCGCAACTTGCGCAGCATGTTCACAAAAACAAACGTCGCCGCCGTCGGTATCCCCGTCCGAGTCGTCATTGGCCTCTGCCGCGCCATCGCGTGGTACGCCCGAAAAATGAACGACATCGTGTCGATCAAAAAAATGCAATCTCGTCCCGCCCCATGCGGCAGCGCCAATTTGCCCGCTGGAGCTGTTTTGGGGCCCCTAGCACTCACAGAGGCAGGTACAGTTTCAGGCACAGGATTCACCCGCGCGCCCATAACAGAACGATCGTTCTGCTATCTTTTCCGTTTTTTCCGAAGTGCTCGATTTCTTAGCAGTCACGGCGAGAAGTTTATCAGGGTTGGCACCAGCAAGTCCCGCTACTCCAACAACATGCAGTCCCCGTACGAGTAAAAACGATATCTCTGCTGAACCGCGTGTCTGTATGCGCGCAACACAAGTTCTTCACCGCCCAGCGCGCACACCAACATCAAAAGCGTCGATTTTGGCAGATGAAAGTTCGTTAACATCGCACCCACAACTTTGAATTGAAAACCGGGGTAAATAAAGAGGTTAGCCTCCCCCGACCCCGCTTCAATGCGATTCCCGCCCGCACACGACGCTGCAAATTCCAGCGTCCGCACCGTGGTCGTTCCCACAGCCACAATTCGACGTCCCGCCGCCAGGGCTGCGGTGATTTTTTGGGCAGCCTCTTCGGAGATCGCATACGTTTCCCCGTGCAGTTTGTGATCTTCCACGCGCTCCACCCGCACCGGCTGGAACGTCCCAAGTCCAACGTGCAGAGTCACTTCCGCAGTCTCAATGCCCCGTTCCCGCATCCGTGCCAAAATCTCGGCAGTAAAGTGCAACCCAGCCGTAGGCGCCGCCACCGACCCCCTCGCCTGGGCGTACACCGTCTGATATCGCCCGCGGTCCTCCAGAGCGTCCTGGCGGGCAATGTAGGGCGGCAAAGGCACATGTCCCAGCCGCTCCAGCACGCTAAAAAAGTCCTCCACAGGCGCAAAACGGATCACGCGCTCGCCAAACTCTCCTCGCGACACAACTTCGGCGGAGAGCTCATTCTGATCGCCAAAAACGATCCTTTCGCCTACCCCTAGCTTGCGTCCGGGGCGCACCAGGCACTCCCATTCGTTGGCGTCCGGTCGGCCCAAAGGGGCGGGAAGTTCCTTTGTTAGCAACACTTCAACCCGACCCTGCCCAAATATTGGCACTTCGGAATCTTGGGCAATTACGTGTAATCCCGAGCGCCGAGACTCCCCTGACCTGCCCTCGGCACCACCCTGGGCCGCCGTGACACGTCGCCCAAACAGACGCGCCGGAAACACCTTTGTATCGTTGAATACGACCAAGTCATCGGGCCGCAACAAGTCCGGAAGTTGATGAAAATTAAGGTCTTGTAGGCCACTATCCGACCCCACCGCACGGCGCTGCAGCCGCAGCAGTCGCGAGCTCGCGCGATCTGCAAGCGGATGCTGCGCGATCAGCTCCTCCGGCAAATCGAAATGAAAATCAGAAACTTGCACATGTTTTCCCTAACTTCGAGTATAAAGTTGAGGCACGATTCGCTGGAGTACAAATGTGCGAACAAAGTTAAATTGTCCTGAAAAACGTTGTCCAACACTACAAGGTACGATACGATACCCGCACCGAGTTGGATCGAGCGTTGGGGCCCAGCTGAAGAACTTCAAGATCAGGACCATGGTCAACGAACACAAACTTCGGGAAGAGATTGTGCGCCACGCTCATCGTCTGCATGCGGCGGGCTTCGTCGCGGCTACGGATGGCAACCTCTCCGTTCGCATGGATTCGCGCCGCATTCTGACCACGCCCACCGGCATGAGCAAGGCCGACCTGAAGCCCTACGACCTGGTTGTTGTCGATCACGACGGAAACACACTTTCCGGACGCCGCCGCCCCTCGAGCGAGCTGGCGATGCATCTTCTGATCTACCGCATGCGCGACGATGTTCACGCGGTGGTGCATGGACACCCTCCCACTGCAACCGGCTTCGCTGCGGCAGGATTGGCTCTGAATCAGCCGCTGGTTTGTGAAGTGGTGATCGGGCTGGGATCGATTCCGCTGGCGCGTTATGGAACACCGGGTACGCCGGAACTGACCGACGCTCTGGCTCCCTACATTCCAGATTACGATGCGGTCCTCATGGCCAACCACGGCGTCGTCGCCTATGGTGAAGATGTGCAACACGCCTACATGAAGATGGAAACCGTGGAACACTTCGCGAAAATTGTGTTGGTCACGCACCAACTGGGACGCCAGCACATTCTCGGCGAACCCGAGTTGGCGAAGTTGATTGAGGCGCGCCGGAAGTACGCCGGAACTACGTCGCGGGCAGCCATGCCGTTGCGACCTGCTGGAGATTGAATCCTAAGAGCGTGTTTCATAAATACTAGAAACCGAATTTGTCATCCTGAGCCTGAGCGTTCTTTGCGAAGGGGAAGGAACCCCGGCTCCTGTTACCACGATGCTGCTGAGAGGCATTCTCACCGAACACTAACCCCAAAAGCCGTGGACACTTTACGGTGAGAATTCCTTGCGATCATGAATACAACTGAAATTGCCGGGGATTCCTCACTGCGTTCGGAATGACATTTTTTTGTTTTATGTATTTGTGAAACAAGCTCTAGAGTGTAGCAGGGTGCCCCAGGTTCGAGTCCGTTCTTTGGACGACAACCTGGGCTGGGCGCGAGGCACTACCTAGGCCGATTCGCGGTGCCAGCAGTACCCAGGTTATCGACACAAAACGTCGCGAACCTGGGGCACCCGGTTCGCAGAAAAGAACTGGTGTACGTCCCGTCTGTCCCCGTATTATTTCCGTCCCCGTATTATTTCCCGTATTATTTGTCCTCGTATTATTTCAACCTATTTATGGAACATGGGGTTAGTGCGACAGCGCGAAGCTGCCGATGCGGGTGACGAACTTGCCGTCGGGGCTGACGGCTAGGGCGTTCACGCTTTCTGCGCCTTGGATGAAGCACAGTAGAGGCTCGGCGGCGGTGCGGTGGCGCAGGTAGGCTTCCCGGCTCAGGGTTGCGATGAATGGGGTATTGCCGGAGGCTTCGACGGCTGGCTTGCCTCGCTTCCATGGGGGTAGGGCGTCGCTGCCGCCGACGGGGCAGGTGGTGGTGTCGACCCAAGTCTGGAGAGCTTTGGTCATCTGAATGGCGTTCGTGGCATCCGCCAGAGTTGTTACCTGTGCCGTGGGGCGGGAGACGGCGAAAATCATTCGGCCATCGAGGGCGTGGATTTTGATGGTGGCTTTGGCGGAGTGGCAGTCATCTCCGACGGTGCTGGCGGTGATTATCAACTGAGCGTTAGCGCGCGAACCGCCCGCTCCCCAGGTCCAAGGGGCTTTGGCGGTGGCGGCGCAATCCTGGGCGGCTGCGCTGGCTGAACAGAAGAGTGTGGCAAGAATGGCGACTGCGAATATGCGGCTCGTCTTGGTGGAACGTTTCCCGGCGCAGTTTGCCGTCGCGCACGCCGCCAACGACGATGTTGCAGACGAATTCCCCGAGTGGCGGTTCTTGATTTCCATTTTCGACCTCGGGCATCTATCTTATTGTAAATAAATGCTTTAACGTTCCAAGTTTTTAATCGCTCCGGCACCGCTCCACTTCCTCAGAGCCTTACGCCAGTTGTCGCAACCATCAAATCCCTGTAGACTAAATGTTTATTCACTAGATCTGTATCCACTGCAGTCGAAAGGTTCTTGTTATGGCACGCGTTTGTGATATCTGCGGCAAAGGGCCGCAATTTGGAAATAATGTCAGCCACGCCAACAACATCACCAAACGGCGCTGGAACGTCAACTTGCGCCCGGTGAAGGCCAAAGTGGAAGGCCACGGCAAGAAGATTCGCGCCTGCACAGGCTGCATCCGCAGCGGCAAAGTCGTAAAGGCGTAGAGCTCAACCTGATTTCCGAAGTAGCCCCAGAAAATCCAGATCAAGCCCAAGATCCAATTCAGGGCCAAGATCGAGAGCGGCGGACAAGAGTGTCCGCCCCACACGATCTGCTGCTACTTTACGCCTACTAATTCCACGTCGAAAATTAGCGTTGCACTTGGCGGAATCGCGCCTGGATAGCCGCGTTCGCCGTAGGCTAGCTGCGGCGGAATGCGCAGCTGGCGCATGCCTCCAACCTTCATACCCGCAACGCCTTCGTCCCAGCCTTTTATGACCTGCCCGGCTCCGAGCTGAAAGGGAAACGTGTGGCCGGTGTGATAGGAGCTGTCAAACTCCTTGCCATCCGGAAGCCAGCCCGTGTACTGCATTTCAGCCTGCTGTCCGGCAACGGCGGTTGCTCCTGTGCCGACCCTGATATCCCAATACTGTAAGCCGGTCGGAGTGGTGGTGCCTGGGCCCTTCACGGGCGTGGGAGCGTTAGGATGGGTGTGCTTCACTGGAGTCCTCTTCTTGGCCGTGGTGGCGGTTGCGGCGTGATGCCTGGCGGTGGTTTTCCTGGTGCCCGTAGCGGCGGGTTTGTTGGCCGTGGTGGCCGTCGTTTTTGTTGCAGTGGAAGACTTTGCGGTTGATTTTGTGGCCGTTGTCGACTTCTTGACGGCTGGTTTCTTAGGTGCCGCGGCGTCTGGCTGGGTGACGGCATCCTGCGCAAAGGTGAAGGTGGCCAGCGCTAGAATGGCAATTCCTAACATGTTTTTCGACATCAATTCTGCTCCTGAGTCACTGAGGGAATAAAGTCTGTTTCATTCTTATATTGCTCTTTGTCATTCCGAGCACTGCGAGGAATCCCTATCGCCGTAAAGGTTCTCGGTCTTCAAAGGGATTCCTCGCTGCGCTCGGAATGACAAGCTTACTCAAGAATTCATGCAATTGCGATGACATCAATCTCCACCAGAACATCTTTCGGCAAGCGTGCGACCTCCACGGTCGAGCGCGCGGGCGGGGCGGACGGGAAGTAGCGCCCGTAGACCTCGTTCATCGCCGTGAAGTCGTTCATGCTCTTTAAAAACACGCCGCAGCGGACAACTTTATCGAACCCCGTGCCAGAAGCCTTCAGAATTGCGGCGAGATTCTGCATCACACGTTCGGTTTGGATGGCAATGTCGCCATCAACGATTTGGCCCGTTGCTGGGTCAAAAGCTACCTGCCCCGCAGTGAACACAAAACCGTTCGCCTTGATCGCCTGCGAATAAGGGCCAATCGCCTTCGGCGCGTCGGGGGTTGCGATAACTTCACGCATTTTGTTTCTCCTGGGAGCGGTTGTCAGTTGCCAGTAAAATTGGCTTCCTGATTGTAGATGGTGGGCGGGGATTTGGAAAACCTCAAACAAGGCACTGGCAAGCTGACCATCAACTGCCAGCGTTCGCTTCCAAGTTTTTCGTTAGTAAACGTCTCAATCCAAGACGAAGATCCTCGACGGGAGTATTCCCCGCAAGATTGAGGACCTCTTTGGCTGTGTGCTCATCGCTACCCCACCAGCTTTCGAACTCCAGGTGTCCCAGCAGTAATTTCAATCCAAGAATGTCTTTACGCCTGGCCAATCCCCAGATGGCTTCGCGACGCGCATCTTCGTAAGGATCCTGTAACCTCTTGTTGAGAGCCGTGCGGATTTCCGGCGAGTCCCAAAAACGCCACACGCCATCTTCCAAAGTTTCGAATGAACCTAGCGCGAATGTCGCCCAATCCCTAACGACCTCGTTCTCATCTTCCATGAGCGCCACGAGGATGGCTACTGCTTCTGGATGATTCATAAGGTCCGTGCAGCATGCTACGGACTGCCTGACCTCTGGATCAGGATGACTGCGCAGACTGGCCAGAGCCGCGACGGCTGGTTCAGTACCCAGATGGGACAGAGCCCAAGCTGCGGAAGAGACAACGTCTGGATGGGAATCTCCTAGATGGCTAATCGCAATTGAAACACTTTTTGCCACAAACGGACGCTCCTCCACTGGCTTGCCCGCGCCGAGTTGAGCCAATACGCTGAGCCCTCGCGCGCACGCCCTTGGATTCTCCGATTGGCAAAACTCGCACGCTAGTTCAAATGCTTCCGGAGTTCCTCGCCCTCGCAAGACACTCACGGCATCCCACGGAGCGTCATCGTCGTATTCCCCGGCAAGAGTTGCCGCAAAAAGTTCTTGGGTGCTCTTGAGTTCGAGTTCCACGCGCGTTGTCAACGCTTCGGGAGTTCTGTTTTCGTCGATTGGGTTCGGAAGTT
The DNA here is from genome assembly GCA_025352065.1 of Acidobacteriaceae bacterium. GTDB lineage: Bacteria > Acidobacteriota > Terriglobia > Terriglobales > Acidobacteriaceae > JANXUC01. Next base: position 111,375 of record JANXUC010000090.1, on the reverse strand, counting down.
GCATAGATTCTTTACCTCGCGGCTAAAAGCCGAAGGCTTCAGCGTGTTTTGCGGCGCTGAAGCGCCACACTACTCGATGCTCCTAAACCTTTTTCATCCTCTGCACTTCATGCAACCCGGGGATCTTCCGTAGACCTGCGGTGATCAGTTCCAGGTGTTCCAGATCGCTAATATCCAACAAGACTTCCACAGTCGCTTCCCCGCTGACGGCCCGGGTGGACATGTCGCGGATGTTGGCGTGGGCATCGCCGATTACGGTTGTGATCTGTTTCAACATGCCGAAGCGATCATCACATAGCATTTGCAGGCGGACGGGGTAGGCGGCTGCGGCTTCTCCGGCGCCTCCGGCCCACTCCACGTCGATGCGGCGCTCTGGCTCATACATCAAGTTTACGACATTGGAACATTTGGTGGCATGCACCGCTACGCCTTTGCCTCGCGTGACGTATCCGACGATGGCCTCGCCGCGAATCGGATTGCAGCAGCGCGCGCGATAGACCATTAAATCGCCGTGACCCTTGACGATGATGGCATCACTTTTGCCGCCGAAAACGCGGCGAATCACGCTAGTGACGCTCTGTTTGGGCTCTTCGCCTTCCAGCGGAGTTATGCCAGCCGGCAGCACGCGGCCTAGCACTTGTTTAGCGGAATATTTTCCGTAGCCAATGTCGGCTAGAAGATCGTCGGGGCGTCCGAGGCCATAGTTCGACGCGACGCGCTGCAAGTCTTCTTCACGAATATCTTTGAGCGCGATGCGGTACTTGCGAGCCTCTTTGTCAATGAGCTTGCGGCCAATCTCAATAGCGCGCTCACGCTGATGCACGTTGAGCCAATGCCGAATCTTTTGCCGAGCGCGCGTGGACTTCGCAAAGCTGAGCCAATCGCGGCTGGGCTTATGTCCGGCCTGGGAAATTACTTCGACGATATCTCCGGAATGCAGTTTGTGGCGAATAGGCACCATGCGCCCGTTGACGCGTGCGCCGACGCAGGTGTTGCCCACGTCGGTGTGAACGGCAAAAGCGAAGTCGATCGGTGTGGCATCACGCGGCAACACGATCACTTTGCCTTTCGGCGTAAAGGTATAAACCTCTTCCGGGTAGAGATCGATCTTTAGCGAGGACAGGAATTCATTGGGATCTGGAACATCGCGCTGCCACTCGACGACCTGCCGCAACCAGGCGAGGCGTTGCTCGTCTTTCGCCGAGATAGGGCCGTCTTTGTATTTCCAGTGGGCAGCGATGCCTTCTTCCGCCATCTTGTGCATTTCTTCGGTGCGAATTTGTACTTCAAATGGAATACCGTTTTCCGCAATCACCGAGGTATGCAGCGACTGGTAGAAATTTGGCCGTGGCATGGCGATGAAATCTTTAATGCGCCCCGGCACCGGTCGCCACAGATTGTGAATGATGCCAAAAACCGCGTAGCAATCCTGCACCGACTGCGTAATCACGCGCATGGCAAACAAGTCATAAACCTGATCGACCGTGATGCGCTGCTTGACGAGCTTATTATGAATACTGAAGAAGCGCTTGATTCGACTTTCCACGCGGGCGGAAATACCAGCTTCTTTCAGCTTGTCCCGCAACACGTCCTGCACATGAGCGAGAAATTGCTCGCCTTGTTTGCGGCGCGATTCCACCAACTGGCGGACATCTTCGTAGCCGGTAGGGTCGGTGTAACGGAAGCTGAGGTCTTCCAGCTCGCCGCGAACTTTACCCATGCCGAGCCGATGCGCGATAGGCGCGTAGATTTCCAGCGTCTCGCGCGCAATCTTCTGTTGTCGCTCCGGTGAAAGATGTTCCAGCGTGCGCATGTTGTGCAGACGATCAGCGAGTTTGATGAGCACGACGCGAATATCATCGACCATGGCGAGAACCATCTTGCGCAGGTTCTCGGCTTGCCGCTCTTCCTGCGACGCGAAATCGATCTTGCCAATTTTGGTGACGCCTTCAACGATGTGCGCAACCTGCTCGCCGAATTCCTTGCGAATATCGACGGTTGTGACGGACGTGTCTTCCACGGAATCATGCAGAAGCCCGGCGGCCACGGCTACCGGATCCATCTTCATTTCGGCAAGAACGAGAGCAGTTTCCAAAGGATGAACAACGTAAGGCTCGCCGGAAGCGCGCAGCTGGCCTTCATGATGCTTCACGGAAAATTCGTAGGCTTTGCGAACCAGATCCAGGTCGTCATTCGGTCGATTGGCGCGCATCATGCTCATCAGCTCACGGTACTTAGTGGCGCTGAGTACACTGGTCGCGATTTGTTGGCGCAAGTTCATGCCTGTTCGTTTGGAGGTCCGCCGTCGCGCAAAAACCACGGAAAAACGGGCTCGGGGGAAGCCCCTGCGGCACTCCTTTCGATTATAGCTTTGAGGCACGTAAACCTCACTCTGGGCGGCGAATCGCGCCAGTCAATTTTTTGCGATAGCGAGGAGCAAAAAAATCTGCGCGAACTTGATAACTCCTGCGTTTGGTACAGTAAGTGAAGGCACAACTCTTTCGTCGGCCAAGGCAACTATGCGAGTTCTGATGAGCGGCGCGTCCGGATTGTTGGGAACGGTACTCTCGCAGGCTTTGGAAACTCGCGGGGACGGTGTGACCGCGCTGGCGAGGAAAGACGCCCTGTCCAACGAGAAACAGATTTCCTGGCAGCCTGGTAGAGCTCTTGATCCTGCGCTGGTATCCGGTTTCGACGCTGTGATTCACCTGGCAGGAGAGAGTGTTGTCGGCCGCTGGACAACTGCCAAGAAGCAACGCATTCGCGACAGCCGTGTTCTCGGAACTCGTACGCTCGCCGAAGCCGCAGCTCGCGCTGCGCAAAAACCTGCCATTTTTCTCGCGGCTTCGGCCATTGGCTACTACGGCAATCGCGACGATGAGATTCTTGGTGAAACCAGCTCTTCCGGAACAGGTTTTCTGGCGGAGACTTGCCGCGAATGGGAAGCGGCGGCAGGGCCAGTCCAGCAAGCTGGTATTCGGCTGATTCATGCACGCATTGGCGTAGTCCTCAGCAAGAAGGGCGGCGCACTGGATAAGATGCTGCTGCCGTTTCGCCTTGGCTTCGGTGGGCGACTTGGCAGCGGAAAACAGTGGTGGAGCTGGATTCACATTGACGACATCGTCGGGGCGATGTTGCATATTATGAACAACGAGAACGTTCGCGGGGCAGTTAACCTTACATCGCCCAATCCAGTGACGAATTCAGAATTTACTTCGATACTCGGGAAAGTGTTGTCTCGTCCAGTAATCTTCCCCGTGCCGGAATTCGCACTCCAGCTAGCCATGGGCGAAATGGGGAAAGAAGTCTTACTTGGAAGCCAGCGCGTACAACCGCGAAAACTAATCGGCGATGGCTATAGCTTCAAATTTCCTCAGCTGTCGGGCGCACTAGAAAATCTGCTTCGGTAGATTTGCTTGATCCGCCTCTACTTTCCACGGGCTTCATTAAAGACTTTCACTCTCTCTACAACACTCATTACATGCTTGGGCAACGGCAACGTACTGCCTTCTTCCAAAATCGGGATGAGCTTGTCGAATTCCGGCCCCGAGTGCGAGCCCGTCAGCATAATGCGAACGGGATGAAACAATTCCTTCCCTTTTGCGAGGGTCTCAGCCTTCACCTCGTTCATGATGGCCTTAAATCGCTCCGCTGTGAGAGCTTCTCCGCAAGATTGCAGATCGAGAATCTTCACCGTGAAAGCGGAGAAAACAGCGCCTGCGTTGCTGGAACCTAGCACGTCAGCATTGTCCGGTGAAGCCAACGCAGCCGACGGATCGAAAGAAAAGATGTGCGCGGCGCGCCCTGGAAGCTGATCCAGACGATCCACGGAAGCCACCAGCAGGCTCACCACTCTTTCAAACCAGATGCGAGTTGCATCCTCAAGCTGCGCGGGCAGCAGCCCTGCACTACCAAAGAAGGGCGCGGCCAAATCCACGATTTTCCCCAGTGCGGATTCCTTAATGTAGTGGCGATTCAGCCAGTATAACTTTTCCATATCAAAAACAGCAGGGGAAGGCGTCACGCGCTCCAGTGTAAATTCCTTCACCAGTTCTGGCGGACTAAATATCTCTCGAGTGCCGCCGCTGGGGGCCCAGCCCAGTAGAGCCAAATAATTCGTAAGCGCCTCGGGCAGCACGCCCATCTCGCGGAAATTCGCGATGGAAGTCGCCCCATGCCGCTTGGACAGTCGTTCTCGATCGGCACCCAGAATGGTGGAAAGGTGCGCAAATTCCGGGACCGGCCAGTTCAATGCCTCATACAAAGCAACTTGTTTTGGAGTATTCGAAAGATGGTCGTCGCCACGAATGACGTGTGTGATCTTCATCAGCGCATCGTCGATTACGACCACATAGTTGTAGACCGGCATTCCCGACGACCGCAGAATAATCGGGTCGCTTACCACTTCATTCGAGAATTCGACTTGGCCGTGAACGATGTCATGAAAGCGAATCGGCCGTTCTGGAATTTGCAGACGAATCGCGCCAGTCTCGCCATTGGCGCGGCGTTGCAGCGCTTCGGCGGGATCAAGCTTGCGGCAAGTCCCGGGATAGATCGGCTGACGATGTTCTGCGTGCGCGAGCTCTCGCTGACGCTGCAATTCGGCCTCCGTGCAAAAGCACAAGTACGCTTTGCCCTCGCTCAGCAACCGCTCGGCATACTCGCGATAAATCGGCGTGCGATCGGACTGGCGGTACGGCGCGTAAGGGCCGCCTGCGTCCGGGCCCTCGTCCCAATCGAGCCCTAGCCAGTTCAGGTCATCGATTAGCTGGGTTTCAAAACGAGCTTCGCTGCGCTCGATGTCGGTATCTTCAATGCGCAGGATCATGGTGCCGCCCGTCTGGCGAGCGTAAAGCCAGTTCACAAGAGCCGTGCGAGCATTGCCGACATGGAGTTGGCCGGTGGGAGACGGCGCGAAACGAACGCGTACGTTGGATTTTGAGGTCACGGTTTTATGGTAGCAGGGCGGGCTGTCGGCTATCGGCTGACGGCTGTCAAAATCGCGGCGCATCAGCACAAACTGGATTCGCGAGTGTCGAAAGCCGAGAGCCGACAGCCGAGAGCTGGTTCGCGAAAGCTGGTTCTCAAGAACTAGCTCTTGCAGCGCAGATACGTTCGCGAGATGCGGTCGTGCCAGCAGAGTCCGTCTTCGTCCAGGAGCGCCCAGACGTACCCCAGCATCACGGCAGCAGCGCTGAGCAGCGAAGAGAGGAAGCGCCAGCGACGTCTTGCCATCGTCGGAACGAAACCATCAAAACCTGCGAGTTCCAATTTGCATGCCCTTTGACCCAGCGTGCCGCCCGCCATCACGAGCAGCGCATACTGGTAGCCGAGCCAAAAAATCGCCGGGATCAACGCCGCAGCTATGAGCAATTGTGGACGTGGTGGAATTGCGTGGGTTAGCTGGAAGAAAATCCAACCGCCGAATACAGTGACCAGGCCAACGAAGAGCGCGTCCAGCATAGTGGCCAGCATTCGACGCTGGATCGGAGCGGGCCGCAACTGCAGCTGCGCATCGGCAGACTCAACTTCCGCGTCGGGCTCCAGCAAAATGCCTCCCAACGCAGGCTGCGGGAGAGACAAATCCGGAACTTCCAGGATTCTGGGGCGCTCGATTACAGGCTCCGCTAACTCTTCCCAATCCACGGCCGGAGTGCTGTAGCGCGGGAACTCAATCAGGTTGGTGGACGCAACGGTTTCCTGTCGCAGAGGCTCTGACAAATCGTGCCTGAGGTCTCGTCGTGGCTCTGGCTGCGAGGTTTGAAAAAACAGCGGCTCATCCGGCAGCTGCGCGGGATCAAGCGGCAGCGGACTCGTCGCCTGCGGATCCCTCTTTTGTCGATCCGTCGCTAGGTCCAGCACTCGATCAACCGTCCGCTCTACCAGGTGTTCCACCGCCAACGACGACCGTGAAGCCGGTTCCTGCGCAACAGAGCGCGAAAATTCCGGTCGCTCAAACGGCAAATGCAACGAAGGATACTTCGGGCCGCGAGATTTCCGCCGACTCCGATACTGCTGCAGCTTGGCGGCAACCTCGTCCCGCCACTCCGGAGTAGCCAAATCGACCGACGAATCTGCGGAGAGATTCAACGGAAGCGGCGACGGCGCTTCTCGTGGCAAACTCTCGCTGCTCTCGTCGTGATTCAATTCTGCTTCAGACATAGCAATAACGTGACAGCGTAACGCTGCCGCGAAAGGAGGCGAAGGTCGGGAGAAAGCCAGAAGCTCAGAGCGCGGTTAATCCACGTGTGTGGCGCAAGAACCTGCGAAGCTGACTTGGATTCACCCGCCGGGACATGCTAAGGTCTCGATATCCCCGGCAGGTCCGCCGTTCAGTCCGCGGGGCGCCTGACCCCATGCGATGATGTCCCGCTATAAATTGATTATCACGGCAGTCCTCGCTTGTCACGCGCTTGTGGCTCCTCCGCTAGTTACCAGCCAGTCACCGGGCGCGTGCGCACCGCTGGCTTCGTCTTCGCAGACCACCGACGAAACCACGATTTGCTCCCTGCAACAGGAAAAAGTCGGGACCGTCTACAAACTGCATCAGCAGGCCAGGATTTATTACCGCAGTTGGATTCTTTCCGCTGACGAGGTCGTGTTCGATTCCGATAGCGGCGCGGCCACCGCCGAAGGCCATGTCGTCGTCGAAGGTGGCCCCGGCGACGAACACATCGAAGCTTCGCGCGCCACCTACAACGTTCAAACTGAAATCGGCAGTTTTTACGACGTCACTGGCACCACGGGTATCCGCCTACGTGGGCGCAACATTAAGCTGCTCTCCGATAATCCGTTCGCTTTCACCGGCAAATTGGTGGAAAAGACGGGCCCAAGTCATTTCGTAGTCCATGACGGCACTGTGACCTCCTGCCAGATGCCGCACCCCAACTGGCTCTTCAGCGCGGGGCGGGTTGAAGTGGAGACGGCAGGTAATGCCCGTATCTACAACAGCGTGTTTCGCATACGCGGAATACCGGTGCTCTATCTTCCTTACGCGACACACCCTATCCACAAACAATTGCGTACTTCGGGATTTCTGATTCCCCATATCGGACGTTCTTCGCGTAAGGGGTTTGTTGTCGGCGATTCGTTCTATTGGGCCATTGATCGGAGCAAAGACCTGACGGTTGGCGCCGAGTACTATTCGCAGCGGGGCCTAGCGCAGAATGCAAACTTTCGCTGGCGACCCAGCGAAGACTCGTACATGGATCTGACCTATTTCGGCGTGCTGGACCGCGCAGGACAGGATGGCCAAGACGTTCACCTCAACGGCGAGGGGCCGCTGCCTTGGGGATTTCGCGGGGTTGCGAGCGTCGAGTACCTCAGCACCTACGCGTTCCGCTCGGCATTTAGCGAGTCCATCAGCCTGGCGGTAAACTCTGAAGTTAAGTCCCAACTGTTTCTCTCCAAGAGCAAAAGCGGATTCTTCTACAACGCACAAGTCGGGCGTTACCAGAACTTCCAGTCCACAGATATCGGTAACGTGGTGACAATTCTGCATGCTCCTGGGTTCGAGATTTCCGGCGTCGATCACACCCTTTGGAACTCGCCGTTTCTGGCCTCTTTCGACGGAGCCGTCGAGGGCCTTTCCCGCAGCGAGCCGAACTTCCGCACGGCGAACCTGGTGGGACGCTTCGATTTCCATCCCAGCATCGCGCTGCCACTTCATTGGCGGGGATGGGGACTGCGGTCGGAGGTGGCGCTGCGAGACACCCTCTATACCCACGAACTTCTTCCCACCAAAAGCTTGGGGCGCGCCACCGACAGCCAGCTGAACCGCAAAGCACTGGAAGCTACATTGGACCTGAGGCCACCCGCGCTGGAGCGTGTGTTCCAAAAAGAGGTTTTCGGCCTAACGCTCAAACACGTATTGGAACCGAGCCTTACCTATCGTTATGTGACCGGCATTAACAACTTTGCAAATGTTTTGCGCTTCGATTCGCGCGACATCTTAAGCAACACGAACGAACTGGAACTTGGCCTCACGCAACGGCTTTACGCCAAAGGGGGAAAGTCAACGTCGGTCGATTGTCATGACCCAGAGGGCTACCTCGTGGCAGGTATGCAAACGCAGTCACGATCCGCCAAGCATCCTTGGCAGAAGGAGGACACTCGAGGCCAGCCCTGCCCCAAAACTCCGGCGGCCCGTGAAATTCTGAGCTGGAGAATCGCCCAGAAATACTTCCTTGATCCCGAATTCGGACACGCGCTGATCAGTGGTCAAACCAACGTATTGGCAACAACCTCCGATTTCACGGGGATTTCATTTCTCACTGATCGCCGTCTTTGGTCGCCGATCATCTCGCGCTTGCGCATTCAGACCTCGCCGCGATCCGAAGCCGAGTGGAACCTCGACTACGATTTCAAGAAAGGCCGCATCGATTCCAGCACCGCCATCGTCACCTACCACTTCGGCGACATCACGGTTGGAGGCAGCGATAATCTTTTGCGCACGCTCCCCGTGATTTTGTCCAAGAACCCGCTCAAGATGAGTCCGTCCGAATACCACCAGTTCCGCGTCCTGCTGGGCTATAGCTCACCCGAGAAGCGTGGTTGGAGCGCGCTCTCCAGCTTCGGCTTTGATCCCAACGCCGACAAGGGCAGGAATCTGCAGACTCAGAAAAAGAGCAGCTATCTGCAATATGGCTCGGTGCAGACCACCTACAACTGGAACTGCTGCGGCGTGAGCCTGGAATACCGCCGCATCGTCCTCAGCTCGGTAGGCCGCAACGAAAACGAATACCTTTTCCGCTTCAACCTGGCGAACCTGGGCGGATTCGGCAACCTGCGGAGGCAAGAACCAACGTTCTAGAAGGCTCGTGTGGCAGCGGAGATTGCTCCGCTGTGGCACCGAAGTTCCCCAAAACCTCTCTTTGCATTACCATCAACAAGCAATGCCTCCAGTCCTCGATCTCGCGAGCAAGCAGACCGCGCTCGACGCTCGTCTACGCTCTTTAGGGCGCACTCTAGTGGCCTACTCGGGCGGAGTGGATTCCGCTTTTCTGGCATGGGCGGCATACAAGGCTCTGGGCGCGAACATGCTGGCCGTCATCGCCGACTCTCCCAGCCTCGCACGCAAGCAGCTCGCCGATGCGCTCAGCTTCGCCGAAGAGCAGCACATCACCGTGCAAGTCATTCAAACGGAAGAACTTGACCGCCCCGAGTACGCGCGCAACGACTTTCAACGCTGCTTCCACTGCAAGGACGAACTCTTCGCACTCATGGAGCAATTCCGCCAAGCCAACGGCTTCGATGCGATTGCTTATGGCGTGAATCTCGACGACCAAGGCGACTTCCGCCCGGGCCAGCAAGCAGCGGCGCAGCACCATGTCGCCGCACCGCTGCTCGACGCTCAGCTGAGCAAACAAGATGTCCGCGACCTCGCCCGCCTCGCCGGACTCCGCGTCTGGGATAAGCCCGCCTCCGCCTGCCTGTCGTCCCGCATCGAGTATGGGCGCCCGGTTACGCGCGAGAATCTCGCTGTCGTGGAGCAGGGAGAGGATGCTCTCCATGCTCTCGGCTTCCCGCAGGTCCGTGTCCGCCATCACGGAGAAATCGTGCGCCTCGAAATCGCTCGCGAAGACCTGCCCCGCGCACTCTCTCCAGCGATGGCCGCCGAATTCACCCGCATCTTCAAAGCCCTCGGCTTCGCGTATGTCACGCTCGATCTGGAGGGCTTTCGCTCCGGATCGATGAATGCGCTGCTGTCGGCTGCGGAATTGCTACGCAAGAGTTAGAAATTAGCCCCTCTCACCGCTAGATTGTGATTGCAATCACAGAGTCTCCTAAGGCCATTCGGTATACTCCATTTTTTCGAACCACCACGCGAGGCAAGAATGGATAGCGCCCTTCTGATTCACCGCCTGCACTTCGCCTTCACTGTCACTTTTCACTACCTCTTTCCGCAACTTACGATGGGATTAGCGCCCCTGATCGTCGTCCTTAAGACGATGGCTCTGCGTCGCAATGACGAGGTTTACAACCAAGCCGCACGGTTTTGGGCGCGGATTTTCGGCATCAATTTCGTACTCGGCGTGGTGACCGGGATTCCCATGGAATTCCAGTTTGGCACCAACTGGTCTCTGTTCTCGCGCTTCGCGGGCGGCATCATCGGCCAGACGCTCGCAATGGAAGGAATGTTCGCATTCTTCCTGGAATCCGCGTTCCTGGGCCTCTTTCTCTACGGCGAAAAACGGCTTGGGCCGAAAGGGCACTGGTGGTCGGCGGTTGCGGTGTGCCTAGGTTCGTGGCTCTCGGGTTTCTTCATTATCGCCACTGACGCGTGGATGCAGCATCCCGTGGGCTACACCAAGGCTGCCGACGGCTCGCTACATTTGACTAGCTTCTGGGCTCTGATGCTCAATCCTTGGGCGTGGTGGCAATATGCCCACAACATGAGCGGCGCGGGGATCACGGGCGCATTTGCCATGGCATCCGTGGGGGCGTTTTATTTGCTCTGGGGCAAGTATCAGGAACACGGCAAACTGTTCGTCCGCGTGGGCGTGGTGGCAGGCCTCATTTTCAGCATTCTGCAGCTGTTTCCCACTGGGGATGGGCAGGGCCGAATGGTGGCTCAGAATCAGCCTGCAACGCTGGCCGCTATGGAAGCCTTATTCAAAAGTGAACCGGGCGCTCCGCTCATCATCCTGGGTCAGCCCAATGTTGCGGAACAACGGATCGACAATCCTCTAGTGGTTCCAAAGATGTTGAGCTTCCTGACCTACAAGGTTTGGCAAGCTGAAGTTCGCGGGCTCAACGCATTTCCGCCCGACACCTGGCCTGACAATATCGCGCTTCTTTACTACAGCTACCACATCATGGTGGGCCTCGGAACGCTCTTCATTGCCATCATGGTTGTCGCTGCGTTTCTGTTGTGGCGCGGCAAACTTTACGGCGCTCGCTGGATGCAATGGATCCTCCTGCTCAGCCTGCCCTTCCCTTACATCGCGAACACCGCTGGATGGATGACCGCCGAAATCGGCCGCCAGCCCTGGCTGGTGTACGGACTGATGCGAACGGCCGATGGCTATTCGAAGCTGGTCTCCGCCAGCAATGGCTTGTTTACGCTTCTGGGATTCATGGGGATGTACACCGTGCTCAGCATCTTTTTCCTGTTCCTGATTCGCCGTGAGATTGAAAACGGCCCCATCGCGCAGCCCGCGGCGCACTAGCGTTACGCAAAAGAAGAGGATTGCATGGAAACCGTCTGGTTCGTGATTGTCGCTGTCATGATCGCCGCTTATGTGGTGCTGGATGGTTTTGATTTAGGCGCCGGAATCATCTACCTCGTAGTGGCTCGAACGACGGAGGAACGCCGCAAAATCCTGCGCTCCATCGGCCCTGTCTGGGACGGCAACGAAGTCTGGCTGCTGGCCGCTGGCGGAACCCTTTACTTCGCCTATCCGCTGCTCTATGCCTCGGCATTCAGCGGCTTCTACCTGCCGCTGATGATCGTCTTGTGGCTGCTGATGCTGCGCGGCATTGGCATTGAATTGCGGGCGCACATGGATAACCCCGTCTGGCAGGGATTCTTTGATGTCATCTTCTCGGTCTCCAGCGCTCTGTTGGCAATCTTCTTTGGCGCAGCGCTTGGCAACGTCATCCGAGGCGTGCCGCTGGGCTCGGACGGCTACTTCTTTGAGCCGTTATGGACCAATTTTCAGATCGGGCCGCATCCTGGCATCCTCGACTGGTACACCATCATGACGGGAGTGGTCGCACTCGTAACCCTGACGGCGCACGGTGCACTTTACGTCTCGCTCAAGACCGACGGCGAACTCGGCCAGCGAGCGCGACGCGCAGCGGCAGCGGCATGGCCCGTTCAGCTCCTACTCACCCTGGTCAGCCTGGTTGCGACATGGTTTGTTCGTCCTTCGATCAAAGAGAACTATCTGTCGCATCCGGTCGGATTTTTGATCCCAGTCATAGTTGTGGGCAGCCTCGTGGTCATGCGCCTGGCAACACGAGATGGCAAGGAGCTGCGTGCGTTCCTTGCCTCTTGCGTGTACATTACTGGAATGCTGGTAGGCGCGGTTTACGCACTCTATCCGGTCGTGCTTCCGGCCAGCACCAACCCCGCTTACAGTCTGACCATTTACAGCACCGCTGCCGGGCATCATGGCCTTGTGGTGGGTTTGGTCTGGTGGACCATCGGTATGGTCCTAACTCTGGGATATTTCGTCTACATCTATCGCATGTTTCGCGGCAAGGTACAACTGGATGGTGGCGGATACTGACGACTACTTCTCTAAGAAGGGGTGGGATTCTACATGGAACATCTTGCTGGAACATGGTGCCGTTATTGCAGCATCAGATGATCGGCAGTCTGCTGAGTCTGCTGGATGTCGCTCGAGATCTGCCTTGCCAATTGGTCCGCCCGTTTTGCATCCTCAATGCTCCCGACCCGCTCAAGCGCACGAGATAGCAGCAGATAGGCTACATCGGTCGGCTCAACTGCAGCCAAACGCGCATAGTAATTGGCTGCGGTCTTCCAGTCGCCGTTTTTCTAGGCGATCAAACCCAAGTCCAAAAAAAATACCGGATATGTGCGATTGCGCTGGATTGCCGACTCAAAGCTCCTCTGAGCGCGCGGATAGTTGTGCTGAGCAAAATATATCGGTCCAAGGTTGGTATAGGCGGAACCGCGCAGTTGAGTATCGGTCGCCAGTTGCAGCCCCACTCGTAGCGGGAGGCAGCCTGTTGCAGATCGCCCTGCTCTTGAGCATACTAAATAGAGAACAAAATCCAGCAGAGGATGAGGGCAGAGGGTTTAGGAAGTGAAACCTGGTTGGAATACTCGATCACGCCAAACCTAAGTCACCGCCGCAGATGGGTGGCACGAATGCTGGAGAAACGTCCCACCACGCCGGGCCCCATCGAGCCTGCGCGAGAACAACTTGGCTACCTGCTGCTGGAATTGAATCGCCCAGTTGAGGCTCTGCCTGAATTTGAAGCTTCACTGGAAAAAGCGTCTCGACGCCGTGGAGCACTCTCCGGTGCATTTCATGCGGCGGAATTAACCAAAGACTTGTCCAAAGCCAAGCATTTCAAGTCCGAGCTTTCGGCGACAAGCAGCCGCTAAACTCCAACCCTTCGCTCCTCGCTCTGAATCGGCAAATCGTTGATGCTGGCGAAGCGCTTCTGCATCAAGCCGCTTTCCGCGAATTCCCACAGTTCGTTGCCGTAGCTGCGAAACCAGTCGCCGCTGCCATTGTGCCATTCGTATTCGAAGCGGACGGCCATGCGGTTGTTGCGGAATCCCCATAGCTCTTTCTTAAGGCGATAGTCCAGCTCCCGGTTCCACTTTCGTTGCAAGAATTCGATGATGGCTTTACGACCAGTAAGAAAGTCTGTCCGGTTCCGCCATTCTGAATCTTCGGTATAGGCCATGGCTACCCGCTCAGCATCGCGAGTGTTCCAAAGGTCTTCCGCGATCTGCACTTTGCGTAATGCACTTTCTTCCGTAAATGGAGGCTTGATGATTTCCGCCATAAGTTCTCCTTCCATGATTCGCTGATTTGTATCCACTCGAGAAGGCAAGCCCGCGCACTCCGGCGCGGGCCATACCGGGCCAACAGAATCTGCTGTGCCGCTTACGCCACTTGCAGCAGGTCGACTTTCGGGAAGTCTACATCGACTTCCGTGATGTTGTTGAAATAGTTGGTGAAAACGTTGAGCGCGATGTGAGCAACGATCTCCGCGATTTCGCCATCGCTAAAGCCCGCGGTTCGCAAGGCTTCGACCTCGGCGGCGGAAGCTTTGCCTCCGTCGGCGATTACTTTCTTGGAAAAGCTAAGCGCCGCTTCTGATTTGGCCGACGTGCTGTGCCCACCGCGGCTGGCTACCAGTTCCGACTGCGGCAGCCCCACCATCTTGCCGATGGCAGTGTGCGCCGAAACGCAGTACTGACATTCATTGCTCTGTCCGACGGCCAGCGCAATCTGTTCGCGCAATTTTACGTCGAGCGTTCCTTCTGCCAGTGCGCCGCTGAATCCGAGGTAGGCCTGCAGAACGGCTGGTGAGTTCGCCATAACCTTGGTCATGTTGGGGGTGATCTTAAGCTTGGCCTGGACAGCATCGAGCAGGTCCTTGGCTTTTCCGGTAGCGGTGTCCGGATCGATAATCGGTAGACGAGCCATTTTGATCTCCTTGTGCATCTAACTCTGTATGTTACAGTCTATGTTTGTTTTGACTGTTATGGGTCAGATGTGGATCATCTATGAAAGTTTCAGAAAAAGACAAATTCCTCTGGCTGGGAAATTGGCCGGCCTTGGACTTTGTAAACACGGAGATTGTGCATGACGCCAAAACGATTGAACTGCTAGCGAGCGAAGAGGATTTCGCCCATTGGCTCGTCCAATCCAAGCTCATAAAGGCGGCACAGACCCCTTCAGAAGTTCTGGCCAAGGCCCTAAGACTAGCCCGAAGCTTCCGACAGGAGCTGCGTTCGGGATTGCAGGAACTGATCCGCAATGGCAGGATCCCGCGCTCCCTGATGGATTCCGTTAACCGGCTGCTTCAGCGACACGCCATCCGCTTCGATCTTCAAGAAAAGGGTCGACAGTTCAGGCTTAATACAGACTGGGTATTGCGGGAACCGGAGGACCTGTGTGCGCCTATTGCGCTTTCCTTCGCCCAGCTCTTGACGACAGCCGATATCCGTCGCATCCGTCGATGCAAGAACCCCGAATGCGTCCTCTATTTTTACGACACTAGCAAGAGTGGGACCCGCTCCTGGTGCAGCCTGGACATCTGCGGAAACAAACTGCGGGCGGCGGCCTATCGGCAGCGGCAGTCGCACGGCTCAACCTGAGGCCCACCGGGAGACGGATTGAGGTCGCACTCCCGTTCCCAATCAGGCCTTCTATCTATGAGATAATCAACCCTGCTTTCCTATGCTAAGGCAGGTTCTTGTGCAATTATCTCGGCGGGTTTTTGCTCTACTTTTCGTGATTTGCCTGGGGTGTGCCGCGCAGACGGCGCCCCCTGAATTGGCGGCCAAAATCGAACGCCACGTACGGGCGACCTATAACGTGCCGGAATCCGTGGACATTGAGGTTTCTGGGCTCAAGGCCAGCGAATTCCCCAACTACGACCAAGTTACGCTCTCGTTTATTCAAGGGCCGAAGAAATCCACTCTCGATTTCATCGTTTCCAAAGACGGCAAGACTCTGATACGGCTGAGCAAAATGGACCTGGCTGCCGATCCTTACGCGGAGACCATCAAGAAAATCAGCCTGAAGGATCGCCCCACCCGCGGCAACGTGAATGCCAAGGTTGTCGCCGTCAACTATGACGATTTCGAGTGTCCGTACTGCTCGCGGCTGCACGAGACTCTGTTTCCGCAAATCTTGCAGGAATACGGTGATCGAGTCCTCTTCATTTACAAAGACTTCCCTCTGGAAGAAATTCATCCGTGGTCGCGGCGCGCTTCCATCGATGCGAATTGTTTGTTCGCGCAAAAGAACGATTCCTACTGGAACTTTGCAGACTACATTCATGCCAACCAGCACGAAGTGAGCGGAGAGAAGAGTCACGACGCTCAACTCGCCAAACTCGACCAGCTAGCGTTGCTGCAAGGTCAGAAAGACAATCTGGATGTCGTGAAGTTGCAGACTTGTATTAAGGCGCAGAGCGCCGATGCCATCACAGCATCGTTGCGTGAAGGTGAATCGGTAGGAGTGGAAGCTACACCCGCGATGTTTGTGAACGGCGCCAAAATTGACGGTGCCGTATCCTTGCAGCAAATTCGGGCTGTCCTTGACCGCGCTTTGAAAGATGCTGGCGTAGCGCCGCCAGTCCATTCAGCGCCAGCCGCCCCTGCAGCGCAAAAGCCGGTGGCTCCAGCAATACCTGGCGCGAGCCCTGCGGCGCCCAAGGCTCCAGCAGGTCCGCCTGTTCAATGATATTTGCGTAGGATCTTTCTCCAATCCGCTGCTGTGTCTTCTTTTGATTTGCGGATTGGCTTGTTTTCCTGGAGGATTTTTTTGATCTCGTCCCGACTCTCTTCGTTGCAACTTCTCGCCGCCGCCTTTGGCTTCCTCGCGTTCGCGTCTCTCACCGCCTGCGATTCCCGCGGCGGCCCCGATGTCATGGCGAAAGTGAACGGTCACAAGATCCTGAAGGCGGATCTAGAAAAGTATTTCCAGAACCAGACTGCCGGCGCGGAACAGCAACCCACTGGTGAACAGGCCGCCAGCCTCCGCCTGAGCATCCTGCGCGAATTGATTGACAACGAAATGATCATGGGGCGCGCGGAAAAGCTGGGCCTGCTTGCCACCGACGAAGAGGTGGATCGCAAGCTAAACGAAGTGAAGTCGCCTTACACGCAGGATCAATTCGATCAGCGACTGCGCGACAAGAAGATTACACTCGACGACTTCAAGCGTGACATCCGCCGCTCACTGACCGTCGAGAAAGTGATTAACAAGGAAATTACATCCAAGGTCAGCGTCACCGATGCGGACATTACGAACTACTACAGCAGCCACAAGGCGGAGTTCAACCTGGTGGAAGCGCAGTATCACCTGGCGCAGATTCTCGTTACCGGGCAGCCCAATCCGCAAGTTCGCAATTTGAAAAACGATAAAGCTCCGAACGAGGCCGAGGCTCGCAAAAAAATTCAGATGCTGTCGAATCGGCTGGAGAGCGGAGAAGACTTCGCCTCCCTCGCCATGAACTATTCCGAAGATCCGGAAACTGCAGGCAACGGCGGCGACCTCGGCTTCACCCCGGAATCTTCGTTGCACAACACCGACCCTTCCACCCGCGATATGGTGATGAAGTTAAGAGTCGGACAAAACAGCTCCGTGATCACCGTCACGAATCTGCAAACGAAACAAGTTTTCGCTTACCGCATCGTCAAGCTACTTGCAAAAGAGCCCGCCGGACAGCGCGATTTGAAGGATCCTCGCGTACAGCAGTCAATCCGCGAACAGCTTCGCGACCGTCGCGAACAGCTTCTCAAAGCCGCGTACTACGAGGTCTTGCGGAATCAGGCAAAAGTCGATAACTACTTCGCGCAACAAGTAGCAGCCGACGCCGGCGCCACAATTAAGTGACCGCCATCCACTGGTAGAACCCATTATGACAAGCTTGGTGGAAGCTCGTCTCCCGACGCTTGCCGAAATCGAGGCGGCCACTGAATTGGGCTACCAGTTCATGCTCCCGACGCCGCTGTATCGCTGGCCGCTGCAAATCGCCGACGGAATGGCCTGCCGCAAACCCGATGTAGAGGCACTAACCACCATGCTGGAGAACGTCGATCACATGGTCCGCGTCAAACGACGACGAAGTCGAAGCCTCAATGCGCTTCATGTTCACGGATACCCGCAACGTTGTCGAGGGGAGTGGCTGCCGCCGCATTGGCTGCCGCGCTCAAGGAATCGAATCAGTTGAAGGGGAAGCGAGTGGCCATTGTCGCTAGCGGATCCAATGTCGATCAGGAAGTTTTCGCGCGAGTGTTGCAAGCCAGAAAATAACCCGCAGTAGCCTGCGACCTTATTGCAGTGTCCTTATTCCACAATCAGCAACACGTCTCCGGCGTTCACGGTTGCGCCTTCCACCGCCATTACCTTTTGCACAATTCCCTGCTTCGGCGATTTCAGTTCGTTCTGCATCTTCATCGCTTCTACGACGACCACGCCCTGACCGGCTTGCACTTCGGCACCTTGCTTCACGAGCACGCGCACAACCTTCCCGGGCATCGGTGCAACAATTTTTTTCTTACCTTCCGCGGAGCCACTCTCCGTCTGCCAACTATGCAGGGAGCGCGGATCACGCAGCTCGACCGCATACCTCGCCAAGCCAATCGACAAGCGCAGCCCGGAAACCGTTTGTTCCCGCCGCACCTCGTAGGAGACGCCGTCAATCAGCAACGACAGCATGTTGCGGCGCAGCAACACCGGATCAACTGGCACCGCGCGGCCATCCAGCTTGCATTCCCACTGGTCCCCTTTGCGCGCCAGTTCCAGCCGATGGGCCTTGCCGTCAACGCTAACGTCGTAATTCATTATGCAATCTCAGCCTCTCAGCGCTTCGCGCAGCGCAGCCTGCTTCCATCCGGACGGGCTCTTCGCTATGATTTCCGAAATGGAACTTGCTGCATTCGAAGCCGCCGGTGCTGGGTCCAGCACGGCAAACAACCCTGCCGCAATCGCCACTACTTCCGACACCCGCTCTTCCGCCGGAGACATGCCCTCCAGAACATGCTCGTGTTCCCGCGCCAGCAAGCGTTCCAAATATCCCGTATCCAGGCGCGCCGCCTGAAAGTCCCCATCCGCCAAAATGCGCTGAAAGAGTGAAATGTTGGTCTGAATTCCGCCTACAAAATACTCATGCAACGCCCGTTGCAGACGCAGAATCACTTGCTCGCGATCCGTGCCATAGCCAATCAGTTTCGCCAGTAGAGGATCGTAATCTATAGGTACAGTCCAGCCTTCGTAGCTCCCGCTGTCGTGACGAATGCCAGGCCCGGCTGGCGGCAGCAGCATCGTAATCTTTCCCGGGCTCGGAAAATAATGATTGTCTGGATCTTCCGCGTAAATCCTGCACTCGATGGCATGCCCTCGAATCGCGATGTCCTCTTGCTTAAACGGCAACTCGCCGCCCGCCGCAATATGAATCTGCAGATGTACCAGATCCAGCCCTGTCGTCAACTCGGTGACCGGGTGCTCCACCTGCAAACGAGTGTTCATTTCCAGGAAGTAGAAATTCTTTTCCTGATCGACAAGAAACTCGACTGTACCTGCATTCGTATAGTTCGCAGCTTGCGCGACGCGGACTGCTACTTCGCCCATGCGACGCCGCATGTCGGGATCGACGATCGCCGAGGGCGCTTCTTCCAAGACCTTCTGGTGCCGACGCTGAATCGAACACTCGCGCTCGCCCAAATACACCGTGTGTCCGTGCTCATCGGCCAGCACCTGCATTTCAATGTGTCGCGGATTCACAATCGCTTTCTCGACATAAACCTCATCGTCGCCAAACGACCGTGCCGCTTCACTCTTCGCCGACTCCAACGCCGACCGCAATTCTTCACGCTTGAATACCAGCCGCATGCCCTTACCGCCACCGCCCGAGGCCGCCTTCAGCATCACGGGGTAGCCGATTCTCTCCGCCACCTGCTCGCCTTCCTCAACGGAGTTCAATCCGCGCAGCGATCCTGGCACAAACGGCACGCCAGCCTTTTCCATCGCCCGCCGAGCGCCCGTCTTCGAACCCATCATCTCCATGGCTTCCGCCTTGGGACCGATGAACTTTATGCCCGCTTCCTTGCAGGCTCGCGGAAACTTGGGATTCTCCGACAAGAAGCCGTAGCCCGGGTGGATCGCATCCGCCCCAGCGCGCTTAGCCACCGCCAAAATCTTCTCAATATTCAAATACGATTCCGTCGCAGGCGGCGCGCCCAGGTAGTAGGCCTCATCCGCTTTTGAAACATGCAGCGACGCCCGATCCACATCGGAGTACACGGCGACCGAGCGAATTCCCAGCTCTCGGCACGCGCGCAAAATCCGCACCGCAATCTCACCCCGGTTTGCGATTAAAATTTTCTTAAATGTCATGCCCAATCCAGCACTCCACTATAGCAAGCCACAGGACCGGTAGGTTGTCCACAATCACGATGACCGGCTCGTGGAGGGCGAGCATTTCTGCTCGCCGCTCTGCCGACGCGGCTGCAAAAACAAAAGCCTCTTCCGAAGAAGAGGCCTTTGAAAACTCCGCGATCCTTACTGCTTCGACGGATCCATCACGATACCGCCAGGCTGGTTGGCTGCCTTCTCGGCTCGTTCCTTCTTGGTAAGAAGGTTCTTGTCCACCCAGCTATCCGCCAATTTTGTGTCCGACTGGTACGCCGACTGATCGGCGCACTGAATGTCCGCGCGTTCGCGGTACATCAGGTTCAGATAGGCCATGGCGTCATCATAGTCTGGACGCAACTCCAAAGCCTTGGTCAACATATTGATACCATCGGCGACGTTGTCCCAGTTCTTGGCGTGCACCAGAGCGCAAACTTTCTTGTCCTTCAGCTGTTCCGTCGGCTTCAAACCCAGCTTCGCGCGTTCTTCCATGCGCGGCTGATAGGTTTTCGTCCAGTCGATCACGCCCACCGAGTAATACGGTTCGGGATCGTTCGGATCCACTTCCGTCGCCTTCACGTAATACTGGCGCGAATCGTCGAACTTCTTCATTTGCAGATACAGCCCGGCCACTCCCTTAATGCTGTTGAGCTGTTGTTCGCGCGACGGCGCCGGATCGGTCGACTCAATCACTTTCTTATATTGCTCAATGGCCTGGTTGCCGACCTGCATGTTGTCGGCATTGTCCGATCCCGGAACATACTGCTGCGAGTAGGCCGTCGCCAGATACATGCGCGCGTTCAGCAGCTTGGGATCGTACTCGACCGCATTCTTGAACTTCTCAATCGCCTCTTCAAACTTCGCATCTTTGAAGGCTTTCACGCCCTTGTTCAGCTGATCGCGCGCTCGGAGCTTGTCACAGCCCACGCCCGAAACCAGCAAGAGGGCGGCCGCCATGAGTGCCAGCAGTCGTACGCTCCGCTTCATTGCTCTCTCCTGAAAAAATCGCTAATAGCTTGTTTCTTAATTTCCAGCTTCAATCTTCGCCGTAATCAAACCAACTTTATCCACGCCAGCCGCATGCCCAATATCAATGCCGCGTGCTACCCATTCAAAGTTGATATCATCGTCCGCCTTGACGAACATCACCTTTTCCGCTCGCTGCTTGAAGATATCGGTCAAACGTCCCTGCAAGTTATCCCAGGTCGCATCATCCTGATTGATCTTTACCGCTGGATCTTGACCGTTGCCTCGCTGCAGCACCTGCACCACAATCGTACGGTCGGACGGTGGAGGCTGTTTCTGATCCTTCGGCGGAGGCTGCGGTACCAGCGCTTCCAACCCCTTCGGCGTCAGAGGCGTGATCACCATGAAAATAATCAACAACACCAGCAGCACGTCAATCAGAGGCGTAACGTTAATTTCCGATTGCTGCCTGCCGCCAGAACTGACTCCCATACTCATAAGTCAATCTCCTAAACTTTTTGCGAAATTGGAATTCCGCGATTGCAAGAACCGTTTTTAAGGCCTTGTCATTCCGAAGAGTTTCAGCCCTGAGGAATCTGCTCTCGCTCTACATCCCGCCCGTTCTCGGGGGCTCTGGCGTCGACTTGCGCGTCTCCGTCAGCAAGCCTAGCGCATCCACGCCCGCTGCGCGAACGTTATCTACCACGTCGGCCACGGCCTTATATTTTGCCCGCGCATCCGCCCGCAAAAAAACCGTCTTGTTCGTGGTCCGGCTCGCCAGCTTGTCTTTGATCTTCTGCGTCAGAGCTTCCGGCGCCACTTTTTCTGAGCCAAAGAAAACGCCGCCGTCCCGCTGCACGGCCACAATCAGCGCGTCGTCCTTATCTGCATCCTGCATGGGCGTGGGATTATCCACCTTCGCCATATCTACATCCACGCCCTTATGCAACATGGGCGTGATCACCATAAAAATGATCAGCAGCACCAGCATCACGTCCACCATCGGCGTCACGTTAATGTTGGAGTTGACCTTAGCGCCTTCGTTTCTTACGTTGATCGCCATGAAATGCTCCCCTGCTCTAACTCGCAACTTCTTCCGAGTACCGAGTTCCGAGTAAGAGCTCGTTCTCGGACGGCTCTAACTCGGTACTCGGTACTCGCCAACTCGCAACTTTCTTAGCGGGCCTGACGCTTCTTCAGAAAGTAGTCGACCAGCTCGCTGGACGAGTTATCCATCTCCACGTCGAACGCTTCCACGCGGTTGGTCAAGTAATTGAACATCATCACGGCCGGAATAGCCACCACTAAGCCCATAGCCGTAGTGATGAGCGCTTCCGAAATACCACCAGCGACGGCGGCCAAACCGGTCACCTTGGAGTGGGCAATACCGTTGAAGGCGTTGAGAATACCAACCACCGTTCCGAATAGCCCGATGAACGGCGCGGTCGAACCGATGGTCGCCAATCCGCCCAATCCACGCTTCAGCTCGGCGTGCACAATCGCTTCCGTGCGCTCCAAAGCGCGCTTGGAAGCCTCTACGATTTCGCCCGGAATATCCGTGCTCGCTTGATGTGCGCGGAATTCCATCAGGCCAGCTTGCACGACCTTGGCCAGGTGGCTCTTATTGTTGCGCTCGGCGACCTTGATCGCTTCATCCAGGTTGCCCTGCTTCAGAGCACCCGCCACCGCCGGAGCAAACGCCCGGGACTGCGTACGCGCCGCGCTGAATGCCATCAGCCGGTCAATCATCACGCCGATCGACCAACCCGACATGATGAACAGAATGATGACCACTCCCTTGGCCAGCCATCCCATCGACTTCCACATTTCGATGATGTCTACGCCGCTGCTGCTGGTATCCGCTGCGGCCTGCAACCAGGCGGCAGCAAGATGCGCATGGCTGAACATTACGTTTGCTACGTTGGCTACGAACATGAGTCGCTCTCTCCTCTGGAACTATCTCGTTTTAAAGTTTTTTGCGAACCGAAAATCTAACATACCCGAGCACCTGAAACAAACTAGAACTCAACAACAAAATCGTTTTCCCTGCCGTTCTTACGCGAAACTCGCAACCGGAAACTCGAAACTGCTCCTTAACTATCCACCGTTTAGGTTGAAGTTCACTTCAATCGTGGTATCGACCTCCACCGGCTCGCCGTTGAGGAGGTAGGGCCTGTATTTCCAGCGCTTCACCGCTTCAATCGCGGAGGGTGCCAGCATGGGATGACCACTCACCAGCGTCAATCCTTCGATCGTGCCTTCTTTGCTGATCAGCGCGTGCAGAATGACTTTGCCAGAAATACGCGCCTGCTTGGCCAATGGAGGATACGCAGGTTGTGGCTGGCTCAAGCCTTGCCCCGCAATAACGCCGGACGAGACGCGCACACGCTGCGGCGTCGCAATCTTCGGCACAGCGGCTGGCGTCGAGCTGATAATTCCGCCAATCACGCCGCCCATCTGCCCGCCCGGAACGCCGCCCGGAACACCGCCAGCTACGCCAGCGTTGGTCGGAGGAGTTTCATCTTCCTGCACCATTTTGATTTTTTCGGGAATCTTCGTTGGCGTGCGCAGCGCGCCGTTAATCACTTCGGTTTGCACTTTCACCACTTTCACCGGCGCGGCTGGCGGCGGTGGCGGCGGTGGCGGTGGTGGTGGCGCCACCAGGAATGACGTTAATTGACCTTTGGGCAATGCCTCAGTAAAGATCAGCGGGATCAACACCAACACGCCAACAAATATCGCTTCCACCAGAAATGCGATGCTTGTCGTCGCTCCCTGCTTCGTCTTGAGCCGATTACCCGATTCCAGTAGGCTGTCTTCAAACATAGGTGATTCTCCTGGATTGCTTCCTAACCATTAGACACCAGCCGCTTCCCTTTTGCTCCCACCCGCCGAATCTTCGTCCGGTCAAGCCTCTGGGGCATGTAACTTCCTTGAAATCCACTACTTCCAAAAACTTCACCGCTTAAAGCTTGTCATTCCGAAGGGCTTCAGCCCTGAGAATCTGCTTTTCTGCGGCTACGAATCAATCTCTACGCCCTAGCCTTGGCTGCCACTACTCCCGATCCCGTCTTCTGCCCTCGCCATTCCTGGTACGCAACCAGAATCGGGGCGGCGACTGCAATCGAAGAATAGGTCCCAATCAAAATGCCAATCACCAGCGCGAATGAAAAATCATGCAACACTTGGCCGCCAAACAGATACAAGGCCAAAACCGTTAGAAACGTCAATCCCGCCGTCAAAATCGTTCGGCTCAGGGTTTGGTTGATGCTCTTGTTCACCACATCCGCCAGTTTCTCGCGGCGCAACTGCTTTAGGTTCTCGGCGATGCGGTCGAAGATGACAATGGTGTCGTTATTCGAGTATCCAATCAGCGTAAGTATGGCGGCAATCACTGTCAGCGAAATCTCTTTATTTGTCAAGCTGAATGCGCCAACCGTGATCAAAGTATCGTGAAAAACCGTCAAAACAGCCGCAATTCCGAAAATCCACTCGAAACGGAAGCCGAGGTAAATCAGCATCCCCGCCAGCGAAAATGCAACTGCCCGCATAGCCTGTCCTTGCAATTGCTGGCCCACTTGTGGCCCTACAATCTCGACGCTACGAACGCCAAACCCGGACAAGAAAAACCCATCCCGCAAGGCAGCCACAACCTCAGGCTTGGTGACTCCGCCCAGCTCTTCGATGCCTCCTAGGACGCCGCCCTTGGTTACGTTGCGGTAGTTTAAAATGGCTTGCGTTTCAGCCTTATAGCGCTGCTCCGCATCGGTCCCTGCATGCAGCGGATCTTTTTCCAGCAAATAACCTGAGATAGCAGAGGAACTGGCGTTGTTGAGGTCGAGCTTGCCCGCCGGGGCGCCGCTCTCCAACGCCTCAACGATTTTGTTCCTGCCTTGGTCAAGCACTTGTCCGCCGGTATCTTTCTGGTCCAGTGCTACCAGGAGTTCGTTATTCGCCGGAGGTCCGTAGCTCTGAATGCGAAAGCCATGCAATCCAGCGGATTGCAGCGTCGCGCGCACTTTGTCAGGATCCGGCGCCGAGGCATACTTCACGTAAACCAGCGTGCCGCCGCGGAAATCCACACTCAACGGCACTCCGTGCCAGAACAGCATAGACAGCAATCCGGCCATGCTAAACACCAGCGAGAATGCAAGAAAGTACCACTTCTTGCCCAGGAAATCGATATTAGTATCGCGAAAAAACTCCACAGTCGAACCCCTTTGAACCTTGCTATCGGCTGTCGGCTATCAGCCTTCGGCCCAGCCAGCTTCGAAAAACTAACGAACGCAAAAGTCTTTAGACTCGAACCCACTCCACCTAGCTGATAGCTGACACCCGAAAACCGCTCTTGATCCAGCCGAAAGCCGACGGCTAAAAGCCGCTCTCGATAGCTAGATGCTCAACGCTTCCCCACGCTGCTTCCGGCTCAGCAGCCAATCAAAAATCACTCGTGAAACAAAAACCGCGGTAAAGATGTTGGCAATCAAACCAAACACCAGCGTGATCGCAAACCCTTTGACCGGACCGGTTCCAAAGGTAAACAGAATCAGAGCGGAAACTACCGTCGTAACGTGCGTATCCACAATCGTGACCCAGGCCCGAGCAAATCCTTGCTCCACCGCCGAAGCAGCCGTTTTCCCAGCTCGCAATTCTTCCCGAATGCGTTCAAAAATCAGAACGTTGGAATCGACGCCCATACCAATCGTCAAAATCACTCCCGCAATTCCAGGCAACGTCAAAGTTGCGCTACTGAAGCCCAGGAAGCCCAGCAGGATGACGAGGTTCAGGATCAGCGCTAAATCTGCGTTAATGCCCGCGCCGCGATAGTAGATCAGCATGAAAATCATGACGGCTGCCATGCCGATAATTGCCGCGCGAACGCCGGCACGAATCGAATCCGCTCCCAACGACGGCCCGACCGTGCGCTCTTCCAGATAGTTCAAGGTTGCCGGCAGCGCGCCCGACTTGAGCATCATGGATAGATTCTTGGTCTCATCGGAAGAGAAGCGACCCGAAATTTCCCCTTGGTCGCCAATGGAATCCTTGATCACCGCAACTTCACGCACGCTGCCACCCAAAACGACGCCAAGATTATCCCCGATGTGCGCCGACGTGAAAGCCCTGAAGCGGCGGCCACCCTCGCCGGTCAGATAAAAATGCACGTTGGGCTGGCCGTTCTGGTCCGTACCCGAATCGGCGGAGCGAAAATCGCTGCCCGTTACAGCTGAGCTGCGAGTCATCAGATACCAGGAATCTCCGCTGCCTTCTCCGGCAGTAACGGTTCTGCCCCGCATCAACATGGCATCTGGCGAGAGAACGCCCTGATGGGCCGCCAGAGCATCCTGCTCAGTGCTGTACGGGCCGCCGAGAACCTGCCTGATCTCCAGCATAGCGGTGGATTTAATGAGTTCCTTGACCCGCTCCGGATCGTCGACTCCCGGCAGTTGCACAAGAATCTGATACTCGCCGAGGCCATGCTCCTGGATAACGGGTTCGCTGACGCCTAACTGGTCGATGCGGCTGCGGATGGTTTCAATCGCCTGTGTGACGGCTCGCTTCTTCAGGTCCGTAGCTGCCGCTGGCTTCATCGCCAGCGTCAAGGAATTCTCCGCGCCGGAGGTCATATCGTACTCAGACAACCGGTCCTGCACGTTAGAGCGAAGAGTCGACATCGCATCCAGCGGAACGCCCTTAAGGACAATCTTGCCGGGCGCCCCTATCGGATCAGGCTTCGAAATGTCCGCGTAAGTAATCTTGTTGTCGCGCAGGATGTCCTTCATGCGCTCAATGGCACGGTCGGAATCGGCACTGACCGCATCGTTCACCTGCACCTGCAGGATGAGGTGCGTGCCACCCTTGAGATCAAGCCCCAGCTTGATGCGCTCCTGAATGGAAGCCAGCAGGCCGCTCGGCGTCAAGCTCTTGGGCACGCCAAAGATTCCAAACAGGAATACCAGAAGAATTCCAACGATAATGGCGAATTTTGTGGCGAATGACTTATTCATAGAAACCTAGTTTCGAGTTTCAGATTTCAAGTTTCAAGTTTCAAAATCTCGAGTCGATCAACCAAGTTTTACTGGAAACTCGAAACTGGAAAACTCGAAACTGCTCTTAGCTCTTCACATCGTCTCCGCTCACGGAAACGATGGCCGAACGTGCTACTTCAATCTTCAAATTGTCCGGCGCTATGCGCAGGTACAAATAATCGTCCTTGATGGTCATGATGACCCCTCGAATGCCGCCGCTGGTGACCACCCGGTCGCCTGCCTTGAGGGTGTCCAGCATTCCCTGCCATTTTTTCTGTTTGCGCTGCTGCGGAAGGATCAGGAGAACGTAAAACACGGCAAAAATCGCCGCCATGGTTCCAAACATGACCAGGCTGCCGCCGCTGCCAGCACCTTGCCATAGCAGGAGGGCAGCCATGCTTACGGGCTTCGCGCTCAGAACTGCTGGGAGGGTCGTACCTTGGAAGATCGTCGGTTGGAGGAGCATGGCTTGGGGGGTCATTGGGATTTTTCAAAGGCCTGCCCGAACCAACTCAGCTACTTACGGGCGTTTGGGGGCTTTCGTCTCTGATTTCGAGCGGACTTCCTTCGCTAGGATTTGTTGCGGAGAAGCTGGTCGGCGTTGTTTGACGCTTTAGCCACGGTCAAAAACTGCGGCGAATCCCCAAGTGAAATAGCTTGCCGCACTGCGCGGCTAGTGTCAAGGAGAGTTACGTTAAATTTCCGTCATCTTCGGCGAAAAAGACGGAAACGACAGGCGCCTTGCCTGTCCAGCAAGCAGAGATAAGTACTCCTTCGAGGGGTGGTACAACCAGGTTGCGGCGCTATACGCTGGAAAAACCGTCCATCAAAGTCCTTGCCCGACCGGCGGCCGTGTCGAGTTTCGTCTGCAAAGACGAACGGCCCGACGTAGAGGCCGGGCCGCATTCCAATGATGGAGGTGACGGGCATGGACCGTAAGAAGTCCTGGCTCCGCATCGCGGTACTGGTCGATTATCGACTGGTACTGTCGGTCGTGGCGCTAATCATCCTTGTGCTACTGCTGTCGCGGTAGTGCATAGCGCCGCCTGGTGGTCAGGATCCATCAGGCGGCTTTTTTCGTACTCTTCAAAGCTACAACGTAGGGCGACTTCTGTCCACATTTTCTGTGCTCCAACCACGAACGACAGTGCGGGGCTATGCGTCGCGCCGAAACTTAGCGCGGACACCCGCCATGAGGCCCAGATAGTAACTGAGGTTGTGAATGGTGTTGAGCACTTGAGCCAATACTTCGTTGGCCGCATAGAGGTGCCGCAGGTACGCTCGTGAGTATCTCTGACACACTTTGCAGGGACAATTGGGGTCGAGCGGCGACTCATCTTTCGAGTAGCGCGTCTGCTTGATGGAGACCTTCCCTTCCGAAGTAAACAGCAAGCCGTGGCGCGCGGCGCGAGTGGGGAGCACGCAATCCATCATGTCGATTCCCATGGCGGCGTATTGGACGATTTCCTCGGGAGTCCCTACGCCCATCAAATAACGGGGTTTATCGGCGGGAAGGTGCTGGACGGTGGCTTCGACAACCTCGCGGGTCAGCTCGCGCGGCTCGCCCACACTAAGGCCTCCAATGGCGTAGCCAGGGAAGCCGATTTCGATGGTCCGCTCAGCGGATTGGCGGCGCATGGCAAAATCCATGCCGCCTTGGACGATGCCGAAGAGGGACTGGGTGGCACCGGGAGGGGTCATGTAGCGACAGGCGCCTTCGCCTGTCAGCTTTTGACCTTCAACTGACGCTTTCCAAGGCACTTCGTGCTTATGCTCCTCAAAATACTTCTTGCTACGAGCGGCCCAGCGGAGCGTAAGTTCCATGGAATCATAGGTTCGGCGATGGTCGGCGGGGTGCTCGGTGCATTCGTCGAAGGCCATGATAATGTCCGCGCCGAGTCCAATCTGGGCTTCGATGGAGCTTTCTGGACTGAAGAAGTGGCTGGAACCATCGAGGTGCGAGCGGAACGTGACGCCCTCTTCCTTCACCTTACGTAACTCGTTGAGACTAAAGACTTGAAAGCCGCCGGAGTCGGTCAGGATGGGGTGCGGCCAAGACATAAACCCATGCAGGCCTCCCATTTGGCGCACGGTTTCGACGCCGGGACGCAGGTAGAGGTGGTAAGTGTTGCCGAGGATGATCTGAGCGCCAAGGTCTTCGAGGAGGTCCTGAGAGATGCCCTTTACCGTCGCCAGGGTGCCCACTGGCATGAAGATAGGGGTCTCGACGACTCCGTGTGGCAGGAAGAGCTTGCCGAGGCGCGCAGGGCCAGCGGTGGCTTCGATTTGGAATCCATTTTGGGAATCAGGGGGCACTTGGGGATTGTAGAGGATTTGGTGATTTGTGATTTGTGATTTCCCGAAATGGGACTTTAAGATTGCGAGCCTCGCAATCGTTCGCGGACAAGAGAGTCCGCGCTACATGATCTAAGCGTGATCTTCGACTGGGTTGTGGATTCTCAGAAGTAGGATCACGCTTCCGGATGCGATAAAAGAGAGTGCGATGAAGGCAAAACCTGCGCTCAGTGCGTGGGTGCGGTCGTTGAGAAAGCCGACTGCGTAAGGGCCGAGAATTCCGCCCAGTTGGCCGACCATGTTGATGAGGCCGAAGGTGGCGGCTGCCGCCGATTCACTGAGAATCAGCGTGGGAATAGCCCAGAAGGTTGGCTGGTAGGCGTAGAAGAACCCGCTGCCGAGGAGCAGAAATGAAATGGTCAAGAACGCGTGGTTGGGAGTTAAGAATGCGAGCCCGTACATGAGTCCCGCTGCGAGCACAGGGAAGGCTGTGTGCAAGCGGCGCTCGGCGGTTTTGTCGGAGTGCCAACCGTTGATAAGCGTTCCCGCCATGCCGATGAGAGCTGGAATTATGAGGAGGGTTGTGACTTCGCGGTTCGGAAGGGCCGAGAGGCGCTTGACGAGAGTGGGCAACCAATAGATGCTGCCGAGAAATCCGGAGAGGGCGAGGAACCAAGACACGATCAGCCCCAGGATTTTCGGGTCCTGGAAGGCCTCGAGGATTGTGTGATCTCGGCTTTGCTTTTTCGCGTGGAGTTCCGCATCTAGTTGCTGGATTAGCCATTCGCGTTCGCCTGTGGGAAGCCAACCTGCTTCGGCGGGCCAGTCGGTGAGATAGAAAAGTGTGATGACGCCGAGAACTACTGCGGGAATTCCCTCTGCGATAAAAAGCCAGCGCCAGCCTGCTAGATGCAGCCACTGCACTCCGAGAAGCTGTCCGGCAATGGGCGCTCCGATTAGCGACGCAGTGGGAACCGCGGTGTAGAGGCAGGCGATGGCACGGCTGCGGTCGCGGGCGCAGAACCAGTGCGTCAGGTAAATAATCATGCCAGGGAAGAAGCTGGCTTCGGCGAGACCTAAGAAAAATCTAGCTGCGTAGAACTGCGTCGCGCTATGCA
The DNA here is from genome assembly GCA_025352065.1 of Acidobacteriaceae bacterium. Taxonomy (GTDB): domain Bacteria; phylum Acidobacteriota; class Terriglobia; order Terriglobales; family Acidobacteriaceae; genus JANXUC01. The sequence continues at coordinate 81,393 of JANXUC010000090.1, read as the reverse complement.
CGAAGCCGGTGAAGATGGTGACGACTCCCCAGGAAATCATGATGCGGGCGATCCATTTGCGGGCACTCCAGCGTTCGACGATGAGGGCGCCGGGGATCTCAAACAAGACGTAGCTGATGTAAAAGATTCCGACGCCGAGGCCGTAGATGCGGTCGCTGAAGCCGAGGTCGGCGCTCATGCGGAGGTTGGCGAAGGAGACGTTGACGCGGTCCATATAGTTGACGACGTAGACGAGGAAGACGAAAGGGAGCAGGCGCAGCGCGACGTGGCGGCGGGCGCGGCGGGCGATTTCGGGGAGGGTTGGTAGCGGCGAGTGCATTGTTTCAATTTCCTGCTGCAAGATTTCGTCTTTACAAGCTTGCCAGTTTATCTTCCTTTTCGGCCTAAGAGCGGCGAGCAGGAATGCTCGCCCTACACGGGCTTAGACCTTCTTGGCCAAGTACATCATTCTCAATAACGCTCGTTTTTGTGCGAGATTAATGATGGTTTCCAGATATTGCTGCTGGCTTTCGAGGCCTTCTTTGCCTTCTAGTTGCTCGAGTTCCTGCTGATGAGCAAGTCTTGCGGTTAGCCTTCCTGTTGCGTTCTTGAGCAAGCTTGGGGTTCGGTCAGCGGTCTCTAGAACGCGGAAACCTGCTTGTTCTAAGACGCGCTCATTGAAGCCTGCTGGCGCGAACTGAGTATAGCCGTGGAGAGCGCGGTGGCGAATTTGTCCGCTGGAAATTGGACCTGCGATGACTCCTGCGTCTGTGAACAGGAATCTCCCTTCTGGAGCTAAAACGCGGGCAACTTCCTGGAAGACTTTCGCACGGTCGCAGAGGTGAAGAATGACGTCGAGGGAAATCACTGCATCGAAAGAGTTGGTTGCGAACGGCAGAGGGTCGTTGAGGTCGGCCTGCTGGAGAGCGATGCGAGTTTCTAATGCCTGAGATTTTGCTCGGGCCTGGCCGGAAACTACTGCGGGAACGCTGAAGTCAACGCCGGTTCCGTGGCAGTTTGTTTGAGCGACGATGAAGGTCAGCGGGCCAGCTGGACCGCAGCCCAAATCAAGAACACGGCTTGTGCTGGGAATTTGGAGCCGGGCAATATCCTGTTCGAGCTCTTCGGCGGTGACCCAGGAATGTTGGCCGATGTCTTTGCCGTAGGCTTCTCGACGCAGGTCGCGCTGGAGGGGCGAGTCGAATTCCTGGTAGACCGCGTCGTAGCCTTGGTTGCTGGGTTCTTTGTGGGCGCTCATCCGAATGCTCGTTTGGGGAACCTGAAGAAAATAGCAGATTCCACACGATAGGGCTGTTCGGAATGACAAATTCAAGGGGATCTTCAAAAGGCGTGTCTTCTCGCTGAGTAAAGCTTTGCCGTGCTGTCAGATGGCGAGATGAATGATCTCCGCCTTTACCTCGCCGTTTTCGAGGATCAGTTTCCCGACCGTGACAGGCAGGTTGAAGCGTCTTGGGCCGGCGCTGCCGGGATTGAAATAGAGGACTCCGTTGCGAGTTTCGATTTTGGGGACATGGCTGTGACCGTAAACTACTGCGGCGAACCCTGCGACTTCCGGTTTCAAATCGAGGTCGTCGATTGTGTGAAGGAGGTAGATGGACATGCCATCTGCTTCATAAACCTCGGTTCGTGGCAACTTCTCTGCCCAAGCGCCTTTGTCGATGTTGCCGCGGACGGCGGTGACTGGGGCGATGGTTGCGAGTCGCGTCAAGATTTCGGGATTGCCGATGTCTCCGGCGTGGAGGATGTGGTCGGAGCCGTGGAGCAAGTCCATCGATGGCAGGCAAAGCAGGCCGTGTGTGTCGGAGATGACGCCGAGGATCATGTGGCATTTTCGCATCTCGCCTAGCGGAGCAAGCTCCGCTACCACACAAGCTTAGTAGAATGCTTGCGTGCTGACTGAGCGGTTAGAGTTTGTCCCCGAGCGCGATGCTGAGATTTTTGCTGCTGTGCCTGCGGCGGCGGGAGTGTTTCTGCTGCGCGGAGAAGACGCCGGGCCTGGACTTCCACCTACAGAGCCTTACATCACGAAGACGGCGAACTTGCTTCGGCGGTTGCAGCGCTTGCTTTCGGCGCCGGAAGAGCGCTCGCGGCGACTGAATCTGCGGGAACGCGTCCGGTGGATTGAGTACTCGCGGACGGGGTCGGACTTTGAGTCTGGGTTTCTGCTCTATCAACTTTTGCGGGAACATTTTCCGAAGACGTATGCGGACCGGTTGCGATTTCGGATGGCGCCGCTGGTTAGGTTTCATTTAGAGAACGAGTATCCGCGAGCGTCGGTGACGACGCGGCTAGGACGAATGGGGGACGGTTCGTCCAACGCGCGGACGCTTTATTACGGGCCTTTTGCTGGGCGGGCCACGGCGGAGAAATTCCTGAACGATTCGCTGGATTTCTTCAAACTGCGGCGTTGCTTGGAAGATTTGCATCCCGATCCCGCGTTTCCGGGCTGCATCTACTCCGAAATGAAGATGTGTCTGGCGCCGTGTTTTAAGGGCTGTACGGACGAGGAGTATCGCAGCGAAGTGACGCGGGTGCAGGGATTTTTGGATTCGCGGGGGCAGTCGCTGGTGCGGGAGATTTCGTCAGCGCGCGAAGGAGCGGCGGAGAATTTGGCGTTCGAAGAGGCTGCTGGAATCCATGCCAAGCTGGAAAAATTGAAATCGGTGGTGGGCCAGTTGCCGGAAATTGTGGGGAGGATTGATCGACTGTTTGCGCTGATTGTGCAGCCAGCGGCGACTGTCTCTGCCGCGTCTTCAAAAACATCCTCTTTGAAGGTAGGCGCTTCCATCCCGACCGAAGCGGATTCTGTAGCTCTTTTTCTCGTGCAAGGCGGGGTAGTTCGCGGGCCGCAGAATTTTCTGATTCAACCTCCGGAGCATACGAAGTCGCAGTCGATGGAAGCGCGCGTGGAGGCCTGCATTGCTCTTGCGTCGCCACTGGAGGCTAACTCTGCGATGGAGACGATGGAACATCTGGCGATTTTGAAGCGCTGGTATTACAGGTCAAATCGCGTGGGCGAGATTTTTCTGGCGGATGACAAAGGGCAGTTGCCGATGCGGCGTGTGGTGCGAGGAATTGGGCGGGTTTGGCGGGGAGAGAAGGATTCAGCAGTTCCTGAAGTGATAGCAGATTCCTCACGATAGAACTGTTCGGAATGACAACAAGCGGGGGCGACGCCAGACGCAGTAGTGTCAGCACTATGCGGCGCGGGGATCCTGGTTTGTTCTGGTTTCGGGCCGTTTGCGAAATACGACCCTTAGGTTTTCGCGCCAGCGCTCGTCGATGCCGAGGAATATCCAGTCGATTTCGGGGGAAAGATAGCGGAGCAGCGTATCGGTGGAGGGATGAACGTGCAGCGCGGGCGCGACCAGCATTAACAGAGGTTTCAGAGGAGAAAGCTCGCGGCCGGGGAAATATCCGAAGCGTTGAAATTCTCCTCGCGTGTGGTGCCAGGCCACGCGGGACCAGTAGTCCAAGCCTTGCATGGGTAGGTGGATATCTTCTTCCGCTTTGAGTTCCAGAACAGAAAGGCGGCCTTCGCGGGTTACGGCTAACACGTCAATCATAGCGCGGTCGGCGGCGGAGAAGGCTGGCATTTGTGAATAGCGGCAGGCGGCATCCAGACGTTCGTCGAGCGCGCGGAGGTTCTGCATAGCCAGCGTTTCCAGCCAGCGTTCGGGCTGCAATCGCCAGAGTGGGTGGTCGCGTGGGCCTTCGGCGTGGCGGACTTCGGCGATCTCGTGAATGCCGCGAAGGAAACGCGGATGGTTTTCTTCCGTAAGAACTGTCTCTTCTGCGCCGACACCAAAAACAATTTCAACGCGGTTGCGGAATGAAAGTTCATCGGGACCCCAGCGGGCGCGGGCGAATTCGAGGCCGTGGCAGCGGAAGGCCATCTCGCCGGCGGAAAGGATTGTGGCTTCCGCTTCTGGAATGATTTCCCGAATCGCCGCCCGGGCTGCAGCAAAGCGCTCGTGTGCGGCATCTTCGTCGGTGCAACGGACGAGTCGAGTTTCGATATTGCCACGGTCGGAGCAGTCGAGTTCGTGGATGGTTTCTTCCAGCTCGTTGACTTCGTGCAGCTGCCACTTTGCGGCGACGGGATTGAGTTGCGACATGCGAGCGCGGACGAGGGCGGCGGTTCCAGCGGGAACGAAGAGTTTCACGCCCTCAACATGAGTCTTGCTCACGTGCGATTGGCGGCAGACATCGAGCCATAAGATGGCGGAGGTCAGCGAAGCATCAATGGAGGACTGAGCTTCCTGGGCATTCACGCCGAAAACCGCAAAAGCGGACTGGCCTCGGCGCAGCAACCCTCGCGCATAGACTGGGCCGAACGAGCGTTCCAGGTCGGCGCCCGACGTGATGTGCGTGACGTGAAAGCCGACGAACTGTCTTTCCAACACGCGCTGCAGCTTGCCTTGATACGCGGCGCGAACGGCTTTTCTGGCGGCGGGCGTGCGCGAATCCTGGTTACGGCATATTTCAAGCTTTGTGGGGCGTGGCTGACCCATGCGCTGCACGGTGAGCTGCAGCGAGCCTCTTCTTTCTTCCGCCTCGATCACGCGACGGACGGCGTTGCGCTCATCCGACCAAAGGTGGAGCAGGCACTTGCCATGCTCGCCGGAAAGAGAATATTTCGAGCGCGTAAGGTCAAAGATGGCGGCGCCATCCTCCAGCACGATCGCATTGCGCGAGCCGGCGAGGTAGTCTCCGATGGTGCGGGTCAGGGCTTCTGCGGCGATCAGGCTGGAACTCCTTGGATTCTTAGCTTGTCTACCCATGCTCAGGGCTACGCGCTCCAGGTTCAAGTCCTCGAAGGGAGCTAGAGGGTTCCGGCTAAGTTACTTCGGCGACTTTCGTACCTGAAATGGGTCACCTTCCGGCGCTACTGCATGTGGGATAATTAGAGGCCTGCTTTGATCCGTGGTGCGCCCTGCGAGCATCCAACGGACAGCATCCATCCAGCTGCGGACTGGCTCCGGCTTCAGGAAACTCTATTTATGAATATTCAAACGGTGGACAAGCAAAAATTCTTCTTCGATCAGTACGGATTGACGCACCGCGATTTGGAGCGCTATCTGGCAGCGGCTCTGTCGGCGGGCGGCGACTATGCCGATCTTTATTTTGAGTATCAGACTTCGACTTCGCTCAGCATGGACGAGTCGCTGGTGAAGTCGGCATCGCAGGGAATTTCGGCGGGCTGCGGTGTGCGTGTGCTTTCGGGCGAGCGCACGGGTTATGCATATACTGACAATCTTTCTCCCGAGCGGCTGTTGCATGCGGCGAAAACGGCGGCATTGATTGCCAGCGGTTCCACAAAAGAAACAGTTGCCGCATTCAAGGAGAAACCACACCGCAGCTTGTATCCGATTGCGCTGGCCTCGGTGGATGCGGAAATCACGGCGAAGGTAGCTTTGCTGCAACGCGCAGATGTGGCTGCCCGCGCTTACGATTCCCGGATTAAGGAAGTCCGCATTAGCTACGGCGATGAGTTGCGCAGGATTCTGATTGTGGGCTCGGATGGGACGTTTGCAGAAGATTCGCAACCGCTAGCTCGCTTCAACGTGGGATGCATCGCGAAGACGGAAACGAATTCCGCGCGCGGCAGCCACGGCGGCGGTGGTCGAGTGGCGCTGGACTTTTTCTCGGGAGACAAGTCGCCTGAGCATTTCGCCAAGGAATCGGCGCGGCAGGCTGTTCTGCAATTGGATGCTCGCGAAGCTCCGGCGGGCGATATGGAAGTGGTGCTCGGCCCCGGATGGCCAGGAGTGCTGCTGCATGAGGCCATCGGACATGGCCTCGAAGCGGACTTCAATCGCAAGAAGACTTCTGCGTTTGCGGGTCTGCTCGGAAAGCGCGTGGCCAGCGACAAATGCACAATTGTTGATAACGGAACTATGCCGTGGCGGCGCGGGTCGCTGAATTTCGACGATGAAGGCCAGCCGACGCAAAATACTGTGCTGATCGAAAAAGGAATTCTGAAGAATTACTTGAGCGACAAGCTTTCCTCGCGCCTGACCGGATTGCCCGACACCGGTAACGGACGGCGGGAGAGTTACGAACACATTCCCATGCCACGCATGACGAATACTTATATGCTCTCCGGGGAAGATAACCCGGAAGACATTTTGAAATCGGTGAAGCGCGGAATGTATGCCGTCAACTTTGGCGGCGGACAGGTCGATATCACGAACGGCAAGTTTGTGTTCTCGGCCTCCGAGGCGTATCTGATTGAAGACGGCAAGATCACGGCTCCACTGCGTGGGGCAACGCTGATTGGCAACGGGCCCGATGTGCTGACGCGCGTTTCCATGGTTGGAAACGACTTGCAGCTCGACGAGGGCGTGGGCACCTGCGGCAAGGATGGGCAGTCGGTACCGGTCGGGGTGGGGATTCCAACTATAAAAGTAGATCGCCTAACCGTCGGTGGAACCGCGCGGCGCGAGGGCGGCGGGTTCATGCAGTAAAGTTTTTCTGAGTGTCTTAGCGATGAAGAAGTATCTATGCCTGAAGCTCAACTTGAAACCAGAACCTCGCAGCTCGAAACTGACCTTAAGGAACTTGCCGCCGACGTAGTTCGTCGCGCGATGGCGGGCGGCGCAACCGCTGCCGAAGCCGTCATTCAAGAGGGCGACGAGTTCTCCACCGTGGTTCGCCTTGGCGAAGTCGAGACACTCAAAGAAGCTGGGTCGCGCGCTTTGGGAGTTCGCGTCTTTTTTGGCCAGCGTGCCGCCAGCACTTACACCAGTGATTTTTCTTTAAATGGAATTGAGAAGCTGGTCAGCTCCGCACTGGTGCTGGCGAAGATCACTTCGGAAGACCCGCACTCGGGCTTGCCGGATGCAGCGTTGTTTGGCGCCTTGCCGGGCGATCTCAAGTTGTTCCATTCCGATGTTTATTCGCTGCCTGGTGCCGAACGCATTGACTATGCGCGGCGAGCGGAAAAAGCAGCGCTCGATTACGATCCTCGCATTAAGAATTCGGAAGGTGGGTCGTTTGACGCCGCCACCAGTCACAAGATTCTGGCCAATTCCCTGGGGTTTCTCGGCGAGTATCGACGGTCCTATTGTTCGGTTGTGGCTGTGCCTATCGCGCAATCCGAAGATGGAGCTATGCAGCGCGATTACTGGTACCACATGTCGCGTAGCTTGAAGGCGCTGGAGTCTCCCGAGCATGTCGGCAAGATCGCGGCTCAACGGAGCCTACGGCGCCTGGGAGCACGCAAGGTAAAGACGGCGCGGGTGCCGGTGGTGTTCGATCCATTGGTTTCGCGTTCGATTCTTGATCACATTTTTGAAGGTGTAAACGGAGATTCTGTCTACCGGGGCGCCTCTTTCTTAGCGGGCAAGCTGGGCGAAAAGATTGCGGGGGACAACGTCACCGTCATCGACGACGGCACGATTGTCGGCGGTTTCGGTAGCAGCCCCTTCGATGGCGAAGGTATCCCCACACGCCGCACGGTGGTCATTGAGAATGGCGTTCTGCAATCGTATCTTCTCAACAGTTACACCGCACGCAAGTTGGGCATGACGACCACGGCGAACGCCTCACGCGGCCTTGCTGGAACCCCTGGCATTGGGCCGGGAAATTACTTCTTGCAGCAGGGCACGAAATCCCCAAAAGAGATTATCGCGGGCATTCAAGACGGACTCTACGTCACGGAATTTCTCGGCCACGGCGCAAATCTTGTCACCGGCGACTATTCGCGCGGCGCAGGTGGACTCTGGATTTCCGGCGGCGAACTGACCTATCCCGTGGAAGAAATTACGGTGGGCGGCAATCTCAAAGAGATGTTTTTCAACATCACCGAAATTGGCAACGACCTGGAATTTCGGGGATCTGTGGCCGCGCCCACTCTTCGCATCGATGGCCTGACGGTCGGCGGCGAGTAGTAAAAATTAAACCATCTCTTTTGGTGGATTCCGCTTCGATGGACACCGTTTCGATGGACACGCTCTCTCCGACCGCTCCGCCGCAACCTGGCAACTCCATGGGACGCATCTTCGCCATCGGGGCTGCGATTGTTGCGTTGATTGTCGGCGGAATCTTTTTGCTTGCCCGCGGAAATCATGCGCCGCAGCCCACCACGCCCGATGCTTACGCCTCACGCCTGCAAATCAGCGACATCAAAATGAGCCGCGCTGAAAACATGGCTGGCGGGACTGTCACCTACATTGACGGCAAGGTGACCAACGCTGGAAGTAAGACCGTTGCGGGCGCACTGGTGGAAACTACATTTCTCAATTCCATGAATGAGGTGGCGCAAAAAGAACAATCGTCGCTGCGCGTGATGAAGCACAACGGTGTTTACGACGATGCGGTAGAACTCTCCGCCGCGCCGCTTGGCCCCGGGGAGTCGGCGCAATTCCGTTTGATCTTCGAGCACATCTCGATTCAATGGAACCAGAATTTTCCGGAAATTCGAGTACTACGGGTCGCGACGAAGTAGAACGTGTAGCGCTGGCATCTTGCCGGCTGTCGCGAGGGCGTCTCGCCCTCGCAGGGATGATTCAAAGATATGCAACGGCGGGCGGGATGCCCCCCGGACTGCCGCCGGGACGGCAGCGCTACGAAATCAAATGCACAGCGGAGCAAAGCTCCGCTGCCACACGAGCTTCTTCCATTTAGAATCAAAGCTATGTCGGACACGAAGAAAGTACGCCTCACCGAAAAAGTGAAAGCGGCGGGTTGAGCGTCCAAGCTGAGTCCGGCGGTGCTGGACACGGTGCTTGGGAAATTAGCCCGGCAACAGGACCCGAACGTTCTAGTTGGCTTCGATCACGCCGACGACGCGGGCGTGTATCTACTCACGCCCGATATGGCTCTGGTGCAGACAGTCGATTTTTTTACTCCGATTGTCGATGACCCTTATACATTCGGCCAGATTGCGGCCACGAATGCGCTGAGTGATGTTTACGCCATGGGTGGACGGCCTTTGACGGCACTGGCCATGGTGTGCTTCCCGGAGAAAGAAGATCTGGCGATTTTGGAACGAATTCTGGCCGGCGGCCTCTCGAAGATGATCGAAGCGGGGTGTACGGTCGTCGGCGGACATAGCATCCGCGACGAAGAAATTAAGTTTGGTTACGCAGTTACGGGGATTGTCAATCCGAAGAAAATACTGACCAACGGTGGCGCGCAGGCAGGAGACCGCTTGCTGTTCACGAAAGCCCTCGGCACAGGCGTGATCTCGACGGCGGTGAAGAGAGGTACTGCGTTGCCTGCGTGGATGGACGCGGCAGCTGCTTCGATGACGACGCTCAATAAGATTGCTGCGGAAGTAATTATTGGCACAGGCAACTTCGCTGTCCACTCACTTACCGACGTGACAGGCTTCGGGCTAATCGGCCATGCGCGGGAGATGGCGCTGGCTTCGAAGGTAAGTTTGAAGATCCATGCTAACGCGATACCACTTCTGGAAGGCGCGCGGGAGTGCATTCGGGCGGGATACATTCCTGCCGGATTGAAGGCCAATCGAGAGTTCGCCGAGTGTGTCGTAACTTACGAGGCGGGCGTGATCGAAGAGCTGAAAACGCTGCTCTTCGACCCTCAGACGGCGGGCGGGTTGCTGATTTCGGTGGCCTCGCAGGATGCGGACCGGCTTAGAACAGCGCTGCGAGACGCTGGCATTCCGGTCGTCGAGATTGGCGAGGTTCTGTCGGAAGGCAAGTCGCTGGTTTCTGTCATGTCCTAGCGCTGCAGAAACACTTTTCACACAGATGCTCCCAACCGCAAGGGTGTGTTTCATACATGCCACCCTCCAGTTTGTCATGCTGAGCGAAGCGAAGAATGACAAATTGTATAGATGAAGCCAGCCCCGGTCAGTCGAGACCGGGCAAACCGTCAATGCTTTGACGATTCTCTTCCTGACGATATGCTCTCAGGCCATCTGGCCCCTTCTTGCTGACCCAGGCCTGAAGCTGGGGCCGTTCACCCTCATGTTGCATAAGAGGAACTCCGTAACCGCAGGAGGCGGAGACGCGTGAGATGTCGACAACGATGATTGAGCGCGTACTGGCGAAAACGGGAAATTATTCTTGCAAGCTCGGAAATTCCACGTCTTCAGGCTTGACCGAACGGCCTCGGCCATAAAGCCGGAGAATGTTCGGTGGCCCTTGGAAAGCGCAGAACATGATAACAATGCGCCCGTTTTCCCGAAGGTGCGCGATGGTTTCCACGCCGCTGCCAGTAAGATCCAGATAAGCGATAGCTGTGGGGTTGAGGATGCGGAACGTATCCATGCCTTTAGGGGAAACGTTAATGTGGCCCCGAGCGCCGACGGGCGCCGTTCCCACGAAGAACATATTTTGAGAGCGGATGAATTCAGCGTGAGTGTCGCTCAGCGAGGTTGCAGTTTTAGCCAATGGCGTTCTCCTGGAGGCCCCAGTCTACGACAATCCATTTGCCTCAAAGTCAAAAGGCGGCCTCATTGAGACCGCCCTTGATTTTGCCGCGAACCAGGAACTACGCCGTCGCCGGCCGCTCTCCGCCCTTAGCGGGCACCCTTGCGTGGTCGGGTTTGATCACTTGCTGCAAGCCATCATCTTTCGGTGTGGGCGCGGGCCATGCCGGAAGGTCTTTGCCTTCGATGATGAGCATGATGTCCGAAGCATCCAGAACTTCGCGCTCGATCAACGCTTGCGCGATGCGTTCCAGAAATTCCGTGTTCTCATTGAGAACAGTCTTCGCTTGTTCGTAGCCGATCGTGATCAGATTTTTTACTTCCTCGTCAATCTTCACGGCGGTGGCTTCGCTGTAATCGCGATGTTGTGCGATTTCGCGGCCCAGGAAAATTTGCTCTTCCTTCTTGCCGAAAGTCAGAGGTCCCAGCCCACTCATACCCCATTCGCAAACCATCTTGCGAGCGAGTTCGGTGGCGCGTTCCAGATCGTTGCCAGCACCAGCGCTCATCTGGTGCAGGAAGATTTCTTCCGCCAAACGCCCGCCCATCAGGATCGCAATGCGCGTCTGCAAGTATTCCTTGTAGTAATTGTGACGGTCGTCCAATGGCAACTGCATCGTCAGCCCGAGCGCCATTCCGCGAGGAATGATGGTGACTTTGTGTACGGGGTCAGAATGCGGCAGCTTCGCCGCTACCAGTGCATGTCCCGCCTCGTGGTAGGCGGTGTTTCGCTTTTCGGCATCGGAGAGGATCATCGACTTCCGCTCCACACCCATCATGACCTTGTCTTTGGCTACTTCGAAGTCGAATTGCAGGACGGACTTGCGATTGTGGCGAGCGGCCATCAATGCCGCTTCATTCACCAAATTCGCGATGTCCGCTCCGGAAAAACCCGGGCAGCCGCGAGCCAGCACGCCAAGATTCACGTCATCGGCGAGAGGAATCTTGCGCGTGTGTACCGCGAGAATCTCTTCACGCCCACGCACATCGGGCAGACTAACGACTACGCGACGGTCAAAACGACCGGGACGCAGCAACGCTGGATCAAGAACGTCAGGACGATTCGTTGCCGCCATCAGAATGACGCCTTCGTTCGATTCGAAGCCGTCCATCTCGACCAACAGCTGATTCAAAGTCTGTTCACGTTCATCGTGCCCACCACCAAGGCCAGCTCCGCGGTGACGTCCAACGGCGTCAATTTCGTCGATGAAGATAATGCAAGGCGCGTTCTTCTTGCCCTGCTCAAACAAATCGCGCACGCGGCTCGCGCCTACGCCAACAAACATTTCCACGAAGTCCGAACCGGAGATGGAGAAGAACGGAACATTCGCTTCGCCGGCAACCGCGCGGGCGAGCAAAGTCTTACCCGTTCCAGGGCTGCCAACCAGCAGTACGCCCTTGGGAATGCGTCCGCCCAGCTTCTGGTACTTTTGCGCCTCGCGGAGGAATTCGATAATTTCCTTGAGCTCTTCTTTGGCTTCGTCCACGCCCGCCACATCTTTGAACGTAATCTTCTTCTGCTGCATGGAGAGCAGGCGCGCCCGGCTTTTGCCGAACGACAGCGCCTTATTGCCACCCATCTGCATCTGGCGAATCATGAAGAACCAAAACGCCGCCAACAAGACGAACGGAGCCAGCGTCGGTAGCCAGGTGGACCAGCTGCCAGCCGCCAGATCCTTAACATTGACGCTTACGCCCTTGTCCAACAGCTGCTTGTACATCGTCGGGTCTTTGTCTGGCGCAGTGGTGTGGAAAGCGGACTTGTCAGCATACTTTCCGCGTACTTCCTGACCGTTGACGGTGACCTCGGCAACCTTGCCTTGGTTCGCATCGGTCATGAACTGCGAGAAGCTGACTTCCTTGTCGGGACGCTGGTTTTTGCCGTTCTGGACAACCGTCCACAAGACTCCGGCGGAGGCGATAACCAATACCCAAAACAGAACCGTCTTGGCTGTTGAATTCACGAACAACTCCTAAGAAAAGCTGGCCGCCCGAAGGCGGTGTCTCAAACCTTATGGTTGCGGTATCAAACTGTTAGATGCCAGCGGAGCCCGATTCGATCCCAAGAAGATGCTCCAGCTGTGTTGCCATTGTACTCGCTCCGGTCAGGAATTACCCCAATGCAGGCCCGTGACTTACGTCACGGATTTGCGTGGAGTTTGAAGCAGACCGCCAATGCCTCGCAGTGCGCGGCCAGCAACCCTATTCTTGCCAGGCACCCAGATACGGCAGGTTGCGATGGTGCTGCTCGGGGGACGCCATGCCATAACCGACAAAAAAATGCTCATCCACCAGATAGCCGAAATAGTCCGGTTGCAGCGCCACCCGGCGCGCACTCTGGCGGTCCAAAAGGGTCGCCAACTTGACCGAGGCGGCCCCTCGACCGCGAAAATCGCTCATCAGGAACTCAGATGTAACTCCTGAGTGCAGAACGCCTTCCACCAGCAGGACGTGCTGATCTTTCATGTCCAGCTCATGGCTGAAAAAAATCTCCAGCATGCGAGAATCGCCGTCCTGTTTCTGCAAGTATTGGGGCTTGATGAACTGGCAAATCAGCGGCATCTCCAAGGCGCGAATCAAGTCCGCCATGAACACGAAACCGTTCTCCAGCACAGCCAAGGCGTGCAAGCTCTTCCCCTGGTAGTCGTCGGAGATTTGGCGCGCCATTTCGCGAACGCGCTTCTGAATCTGCTCGGCGGAAATCACCTGACGTACCTTCCCCGGCCCTGTTTCGTTCGCCATTCTTGGCAGTGCTCCTATAATTTTCGTCCAAAATTGTCCACTCTCAAATCGTAGACTGCGGAACCGTTTGCTCCCGAATCAAGATTGCTTCTCGATCGCCGGGTCGCGGCCTCAGATGAGCCGGAGCCGCAAAACCCCGTACCCAAACCAACTCTTCGCCCGCATCTTGCTTCACATCCACCATTACCGGCCAATCGGCGCGCGAATCAGCAGCGATCCGCTTGGCCTGAAACAATTCTTTCAGTTTTTTCTCAGCTTTTGTATGGGCTGGCCAATAACGGTCGCCGGGCCGCCAAGTCCGAACCAGTAGTTGATCGGGCAACGCTTGTGGCGCATACAAGTGATCGGGATTATATCCTGCCGGAGGATTTGCCAGCAGGATTTTGCGCGCCTCGAACACAACCCTCGTCGCGGGATCGGCCCCGGGGACCATGACGTGCCCAGGTACTGGCAGATGGAGGTCATCGAAGCTCGTCGCCTCGTGCTCCCTTGGCGACGCTGGCGGAAGGAAGCGGAAATCTTTCCCCTGTCTGGCAAACGTCCAGCCCTCCGGCAAATTGCAGGCGTTGGGCGCGCCGCCGCCGCCCTCCGCGACCGCAAGAATCTCTTCGATTTGCCGGAATTCCAGCTGAAGTCCTAACTCCGCGGCTGCATGTCGTACCAGCCGACGCTGGAGCGCCAGCGGATGCTGCGCCAGAGTCTCCCACTGCAGCGGCAGATGCCGAGGAAGGTCGCGCTCCCACCAGCTTTCCTCGGCCCGCGCGATTTCGGTGAAATCGGCCAGCCGTTCGGCAATTGCAGGATTGAATTCCTGCTCCAGGAGCGGCATCAGCTTCTTACGGACGCGGTTGCGAGTGTGGTGAAGGTCGGCGTTGCTGGAGTCTTCTCGCCAAGTCTGCCCAATAGCTGTCAGATAGCCTTCGACTTCCTTTCGGCGCACTTGCAACAACGGCCGGAGGATCACCCCCGTGGACTCTTTGCCACGCACCGCACCTCGCGCCGGACTTAGCAAGATCGGCTGAATGCCGCCCAATCCGCGCGTTCCCGTCCCGCGGATCAGTCGCAGTAGGACCGTTTCCGCCTGGTCGTCCAATGTGTGGGCTGTGGCGATCTTGTTCAAACGCCCGCCTTCCAGCAGTGACCAGAAAAACTCATAGCGAGCCTCCCGGGCTGCCGCCTCGATGCTAAGGGAACGTTCTGCAGCGCGTTTAGCTACATCTCCTTGAGCGCTATGGAACTCCAGACCATGCTCGGTCGCGAGATCGCGGACAAACTTCTCGTCGCTTTCTGATTCATCTCCCCGAAGCAGGTGGTTGAAGTGAACAGCGGAAAGGACGACTCCAAGCTCGCCACGCAATTCCAGCATCAGGCGCAGCAGCGAGACTGAATCCGCGCCGCCGGAAACAGCAACACCCAGGCGATCACCGGGGCGGAGAAATCGCTTCTCCCGAATGTGAGTTAGGACGCTCTGGGTAAGTCTCTGCAAACAACAATCTTACAACTCGCGGCGCTGAGGCGTATCCATCGCTGAAATCACGTTGACCGAAAGTCTCAATCCCCTCAAAGTTTCGCAGCCAGCCGCCGATAATCCCTGCAGACGACCTTGGAAGGCGTCTTTATGGACGAGAACCGACCGAAGCTAGACACCAGCCAAAAAGCGCTCAAGATCAACCTGAATCCAGCCCGTTACGGCTCCTTTGCTGAAATTGGCGCGGGGCAGGAAGTTGCGCGCTGGTTTTTTAAGGTTGGCGGCGCAGCGGGGACTATCTCTAAGTCCATGTCTGCCTATGACATGGCTGTCAGCGATGCCATTTATGGCCGGTGCAAGCGTTATGTTTCCCGGGAGCGTTTGCAGTCGATGCTCGACCACGAACATCGTTTGAATCTGGAAAGGCTACGCGCAACCCGCGGCGACCAAACTGCCTTCTTCGCTTTTGCCGACACGGTTTCAGCCCGCAATTTTGCTGGCACCAACGATTGCCACGGATGGATGGGCGTGAAGTACCAAGCCCACCCGCGCGATGAAGATAGCCAGATTTTGATGCACGTCCACATGCTGGACCACGAAAACGGCCTGCAGCAGGAAGCCTTGGGGATTGTCGGCGTCAATTTGCTTTACGCGGCGTTCTTTCTTCATCATCAGGCGGAGGCGATGCTC
Organism: Acidobacteriaceae bacterium; assembly: GCA_025352065.1. Classification (GTDB taxonomy): domain Bacteria; phylum Acidobacteriota; class Terriglobia; order Terriglobales; family Acidobacteriaceae; genus JANXUC01. Next base: position 66,088 of record JANXUC010000090.1, on the reverse strand, counting down.
GAGTCGCTGCTTGACAACCTCTCTACAGAACGAATCGAAATCGACATGATTGAATATTCGGGGATCGAGTTTCGACATGTCGACAACCGCGTGATGAGCTTGAAGTTAGTGCAGCTGGGCCTGTGCGGCGCAGCTATGTTCGGCCCTGGCGGGGAGGTACTGCAGGCATCGGAAGTGCTGCGCAAGCGGCCAATTCTGGTCGAGCGTGGCAGTTTCCGTCCGGTAACCAAGGTGAATCTCGATATGATCCGGTGCGCTCACGAGCGCTTTGCCGCGGAGCCTGAGGTTGATCCTGAGGCAAGCTCCGAAGATCGACTGAGCGGCAAGGCAGGTGGCAACAAAAGCGACCAGGTTGTGGAGCTGATGGAGATTACGATGCGCAACCTACTCTCCAGCGGGGCGGTGGATTTGAGTGATTTTCTGGCGCGTGCCGATATGTTGGCGGCTGCGGGAAAGACGGTTCTGATCTCAGATTATTTCGAATATTACCGGCTGGCCGCCTACCTCGCGCGCTTCACAACGATGCCGATTGCCGTGACGATGGGGCTTGGCAGTTTGGCCGAACTGTTTAAGGAGGATTACTACACAAAACTTGAGGGCGGCATTCTGGAAGCCTTTGGCAAGCTCTTTACCAAAGACCTGCGAATCTACGTGTACCCGTTGCGGGATCCAGCCACGGGGCTGCTGAACACGGCGGACAACGTGAAGATCCCCGCCAACCTGCGCAGTCTATTTCGTCATCTGGTGGACCGCGGTCGCATCAAGCAACTGGGCAACTTTGACGAAAGCATCCTACATATTTTTTCGCGGGACGTGCTGCAGCGGATCAAGAACAACGACGCCGAGTGGGAAAATATGGTGCCGCCGGAGATTGCGGAAATGATCAAGCGGCGGCAGTTCTTTGGGTATCGGAATGCGGAAGGTGACGCCCTGGTAGCGAAGCCCGCAAAGGCGTCAGCGTAAAGGAAGATACTTCTTCCACTCGTCCGATTCCGCGACTCGCTTAATGCAGTAGTTGCGCTTTTCAAGCAACGAACGCAGATGTTCACGAAGCGCCATTTTCTCGGCAAGCCTGCCAACGAATCCAAACGGCGCCTGAAACTCCATGACGTCGGACATCACGGTTAGGTCGTTTTTCGTTTCGAAATAATGATCATGGCTAAATCGCTGGAACATTCCGCGCACCATGGAATCCTGAAAATGGCTTGGAAAAGTAAATGCGGTTATTCGGCTCGTATGCTTTACCATAAAGCCAAAATGGCGACCTCGCCAAGTGACCGTCTCTCCTGCACCGATCAGACCGCTCGTAACCCCAGCAATTGCTTGCTCGCCCGTCTGATTGGTCGAAGCCATGTGGACATCAATGCTGCGGGCCAGATCGAAACAGCGCCCCATTGGCGCAGCGATTTGGGTCTTCAACTCAATACGAACCATTCAGCCCTCAGATCGCGCGTCAACAAGTGACTTAATCCAGCCCTGATTTCTTCTCTGCGATCAGTGTTTTCAGGCGTTCCACAAAATTGCCGAGATCAACATCTTCCGTCTTCTCTTTGCCACGGGTGCGAACGTTGACCTTGCCTACTTCGGCTTCTTTGTCGCCAACCACTAGCAGGAAGGGCACTTTCTGCATGGAGTGTTCGCGGATCTTGGAGTTCATTTTTTCGTTGCGGCCGTCCACTGCTACGCGGGCGCCAATGGCCTTCAATGCGTCCGCTACCTTCTGGCCGTATTCGATATGGCGTTCGCTAATTGGAATGACTACCGTCTGCACGGGGGATAGCCACACCGGGAACGCTCCTGCATAGTGCTCGATCAGGACGCCGAAGAAGCGTTCAATCGATCCGTAAAGAGCGCGGTGCACCATGAGCGGCTGGTGGCGTTGCCCATCTTCTCCGACGTATTCCAAATCAAATCTTTGCGGCAGACTGAAGTCGAATTGCACGGTGGAGAGCTGCCACAGCCGACCAATCGCATCGACGAGCTTGACGTCAATTTTTGGGCCGTAGAAAGCCGCTTCGCCCGGAATTGTTTTGTATTCGATGTTTTTCCGTTTGAGGGCGTTCTCCAGCGACCCGTTCGCCAGTGCCCACTGTTCGTCGGTGCCGAGAAAGTTCTTGCGGTCGTCGGGATTCCACGTCGACAACTCGACCTGAAATTTCTCGAAGCCGAACGTGTTGAGCGTCGCCACGGCAAAATCAATGCATCCGACGATCTCGTCTTCAATCTGCGAGGGCGTGCAAAAAATGTGCGCGTCGTCCTGGGTAAAGCCACGTACGCGCAGGAGGCCGTGCATCACGCCCGAACGTTCGTAGCGATAGACCGTGCCGAGTTCTCCCAGGCGCACCGGCAAGTCGCGGTACGACCGCAACGTGTCTTTGTAGATGAGAATATGGAACGGGCAATTCATGGGTTTCATGCGGTATTCGGCATCGTCCAGCTCCATGACGTCAAACATATTCTGCGAGTAGTAGCCCTCGTGGCCGCTGGTCTGCCAGAGTTGGCGTCGGGCTACGTGCGGCGTATGGACGAGCGAGTATCCCCGCTTGAGATATTCCTCCCGCATCCAGTCTTCCATCTCTTTGCGGATGATGCCGCCCTTGGGATGCCAGAAAATCAGGCCCGGCCCGGCGAGTTCCTGAATCGAGAACAAATCCAGCTGCTTGCCAATCACGCGGTGGTCGCGCTTCTTGGCTTCTTCAATATTGCGGAGATAAGATTCAAGATCTTTCTTGGAGTAGAAGGACGTTCCGTAGATGCGCTGCAACTGCTGGTTCTTTTCGTCTCCCAGCCAGTAGGCGCCGGAAAGGTTGGTCAGCTTGAAAGCCTTGATGCGCCCGGTCGCGGGAATGTGCGGGCCACGGCAGAAGTCCGTGAATTTGCCGGTCTTATAAATAGAAATCGTTTCATCGGGCTTGGTGAATTGCTCGATGAAATGGCACTTCATGAAGTCGCCTTCAGCTTTGAACTTCTCCAAGCCTTCGGTGCGGGGCAGAAATTCACGCGCATAGGGGAGGTTCTGCTCGACGAGTTCCTGCATCTTCTTTTCGATTTCGAGGAGATCGTCGGGAGTGAAAGGGGTCGGTCGGTAAAAATCGTAGAAGAAGCCTTCCTCCGTTGCCGGCCCGTGGCCAAGTTTCGTTTCTGGAAACAACTCCAGCACCGCCGCCGCCAGCAAGTGCGCGGAAGAATGCCGGAAGACGCCGAGGGCTTCGGGATCTTTCTCGGTGAGAATGCGGAGTTCGGTATCGGACTCGAGGGGACGGGTGAGATCGATCAAGTCGCCATTCGACTTGGCTGCGAGTGCGGCATCGGCCAGTCGTGGACTAATGGATTTCGCCACATCGAGCGCCGTAGCGCCCTTCGGGAACTCTTTGGAACTGCCATCGGGCAGCTTGATTTGAATGGTCATAAGTGAAATTTTCTGGGGACCTTTTGAGTCTAAAGGAGCGGGTTGCGAGGGTCAAACTTAAGGGGAGCGAAGAATCTCTTTTCAATATTGTCATTCCGAGGAGGTTCATCCTGAGGAATCTGCTTTTAGGTTTTCGCCTAAGAGGGCACAGGCGAGGCGCCTGTGGCTACGTGATTTCGGTGGGCGTTTGCTTGCGCAACTCATCCACTGCTGCCTGCACACGTGCCGCTAGCTGGCCCATGGTTCGCAGCGTGTAGTCTGTGGTCGGGATTGGAGTACCGACGCGCATCTCCAGCGGGCGGCTCTTGATGTGGAACGTATTCATGGGCAGCAATTCGTACATGCCGACGAGTGCGATGGGTACGACATCGACACCGGATTTGATAGCGAGAAAAAATGCGCCGGGCAAGAAAGGCAACAGGTCTTTCGTCGGCGTGCGACCACCTTCTGGGAACACGACCAGCGGCATGCCAGATTTCAGCGTCTTGAGTCCCGAGCGAATCGTACTGATGGACGCCATCGGGTTCTGCTGGTCAATGCAGATTTGTCCCGATCGCTTCAAGTGCCATCCCACAAAGGGGTAGCTGAGCAATTCTTTCTTGAAAATGATCCGAAAATGGAATGGAAGATTGACGTACAGCACTGGAATATCCAGCGCCGACGAGTGATTGACGGCATAGACCATCGGCTTCATCGTGTCAATTTTGTCCAAACCAGAAACCTTCACCGGCGACCAAATCGTGTTCATGATCAGCCACGACCACAGGCGGGCGAAGTTGTGTTGAATACGGCCGTCGCGATCAAAAAATGAACAGGTTAGCGAGATCACTCCAAGAATGAGGGTGTAGGCCCAGATCAGCGGATCGTAGATAAAGTAAGAACGGAAACGGCTGAGCCAGTCGTATTTTCTTTCACGGTCTTCAACCGCGGACGCGTTCGTCTGCGGAACGGAAGCAGGCTTCTGCACTTTGCTCTCGACCTCTGGATTCGCAGAAATGTTGGCGTTAGGCAAGGCTTTCCTGTTCGATGCGCACCCCGAGCGCGCGCATGGCTTCTCCAACAATGTAAATTGAGCCCGTCACAACCACCAAACCGTTTGCTGGAGTAATTTCGCGTGCGCGTTGCAGAGCTTGATTGACATCCGCTGCATCTTCGAACTCGACGGCAACACGTCCTGCGGCTGCACGAATCTCCGTAGGCGACGCTGAACGCGGATTATCAGCCGGTGCCAGGACGACCCTGTCGGCTAACGGAAACAGGATTTCCGCCATTTCGCTAATGGCTTTGTCGCGCATGGCTCCGAAAACGAATGTCAGGGGGCGGTCTTCATGCAATTCAGAAAGCGCCGCCCGCAGCGCCCATGCGCCCGCGGGATTGTGCGCAACATCGAGCAAGAACTCGACACGATTTGCGACTACTTTTTGCAGGCGGCCCGGCCAGCGCGTTTCCCGAATACCGCGCTCGACGTCGCTAGCGCTAATCTTGAATCCCTGCCTGGTCATTTCGTCCGCGGCTGCAATCGCCAGCGCTACATTGCGCAGCTGATGCCTTCCGATCAGCGGCGTTTGCACCAGAATCTCTTGGCCGAAAACCTGCAAGTGGTATTCCTGTCCGTAACGTTTTTCTTGGCCAATTGAATACTCGTTATTTGCCATACGCAACTGCGCGGCACCTGGCGAGATTGGCGGCACATAGGGAGTGGCATTCACGCCGCGCGCGCTTCGTTCCACAATCGCGTGACCGAGAGCGTCGTTGGCTTCGGCCATTTGTGGAAGTAGGACAGCTACGCCTCCGGGACGAATGATCCCAGCTTTCTCTCGCGCGATTTCCGCCAACGTGTCGCCTAAATACTTTTGATGATCGAGCGCTACGTCGGCAATCACGCTAACCAGCGGCTCGACCACGTTCGTGGCGTCGAGCCTGCCTCCCATGCCGACTTCAAGCACGGCAATTTCTACGGGCGTTGCGGCGAAATGCTGGAACGCGATGGCCGTGATCATCTCGAAGAAACTCGGATGCCACGGCAGTTCTCCGGCATCCACGAGCTTCTGCGCAGCTTGCGCGACGCGGTCATGAAGAGCGACAAAATCCGCATCGGAAATGGTCGCGCCATTCACCCGAATACGTTCGTTGATCCGCACCAGATGCGGAGAAGTGTACAAGCCCGTGCGATAACCCGCCGCTTGCAAGATCGAAGCCAGGGTGGCGGCGGTGGAGCCCTTTCCGTTGGTGCCGGCGATCAGAACCGATGGAAACTTGGCCTCAGGACTACCGAGTGCGGCAAGCAGCTTCCGCATATGCGCCAAGTCGAATTTTTGCGATGGCAGGTGGGCGAGTTCGTGTCCTAGCGCGTACATGCTGGCGACAGCGGATTCGTAGGCCGCAGACTGGGAGCTATTGGACATCTTGTTTAGGGTAGCAGTTCGAGATAGGCCCTTGATACTCAGCTGCTAGTCGAGCCGTTCTTACGCTGCCTTCACCATAAAATCCAGGGCTCGCGCGATGTAGGGTTTTATCTCTTTGCGATGCACGACGGCGTCGAGCATCCCGTGCTCCAGCAAGAACTCCGCACGCTGGAAACCCGGCGGCAGCTTCTGCCGAATCGTCTGCTCGATCACGCGTGGGCCGGCAAAGCCAATTAGCGCGCCCGGTTCGGCGATATTCAAATCCCCAAGCATTGCGAATGATGCGGTCACGCCGCCCGTTGTGGGGTCGGTCAAGATGGAAATATAGGGAACCTTGGCATCATCCATTCGCGCCAGCACGGCAGAAATCTTGGCCAACTGCATTAGGCTGATCACGCCTTCCATCATGCGCGCACCGCCCGAAGCGGAGACGATGATCAATGGCGTGCGCGTGTCAGTAGCGCGCTCGACGGCGCGGGCAATCATCTCGCCGACCACGGCCCCCATGCTGCCGCCGATAAAGGAATACTCCATCGCGCTGACGATCACAGGCCGCCCATTTAGCTTGCCGCGGGCATTGATGATGGCATCGTTCAGGCCTGTGTCTCGGCGAGCTGCGGTGAGGCGCGATGCATAGGGCTTCAAATCCACGAACTTCAGCGGATCGATGGAAACCAAATTGTCGTCGTCGGTCTCGTAAGCACCGTCGTCCAGCAGTTGAGCGAGGCGGGTGCGGGCATCGATGCGGAAATGCTTTTCGCACTTCGGGCAGCAGTGGAAATTCTCTTCAATGTCTTTTTTCCAAATGACCTGGCGGCATTGCTCACACTTCACCCACAGGCCTTCTGTGCGAATTTTCTTTTCGCCGGAAGGATCAACATCGCCCGAATCGCGTTTAAACCAAGCCATAGGAATTGTGGGATTTGGTAATGTGTAATTTTGTAATTCGAAACCTTACCTCTTGCGATACCGCAATTTGTTTTTCGCTCTTAAATTAGCAAATTACACACTACAAAATTACAAATCGCTCTCAGTATTCGATTCCTCGCTGCGCCAGCACACCCTTTTCATAGGCGTGCTTCACCTGCCGCATCTCGGTGACTGTATCGGCGATCTCGACAATTGTGGGGTGCGCGCTGCGTCCCGTCAAGATCACATGCACCATTTCCGGCTTCCGCTGCAGACTCTCCGCGACCTTCGCCGGGTCCAACATGCCATAGCTGATGGCGTAGTTAATCTCGTCCAAAATCACCAGATCCCACTGGCCGGAGTGGATCGCTTGCTCCGCTTCGGCCCAGGCCGCTTCAACCATGCGAACATCTTCGGCGTCAGGCTTTTCGGCGCCGACCTTCACAAAGCCACGGCCCATCTGCTTCATGATGAACTTGTCGTCGAAAGCTTTCACCGCGTCCAGCTCACCGTAGTGCCAGGAGCCTTTCAGGAATTGCAGCATCAGCACACTCATGCCTTGGCCGACCGCGCGCAGCCCGGTCCCCATGGCAGCGGTGGTCTTACCCTTGCCCGGACCGGTGTTCACGATAATTAGGCCGCGCCGAACATCGGGCTTGGGTTCGGCTGGACCGCTTTCGGACGGGCCGGATTCGGCTGGCTTGGAGTCGGGTTTGGTTTCTTCCATGGGGACCCTCGATTGTAAACGTTTAGGCGCCTTCCGTGGGGAACGGAGCGCTTTATCGCCATGGTTTGTTCAAGTTACTGGACAGGGGGCATGCGACCGCTACTGAATATCGTTGAAGGCCGGGGTCCCAGAAATGCTGTCGGCCGCGCGCGATGCCGTCGCGTCATCATTCAACAACGGGGCTACCATTTTCAAAGCAGCAATTTCCCGGCGCAGCCGTTCAATATCTATCTGCTTTACGCGAATCAACTCATCAATTTTTGTCATGGAGTGATCTCCTCAAAATGCAACCCTTTACTCTAACCCAAGATTAGAGCTCGGTCCGGCACGGAAGTACAGCCCATTTTCCCTGCAGAAACTAGTGGCCTAAATGATACGGATGGCCCTGAAGAATCGTAAAACTCCGGTACAGCTGCTCCAAGAGCACAACTCGCGCCAATTCGTGGGCCAGAGTCATTTTCCCCATTGAAATCACAGTGCTGGATGAGCTTCGCGCTTCCTGCGAAAATCCATCCGCCGCACCCACGGCAAACACAACCGGAGTCGCGCGGTCCATCTGTTCCTGCAGAAATTCGGCCAGCTCTTCGGAACTCATCTGGCGGCCACGAGAATCCAGCAAAACTAGTGCGTGGCGTTGCTTGCCGTGAGTCTTCCCAGCCGCAAACTGCAGCAACGCAGCCTCATCGCGTAGCTCTAGGCCCTCTACTTCAGCGTAGCGCGTCAGCCGCTTCAAATACTCGGCCGTCAGCGATTGAATCGCCGCTTCCTTCGTCTTGCCGATCCAGGCAACTTTCAGCTTCACACTGGCAATTTAAGCACGAACTTCGCCGAATTTAGCCGGGCCTACTTATTTCTTCTTGCGGGCAGCCGATTTGCCGGAAGGCTTGGCGCCAGTTTTCTTCAGCGCTGCTTTCTTTACCACAGGCTTCTTGGCCGCGGCCTTCTTGGCAACAGCCTTCTTGGGAGGCGCTTTTTTGGCCGAAGCCTTTTTCGCGGCGGCTGGTGCCTTCTTCAAGTCCGAAGGCTCCAGGCGCTTCGCCGTCTTCCATAGACGTTCCAAATCGTAGTACTGCCGCGCGCGTTCGGAAAAAATGTGCACCACAAAATCCACGTAGTCGAGGAGCACCCATTCGGCTTGGTTGTAGCCTTCTTTGTGGGTGACGCGCTGGCCCATCTTTTCCAGGCGTCCTTCGACTTCGTCGGCAATGGCCTGCACCTGCCGCGGATTAATTCCACTGCAAATGAGGAAATAGTCCGTAAAAGCGTTCGACTCTTTTTCCATTTCAAGAACCGAAACGCTTTCCGCTTTCTTATCCTGGCAAGCCGCCATGGCCTCGGCTATCTGCTGCTTTAATTCTTCTTTCTTCAATTCATTCTTCTTCATAAGTTAAGGAGGCCGTCATTCGGGGATGGAGTCTGCGCTCGTAGCCCCTCGCGCTATTGTAGCCAACAAACCGGCCAGATAGCGCTGCCATCTTGTCGGCATTCGCGACGAGGGCCCGCCCGCTACTTTCCGTATAGATTTTGTTTCCTGATGTACTCCGCAATGGCCGGACTCGTCATCTTTCCCAACGGCTTCCCTGCCGTGGCCGCCATGCGAACCGCAGTAGCCGAAACCGCCTGATGCACGCCATCTAGCAGATGCACTTTCACCCCTGGCAGCAGCAAGTCACCCTTAGCAGGATACCGTTGAAACGGCTGCGTAGCCTGGCTTTTGGGCCGCAGTCTCTCTGGCAAGGCGTTCGCTACATCCGCCAGAGAATGTCCCGGTCGACTGGCAACAATGAACGCACACTCCGCAAACAACGCTTCCGCTTGATGCCACTTCGCAATATCCAAAAATGCATCGATGCCGATCAAAAAGAAAACTTGATCCGTCTTTTTTAAACCGAATTTTAACTTCCGAATCGTATCGATCGAGTAGCTGGGGCAAACATCTTTATCCTCACCGGCTTCCGGCGGGGCTTCCAACAAGGAAGGAATCCAGGGTTTTTTCCCCTCCGTCGCCAGCGCCAACATGGCGAAGCGATGCGTGAATGGCGTGAGCGGCTGCTTCTGCTTGTGCGGAGGAATATGTGCTGGCACGAAATGAATTTCGCGCAAACGATATTTTTCCTCTGCCGCTTGCGCCAGCGCCATGTGTCCGCGATGAACTGGGTCGAACGTCCCGCCAAACAATCCAACATTCATGAAGTAGATTTTGCCGTCAAGCTAGGTAATTGCCCTTACACAATCCGCTTCGCTAGTTTCATCCGTGGTACCTCCTTAACGCAAGCACGAAACTTAGAACCCGTGCCCCGCACCGCTTCTGCTACACTCCGCTCATACGCGCCTCGTTGTAGGAGTTCCACCATGCCTTTGCCTTCGCAGTTATCTGCAGGCGTCGTGTCCCTTGGCCTATTGGCCTTTCGGACACCCTCTATTGCTGGTCTGCCGTAACTAGTGCTGCGGCCCCCAGCGAACTATAGTCAAACCAGCATGAGAACGCGACTCCCTCGTTTGCGAACTCGCCTGGTTCCGCCTTCCAGCGCCCCAGCTCTGCGCTACTTCGTGGCTGTACTCAGCACGATGCTGGCGCTGATCCCTGCGCTGCTGCTTTCCGACGTCTTCGAGAGCCGCCTCGTCGTCTTCGCCGTCGCCGTGATGGTGAGCGCGTGGTATGGCGGATGGAAGCCCGGCCTGGTTGCAACCGCGTTTGCCGTTCTCGTCAGCGCCTGGTTCTCGCTGACCGGCGTCCACTCGCAGACGGAATATCGCCGGTCCATTATTCATCTCACGCTCTTTGTGTTTGTAGCTTTACTCATTTGTTCGTTTAACGCCGCTTTGCGCTCCGCCCAGAACGGCCTTCGCCAATCGGAAATCAATCTTCGCTCACTCGTCACCAACGCTCCCTACGGGATTTGCCGCATCGGTGTCGATGGCACTCTGCTCGACATCAATCCTGCCTTCGGCGCACTGCTGGCTTATGGTTCCAACGAACTGTTGGGACGGAATATGTCCACGCTTTATTCCGACCCGCATCAATGGTCGCAGCTCTCCGAGCACTTGCTCTCCGTCAAGGAATTCCGCGGCCTAGGCGCTGACTGGATGCGCAAAGACGGGTCCACGACCGCTGTACGCCTCTCCGGACGCGCCCTGGCGGAACAGGAAGGCACAGTGTTCGAAGTCTTTACCGAAGACGTAACCGAACGCCGCGCCTTGGAGCAACAACTGCGTCAGGCTCAGAAGATGGAAGCCATCGGGCGCTTGGCCGGAGGCATTGCGCACGACTTCAACAATCTGCTGATGGTCATCTCCGGATATTCCGAATTCCTGATGGAGCGTGCCAACGGCAACGAGCTGCTCAGCGGCCCGGCTCGCGAAATTGCAACCGCCGCCGACCGAGCTACCGCGCTCACGCGCCAGTTGCTCGCCTTCAGCCGCAAGCAGATGCTGGCTCCGCAAGTTCTCGATTTGAATCACGTCGTCACTGAAAACCTGAAAATGCTGAATCGCTTAATCGGCGAAGACATTGAGCTGGTCATGATTCCGGGCGCGAACTTCGCCAACATCAAGGCCGATTCCGGACAAGTCGAGCAGGTCATTCTCAACCTGGCTGTGAACGCGCGTGACGCCATGCCTCGCGGCGGACGCATGACCATCGAAACCGCCAACGTCACGCTGGACGAAACTTACGCGCGCTACCATCCACCACTCAAGCCCGGGGAATACGTCATGCTGGCCATCGGCGATACCGGGCACGGCATGGACGTCGACACGCAAAGCCATATCTTTGAACCGTTCTTCACCACGAAAGGCACGCGGGGCACGGGTCTTGGGCTGTCCACCGTTTACGGAATCATCAAACAGAGCGGCGGCTACATCTACGTTTATAGCGATGTTGGAAGTGGAACTACGTTCAAGATCTATCTGCCACGGGTTGATGAAACGACTCGGCCTCTGCCGACCAAACGCCTGCGGCTTATGAAAGCGCCGCAAGCGGTCGGCACAATTCTTTTGGTAGAAGACGAAACCAACCTCCGCCGTCTCTCGCTCGAGGCCTTGCAGCGCCAAGGATACACTGTTCTAGAGGCGGAAGATGGCGCGGCAGCGATGCAGCTCGCAGCGCACTACTCCGGCATCATTCACTTGTTGCTAACCGATGTCGTGATGCCCGGCATGAACGGTCGCGAGTTGGCGCGTCGCGTAACCAGCATTCGCCCCAACGTAAAAGTTCTCTATATGTCCGGCTACACGGAAACCGTAATTGACCGCAACGGTTCCATCGAGCCAGGCGTGGAACTGCTGCAAAAACCATTTTCAATGCAGGAACTTACCGTCAAAATACGAGAGCTTCTCGGCGCAACTATCGTCCCCGAGGCCGCGGCTGCAAATCTACAGCCGGACGAATCGCAAATCTCTGCCACCAGCCCCAAGGAGATACCTATGCCCTCACGAGCACAGCGCTTCAAACTCAACTTGCCGCTCCGCTACCGGATTGCTGGACAACCCGCCTGGCACAAGGGAACTACGCAGAATATTTCACGTTCCGGATTGCTCTTCGATGCGGAAGAGTTCCTGAAACCGAACGACAAACTGGAAATCAATTTGGTTCTGCCGGCGGAAATTGGAGGGTTGTCGGCGACCGAAGTTTTTTGTAAAGGGGAGATCGTGCGAGCCAGCGATTCGCCAAGTGACCAGACAACTCCAGCCATAGCGGCGAAAATCCTGCAGTATCACTTCCACCACGGCTCCCACACAGCCGAAGCGTAAATTCCGCGACTTGAATTGAGTTAGAAATAGTGATGGGCGAGCATTCCTGCTCGCCCTCTTTCTTGTGCTGCACAGTAGTTCTTGCGAGCCGTTTTGCCGATTTTGAGGTTTCCTCAGTGAACCTCGGCATCCTCTGCGGTCGCAAGCTCCGTAGCCTGCACCTTGCGCGCTTCTTCCACCTTCTTCGCCATCGCGAACTTCAGAGCCTCAATCCCCGCGCCGGTTACTGCGGAAATCTCAAACAACTCTAACTTATGTTTCTTGCAGTAGCGTTTCAGTTTCGCCAGTTTGTCCGGGTTCACAGCGTCCAGTTTCGACGCCACCATCATCACCGGCTTGTCTTCCAGGTGCGCTCCAAAGCTGGCCAACTCGCCCTTGATCACTTCCACATCTTTCACTGGATCAGGCCGCCCGCTGGCATCGGAGACATCCACCAAGTGAGCCAGCACGCGCGTGCGCTCAATGTGACGCAGAAACTGCGTCCCCAAACCAGCACCTTCATGCGCGCCTTCAATCAATCCAGGAATATCGGCGACGACAAAGCTTACCTCTTCGGGCGTATACCTCTCTCCGACCGCTACCAGCCCTAAATTGGGCTCCAACGTAGTAAACGGATAATCCGCAATCTTAGGTCGAGCTGCGGAAATTCGCGAAATCAAAGTCGACTTCCCAACATTCGGATAACCCACTAGCCCAACATCGGCCAGCAGCTTCAGCTCCAACCGAAGAATCTTCTCTTCGCCCGGCTTCCCGTCTTCATGCTCCCGCGGAGCCTGATGCGTCGAGCTCGTAAACCGCGCATTGCCGCGACCGCCACGCCCTCCACGAGCCACCACAAAGCGCTCGCCTTCATGCGTGAAATCGTGAATCTTCTCACTAGTCTCGAAGTCGTATACGATCAGCCCGACGGGCACCTTGAGAACAACGTCGTAGCCTTCCTTGCCTGTGCAGTTTGACCCTTCGCCGTGCCGTCCGCGCTGCGCCTCATGTTCCGGATTAAAACGAAAATGGATCAGAGTATTGTGACTTTGGCTGGCTTCCATGATGACGTCACCGCCGCGCCCGCCATCGCCGCCAGACGGGCCCCCGCGCGGAACATACTTCTCCCGCCGAAACGCCATGCAGCCATTGCCGCCGTTCCCAGCCTTCACCCGAATTTTCGCTTCATCAATAAACATAAAAATCAGTTGCCAGTAGTCAGTTGCCAGCTACCAGTGACTAGCTCGATCCGAAATCACGTAGCGACAGGCACCTCGCCTGTCAGGGTTTAGGAGACAAACTCAAAACAAAAAGCCCCAACCCGAAGTCGAGGCTACTTGTTAAACTTCTCAACAAACTTCCGCCGAGCAAGGAAGCTCTTACGCTTCGACCGGGTCCACCCGCACAAACCGCCCCATCTGGCCCTTGTCGACGAACTTGATACGGCCAGAAATCTTGGCAAACAAGGTGTCATCCTTGCCGCGGCCAACATTCAGTCCGGGCTTAATCGGTGTGCCACGCTGACGCACGATGATCGTGCCGCCATGCACAACCTGGCCGCCAAAAGCCTTCACGCCCAGCCTCTGCGCGTTCGAGTCGCGCCCATTTTTCGAACTGCCTAACCCTTTTTTATGTGCCATCGCTAGCTTTCCTTAAATAAGTATTTCCAAAATTTGTCATTCCGAAGGGCTTCAGCCCTGAGGAATCCGCTCCTCGCCGCTTCCGAAACTACTTCTTCTTCGGAGCAGCCTTCTTCGCCACAGCCTTCTTCGCCACGGCAGCCTTCTTCGGAGCAGCCACCTTCGCACCAGCTGCCGCCTTCTTCATGCGACCCTTCACAACCGGTTCTGCCGCAGGTTTCGCTTTCTTAACTTTCTTCACCAGCTCCGGAGCCGCAAACTTCTGCCCATCAAACGCAATCTCGGTAATGCGGACAGCCGTAAAATCCTGGCGATGTCCACGCATTTTCTTATACTGCTTCTTGCGCTTCAGGTGGAATACCAGAATCTTCTTGTGACGGTCTTCCAGCACCACTTGGCCGGTCACAGTCGCGCCGTTGAACTTGGTAATCTGCCCGTCTGCGGGCGAAATCGCCAGCACTTCCTTGAATTCCACCGTGCTATCCAAGCCGGTGCCCGTCTTCTCAACCTTAATCACATCTCCGGGCGCTACCCGATACTGCTTCCCGCCAGCGCGAATGACCGCGTACATAATTCCTGCCTCCAAAAATTTTTTTCCCGGGGCGCACAAACGCGCCGCGCCGGACCTTGCTAAACCCAATGCTTGCTGTGTTTCCGCCAAAAGCGCCGGTCTGGTTCATCCAACTTTGCTTCATCCAACGAAGTACCGTCAACCGGGCGGGCGAACTCCAGAAAGGAGCCCTAAGTACAGGCAAACTCTGTAAGTATAACTGGCGGCAAAGGCTTAGGTCAAACCAATCCCGTGTAGGGCGAGCATTCCTGCTCGCCAGCTCTTAGGCATAAGAAGCACATCACCATGCTCGCAAGCCCATTGTTTCTTTCCACATCCTGTGCGAAAATCCTACCCCGACGCACTTTGGAGGATTCCATGAACCGCCTGTCCCTAGCCTTGTTTGCCGTATTCGCCCTGAGTCTTTCCGTTTTTGCCGCTGATCAAGCCAAAGCCCACAAGATGGCCGCCCACAAATCCCCTGGCTCTGGTCCCGACGTCGCCTATCTGCAGAAAATCTGGGATGGCTGGAGCACCATGAAGACAGCTAACGTAGCCGGATTCTACAACCAGACCCCCGACCACACTTTTTTTGACGTCGCCCCCGTGAAATACAACAACTGGCAGGAATACGAAGCTGGCGTGCAGTCGTACTTCAAAGATCTGAAATCGCTGAAGTTAACTGTCAACGACGACGCCAAAATCCACACGGTTGACAATACCGCCTGGTGCTCCGCAACGCTCAAAGAAGAATCCACCACCAATGCAGGGAAGTACGCCATGGCCACGTTTCGGTGGACCGCAATTTTCGAGAAGGATGCTGCTGGCAAATGGCTGATTGTGCACGAGCACGTTTCGGCGCCTGAGCAGTAAAATTCCGCACCCGCCACAAGTCATCGGGTCAACACGAAATTCGCGAATACAATAGAAAAAGGGCCGGAAATCCGGCCCTTTTCGTCTTTCAAGTTCCTGGTCCCAACTACGCCTTCTTGGGAGCAATCGCATCCTTGGCGGCCTTGGCGAGATAAAACTTCGCCGTGGTCTTCGCCGCGATCTTGATCGCTTCGCCGGTCTGCGGATTGCGGCCCATGCGCGCCTTGCGGTGCACCTTCTTCAGGCGGCCCAGTCCGGGCAACACAAACAGACCATTCTTCTTGGCCTCTTTTACGGCGGTATCGGTCAGGGCTTCCATAAACGCAGCCACTGTCTTGTTGTTGGTTTCCAGTTTCTCCGCCAGGTGACGGATGAGTTGGCTCTTGGTCATTCCTGTAGCCATAAATCCTCCTTCAAAAGTCTAAGTCGCACATTGCTATGCTGTGGCGAATAGTAGCGCACTTGGCTGTGGAAAAACAGCGTTTTTCGGGCATTTTTCATATATTTTGTACAAGAAGTGCCAAAATAGACAAATCCAGCGCGGGTTTCGGCGATTTCAGCCCTCCAAATCCGCTCCAAACCGCACGTTTCCGGCTCGTGTAGGACGAGCATTCCTGCTCGCTACTCTCGGAAACCGATTCGCCGATCACTCCCCGCAACTGCAATAATGCTCAACAGGAGATTTCAGAACGTGCCCTGCAGCCTCTGCGAAACCAGAAAAGAAAAACGCTTTTGCCCCGCCATTCACGACCGCATCTGCCCGCAATGCTGCGGCGAACAACGCGAGGTAACGCTCGACTGCCCCAGCGATTGCATCTACCTGCAGCAAGCTCGCGAACACGAAAGCGAGCGCCCTCGGCATGATCGAGAGCTAACAGAACTTGACCGCGAATCGTTGTTCCCAAACGTAAACATCGAAGAGGCGTTTCTCTACCAGCAAGAGAACCTGCTGTTAGGCATCAGCTTTGCCTTGGCGAAAAGCGCCCGCGCCGACCGCAACCTCCGCGATAGCGATCTGATCGCTGCGTTGGTTTCTTTGGGCAAAACCCACGAAACGCTAGTCCAATCCGGACTGCACTACGATGCCAGCGCAATCAACCCGCCCCAGCAGGCGGTGATCCATGAAATCAAAACCATGCTGGCGGAGTATCGCGAAGTGGAACAGAAAAACCGAGGTTACGTCGCGCTCCGCGATTCCGATATCCTGAGAGGAATCGTGTTCATGACAAGAATGGCGCACACCCGCACCAACGGTCGACCCAAATCGCTGGCGTTCATCGAATTTCTGTTCCAGCAGTTCCCGGATAAGGTTGCGAAAGAAGAACAAGCTAGCCGGATTATTGTGCCGTAGCGGTTTGCTCGTGTGGCGACGGAGCTTGCTCCGTCGAGCTTTTGACTTGGAGGCGGCAGCCAGCAGCTTCAAAATCCAGCGGAGCAAGCTCCGCTGCCACACGAGCCTATTTCTCCAGCCCTGCTGTCCAGTTCGTCACCAGCGTAATCGGCTTGGTGTCCTGGTCGCCCGCTAAATTGATCAGGAACCTTTTTCCATCCGGCGCTACGTCGCCCGCATCGCCGGGCCAGCGGAACAAAGGCTGAACCGCGCCCAAACGAATCTGGCCTTCGCTTTCCGTCACGGGCACGGCGGTCAGAACGCGATCAATCGTGACATAAAAAATCTCTTTCCCGTCATTCCGCCAGGTTCCTCCCGAGCCTCCAGCCGTCGAAACCTGCCCTTTACCTTGCCCGCTTGGAAACGGAATGGCGTAAATCTCCGACCTCCCCGACTCAGTGGACTGGTAGACCACCCAGTGGCCATCGGGAGAAAACCTTGCCCTGGCGATGAAGAAATTCCCTCGTGGAACAAACACAAAGGGCTTGCGGTCCCCCGCGAGAGGCATTGCCAGGATTTCCTGCTGGCTGCCGGGGGCTCCTTCTTCAACAAGCAGGTATTTGCCATCGCGCGACCAGTCGCTCGGCACGAGGAACTTGCCCTCGATTCGAAGGAGTTGTTCTTCTGGTCCGCCGGCGGAGGGTCTTCGGCACAACATTCTTCCAGTCGTGGTGTTGGTGGTGTACGCGACCCATTTGCCATCCGGCGACCACACCGGGCCGGTGTTGCCAACCGGACCGAAGGTCAGGCGGGAGCGCACCCCCCGCAACAGGTCCATCACCCAGATATCGCCGACGCCACCGGAAATCGCGAGCGCCACCCGCTCTCCATTCGGCGACATGCGCAGCCCCTGCTGACCATTCGACAATCCGCCGAATTTCTCCCCCACCCCCCCCAACTGTTTGCCCGCGCGGTCGAACCAGGCCAGTTGCGTCTGCGTCTGTGAGCCACCGGAAAACGCCAGCAAACCATTGTCGGAAACGCTAAAAACGGCGCGCCATGTGATGCTGTCCTCGGCCACACCATGCTCGATGGCCTGCGGGGCTCCACTCAGCTTTCCGCTGTCTGGGTCAAACGGTTGCGCTGCCAGTACGCCGCCCTTTACATACAAGAGCGACCCTGAGGCATACTGCGCATTGGTAGTGGAGTGCAAAATCGGAGCGTTTTCCTTCCCATCCAGTGATGCAAAGTAGACCGCTTCGTTCTCACCGCCAGCAGACTGGTGATTGATGGCCAGGTAAAGAAAGTGTTTGCCATCCGGCAAAAAGAATGGCCAGCGGTGCGAGGTGTGTTTCGACTCATCCAGATGAGTGACAGGCACCGGCGTCCCGCCCGCACCCGGCACGCGCTGCAGGACTCCGCGAAATCCCGGTGCAAAAATAATCGTCCCGTCCTTGCCCCAGCTCCCGCCGCGCCCAGTCGGCGCATCGCAAATCTGTGTGACGCCTCCGCCTTCGGTCTCAACCGACTTTAATTTGCCATTGGCAAAAAACCCAATCTTCCGCCCATCGGAAGACCAGAACGGAGACTGCGCGCTTTCCGTTCCGGCCAGCGCCACCGCGTTGAGCGAGTCCAACGGCCGCACATAAATTTTCGGGGCATCTTTTCCGGTGGCCGCCACGAACGCCAGATTTCGCCCGTCCGGCGAAATCACAAGCGGCCCCGCCTGATCCCCGAGAAACAGGAAGGCTGCATTGTCGGGTGCCGGAATAAAACTACGAATCGGAGATTGCGGCGCGGTCGGGTGGGCAAAATAAAGCGCCGCGAATGCGACCGCCGTAACAATCCCCGCTCCAGCCAAGGCCCATGGGACGATGCGGTTTCGTTTTCGAACCGGAACAATGCCAATCTGCGAAGTCGGCGCTCCACCTTCCGCAATCCACCGCAACTGCATATTCAGATCGTGGACGGTCTGAAAACGCTCGTCCGGATCCTTCGCCAGACACGTCTTCACCACGCGCTCCAGCGCGGGCGGCGTCATGGGCTGAATCTCGGAAATCGGTTTCGGTTCCGCCGCCAGAACTGCCGCGATAATACTGGCGGTCGTCTTCCCCTCAAACGCCCGCTTGCCCGACGCCATCTCATACAGCACCGCACCCAACGAGAAAATATCGCTGCGGGCATCGGCTTCCTGACCCTCGACCTGCTCCGGAGACATGTACTGAAACGTCCCAACAACAGTCCCCTTGGCCGTCAGAGGAGGAGCGCTTTCCGGAAGGTTCATGGTCGCCGTCAAACTGGACGATGGCGGGCCTCCGACTGGCGCCGCCTTGGCCAAGCCAAAATCCATCAGCTTCGCCCCGGCCTTCGTCAGCATGATGTTGCCGGGCTTCAGATCGCGATGGATCACTCCACTCTTATGCGCCTTCTCCAGCCCCTCACAAATTTCGCGCCCATACTTCAAAACTTGCTCAGTAGGAAGCGCGCCCTTGAGCAGCCGCTCGGCCAGCGTCTGACCCTCCAGAAACTCCATCACGAGATAGTCGACTCCGTCCTGATGACCGACGTCGTAAAGCGTGCAGATATTGGGATGGTTCAGGGAAGAAATCGCGTGAGCTTCGCGATCAAACCGCTGCTTCGCATCGGCATCCTCGGAAAGATGTGAAGGCAAAATCTTGATGGCGACGGTGCGATTCAGACGTGTATCAAGGGCACGGTAGACTTCGCCCATGCCGCCCGCACCAGCAGGAGAGACGATTTCGTAAGGTCCAAGTTTTGTACCGGAAGTCAGGGCCATCGGTGGGCAATTATAGCTTGCCGCAGAGAGTCAGCCCCTCATCCGCACACTTCAGGCCGCAGCAGCCTTTTACCCAAACCCGACGCGTTTCAGAATCTCCGCAAACCGCGCGTCCGTTCGCAGTAAGTCCCACTTCGGATCGGTCTTCAAGAACGTTAACCGCACGTCGCGTTCGCGATAGGCTTTCTCCAGCCAGTCGAAGGCCTGGTCGTTTTCGCCCAACGCAGAATAGACTACGGCCATGCTGTTCGCGGGAACATGCCGCTGCGTCGACAGCTGCTCCAATTCCTCAATCACGTTGCGTGCATGAACCGCCTCACCTTCCAGCGCCCAAGCGTACCCGGTCATGGAAATTGCCTCGCTGTTGCCGCCTGAAAGTTCTCGCGCCTTCGTAAAATCAGCGCCCGCCTTTAGATGCTCCCCGCTATGCGTACTCAACTCAAGGGCATACTTCATTTATTTTTCAGCCCCCGCCCAATCCCAGTCGAACCAAAACTTTGTAAATCCCAGCGCCATATGCGCGTCCGCCAGTGGCTCAAAACCCATCCTCAAGATTCCTCAATTTCTCAAGTTTCGACCAGCTAGAAACCTTGCGCTCGACCAAAGAGTTCGGGCTTGCCGACCTTATTTGGATCACTGCCTCCGCACACCCTGCCCCTCGGGCAGCCTCTCCAGCAACTCGCGCACGGTGCGATGCAGGGCCGGGTGCCTTACTTCCGCCGCAATCTCCGCCAGCGGCTCCAGCACGAACCTCCGCAGATGCATTGCAGGATGCGGAATCGTCAACTCCGGCAGTTCCAGTACATTCTCTCCGAACAGGAGGATGTCGATGTCGAGTATTCGAGGGCCTTTCGGCGACGACTCATCGCGAATCCTTCCCAAGCTGCGCTCGATCTCCAGAATTCCCGCTAGCAACTCCAGCGGCTCGCAAAGAGTCTCTAATTCCACGGCACAGTTCAGAAACCACGGCTGCACAGTGAATTCCACCGGCTCCGTTTCGTAAAAGGAAGACCTCTTAGTAACCCGGCCGAGCACTCCCAAGTCATGCAGCGCGCGCTGCAAATTCGCGGCGCGGTCGCCCAGATTCGATCCCAACGACAAATACGCCAAGCTAGGTGATGTCGGCACAGGTACTTACAGTGTGCGGGGTCGCGCCAAATTTTGCCAGCGGCCCGCGCGTTTCATTCCCGGGTGCCTTCACAACGGACCTCGGAAGTTCGTAACCCCGAAGTACCCAACGAAAATTACCTTAGAGACGTGCGCAAACGTGCCTTTCGAGCCATGATGTTCTTGCCATGAGCCTTGCATCCCTGCTAGTCAGTCGAGATCCGGACCTGGTCCAGCCCCTGCGCAGCGCCTTCGAGAGACATTTCATCGGAGTGGAAGTCTGCGTCGGGCCCAACGCCGGCACGGAAATTCTCTTGAGTGAACACTTTGACGCCGTCATCGTCGATTGCGACGATCTCGAGGGCGGCTCGGATATCCTGCGCGGTCTGCGCAACATGTCCGCCAACAAGAATTCGGTGGCCATTGCCGTCGTCAACCAGCGCACCAGCACCGGACAAGCGTTCCAGATGGGCGCCAACTTCGTTGTGCAGAAGCCCGTATCGTCGGTGAACGCGACCCGCTGCGTTAGCGCCGCGGTTGCTATGATGACGCGCGAGCGCCGTCGCTACTACCGCCACCCGGTGGAATTCCCGGTTACCGTGTCGTTTGGAAAAGAAGAAATCGAAGCGCAGGCCAGCAACGTTAGCGAAGGCGGCATGGCCTTGCATTTCAGCGGCGCGCGGCCAGCCAGCAACCTGACAAAAGTCCATTTCCGCTTGCCAGATTTATCCTCCCCCTTTGAATTTCGCGCCGACCTAGCCTGGGCTGACGAAGAAGGAATCGCCGGCATTCGATTCGTCGAAATGGCGCGCAAGGCCCAAGAAACGCTGGAAGACTGGCTGACTCGCCATTCTTCGAAAGCAAAGCCAGCGGAAACAGGGCACATTTTGTCTAGGGTTTGATACGAATCAAACAGTCAAAGCATACCGAAATCACGTAGCCACAGGTGCCTCGCCTATGCGCTCTTAGGCGGGCACTCACCAGGAGCTTCGCGCGGCAACCTGATTGTTTGCAGGACTTTAGATCTCGCTACACCATCGGCGTAGCCGCAAGAGCGGCTTCCTGCGACGTAACTTCTTCACACAACGAAGGGTTCTTCAAAATGCGCGACACCAGCGCGGTATGCATGGCATGACCGGCGCGATCCGCGACCACGCGTCCCAGTAACCTCTTTCCAATCAGGGCCAAATCGCCAATCAGATCCAGAACCTTGTGCCGCACGAACTCATCTTCGAAGCGCAGCGGAGGATTTTCTATCCCATCGCGCGTCAGAACCACGCAGTTATCGCGCGAAGCGCCGCGGATAAGTCCCATGTTTCTCATGGCTTGCTCGTCTTCGCGCGATCCAAACGTGCGTGCCGGAGCAATTTGCTCAATGTAGCTGCCGTTGGAGAGCTCGACTTCGAAAGTCTCGCGGCCAATCAAAGGGTGAGGAAAATCAATAGCATACGACGCGGAATAGCCCTCGGCCGGATAGATGGCAATGAATTTCCCGCGATCCGATAGCTCAATCGGTTGCAGCACGCGCAGGTAAGTCCGTTTGCGGCGCTGGCGACGTAAACCAACACCTAAGACCATGTCAACAAAAGGCTTAGCGCTGCCATCGAGAATCGGCAGCTCAAGGTTGTCCAATTCGACGATGGCATTGTCCACGCCAACGCCCACCAAGGCCGACAGCAGGTGCTCGGTGGTGGAAATGAGCACGCCTTTTTTCATCAAACTGGTGGCGTAACTGACTTTAGCGACGTTGTGGCCGATAGCCTCAATTTCGAAGCCGTCGAGGTCGGTGCGGCGAAAGACGATCCCGGTCCCAGAAGGCGCAGGAAGGAGCTGCAAACGCACTGGCGCCCCACTGTGGAGACCGATCCCGCTGCACTCCACGCTGGCCCGGATTGTCTGCTCGAAGTCCAAAGGGCTGGGTCCAAGAACTGGCTTGGGGAAACGATTGCAGCCGCTAGACTACTCGCTTGTGGAAAATACGGACTGTGGTAAATTTGCCACAGTATCGAGAAGGAGTTAGAAACACTCTAAAGAAATCGCGCCTGTCTCCGTCCGCCTTAACAAGCCAAGCTTAGTTTTCTTCGCTTCGGAAAAAATACGGGGAACGTCCCGTCTGTCCCGGTATTATCCAAACCAATACAAGTTTACGGGCAAGCCGAGGGATACGGAATCCAATCTCGACAATTTTGGGGCGCGATACTTTGCAAGCAGCACCGGGCGGTTCATGACGCCGGATTGGGCGGCTAGGCCGACCTCAGTTCCGTACGCAGTGTTCGGCGACCCCCAATCACTGAACCTCTATGTTTACGTTCGCAACGATCCAATTAGCCGAAACGACCCCGATGGCCACTGTATGGCTCATGGCGAGGGCGATCACTGCGGCCCAGGCTCTTTAGCAGATGGGTTTAAAATGAGTTTGAGGCAGTCCGAGATCACGGCACAAGGGTCTGAGACCGCGACACCGCCCGAAGGTGAGGCCCAAAATAAACCGCAGACAATCGATCAAGTTGCAATGTCGGCAGAAACGGCGGCCATTAAGCCAACACGTGATTCGGTTAAGAATGGCGACTACCACGAGTATGGCGGGTTGATTTTGCAGAGAGACAAGAGTGGAAATCTTTCTGCCACAAAGCCAATTGCTGGCAAAGAAAGATCAGTTGACTTAGACAGCATTCTGGTTCCCAAAGGCTATACGGTCGTCGGGGAATACCACACGCATCCTCACGGTACGGCTGATGAGGGCCAGGGGCCTTCACCCCAAGACATAGGACGTCTTCGCCAACTAGGAGACGGAAGGACCGGGTACGTTGTAGATTCGTATTCGGGCGTGGTCTTTCGCTATACCGGGAGGGAGCCCGTCAAGGGTCCCTTCGATACAAACGTCTACGGAACAAAGATCGGCGTAATACCGTAGTCGCTGGGGAGTGCATCGGCGATATTTAAGGAATGTGATGAACAGACAAATCAAGCGATACGCGATGAGGAAAGTCACCAGCTTCTTGATCGGATTGCTGCTATTTACCGCAGTGGACACGTTCTCAACGGGAGACACGAAAGGCCCCCAACCGCTCAGCGTCGGCATGGTGGCTCTGCTTGCAACGCCACAGAAGTACACCGGCAAGGTGATCCGAACGTGGGGTTTTCTCAACCTTCGACCCGACAACAATGGGCTGTGGCTACATGAGGCAGATCTCCAAGCTTCCTTGTGGAAAGACTCTTTCGCACTCGACCTAACTGAGGAACAAGAGAAGCAGTTCAAGAGCCTAAATCAAACGTATGTGATGGTTGAGGGAACTCTACACTCAAAGGGGCCGGCTGGCACGGCTCTGAACAGTGGAACCTTCGTACATATATTGCTGGTGAGTGGTTGGCAGCCTTTTGTTCCATTCGAGCCGAAAACGAAGTGAGGATGCGGAAGTTCTCGCGCTGTAGTCTCTGGCCGTGAAGTCAGATCAATTATGCTTTATCGTTCCCGCCGCAAGCGCGAAGAGTACCCGCATGAAGAGTAAAGGTCTTGCCCGTATCTCCGTGGCGGTTTTGCTCTTCGTGACCGTAAAGGCCGATGCAACGCACAGACCGTCTGCTACGGAACAGGCTGCGATCACCGAGCGGGGCCGGCTGCTTGCGGAGTACGACACGGCTGCGTGGCAAGCCACGGATGCAGTCATGGCCGCTCATCCGAAAGCAGACGGCTCGGGGCGTTACGTCGCGCGGAAAACCGAGGCGGGCTGGGTTGTGGATTTTGGCCGCCTCAACTCGACCGGGGACAAGTTCCTCGTGGGCTACGAAGCGGTTCAAGTGGGGAGTTCGGCGAAGTTCGAAGTCAGGCGTTTTGATCCGATGCGGGAGGACATTGGGTGGAATCTCGCGGCTGCAAAAGGGATCGAGACCGCCATGAGAGATTTTGGCGGAGCAAGTCGGCCATACAACATCGCTGTACTTCCGGCGGAGCGCGAGGGCATGTACGTGTACCTGTACCCCGCACAGGTCAAGGAAGGCGTTTATCCCTTGGGAGCCGATGTGCGCTACCGAGTTTCCCCGGACGGCACGAAGATCACCGAAAAGCGACAAATGCACAAGGGCATCATCGAGACGGCTCCTGCAAATTCTCCAGATGCTGTGGCGGGAGGCTACCACACGCATGTTCTGAGCGACCTGCCCGAAGATACCGATGTGCTCCTCGTCCTGACGCGGAAGCCGCGAGTACCGGAGTTCGTAGGTGCTGGTGCATATATGTTCACCATCGACGTGAACGGTAAAATCTCGGTCGAGGATCGACCGAAGCCGTAACTCTACGATGCGAGTGCATATCACTACGACTGCGAAATAATACGGGGACAGACGGGTGGACTGCACCCTTCGGGCGGGTGGCAGGCCCTTTCATGGTTGTTGATCTTCCTTCCCAAAACGGAACCCTGGGTGCCCCGTCCTTGCTTTTTTGCAAGGGCGGGAGCGATGCTGCCGATATTATAGGGTAGTTATGTCGCCTCGCATTCAGCGCTTCTACGGGGCTCATCCCCTGCACTTTATCACGTGTTCCTGTTTTCGTCGCAGACCCCTGCTGCGCGGCGCCAGGCAGCGGGATACGTTCCTGAGAATTCTGGACCAGGTCCGCCAGCGTTACCGCTTCGTGGTCGTCGGCTATGTGGTCGTCGGCTATGTGGTGATGCCGGAACATATTCATCTCTTACTCGGCGAACCGGAAGTGGGGACACCATCAACGGTGATGCAGGTATTGAAGCAGCGCTCGGCGCGGGCGTTGCTGCCCAGACCCAAGAAACCGGATGCCCGTCAGATTCATTTGTTCGCAGAAGCTGAGACGAAAGATGCGCGCCGCCGGTAGCAGCAGAAGGTCAGAAAATGAATCTGCCCGGATTCGTGGAATCGTTGTAGCCCCCAAGGCACATGGGCAGGTTAACTCTCAGTAATGCCCTACCCTCTATAACCGTGTCGGCGTTGTCAAGAGACACGTAGAGTGTCCGGGATTCGCGAGGCTGTCGAAGCGACGCACGATCTCGGTTTTTTGTTCTTACTTCTTAGAAAGCTTTTGTTCTTGCCGTTGCTTTTGCTCATGGCGACCAACGCTCGCTTTGCAGAATCACCCGGTGGACGCTCGTTCCACCAACCATCTATTCGGGCGGGGAAAACCCGGCGACACAGGAGGTTTTCCGCTTACTTCGTCAAACTCGCGTCAAACAAAGAATCAGCCAGTTGTTCGTTGTACGTGATCTTGCTTAAGAAACGCTGGTAGGCCATGTCTCCGTTGTAGTAGCGCGTGAGCGAATACGGGGTCTTGATTCCCTGCACCAGCTTGTAGTTGTCGTAGACCTCGTCCTCGACGTTGCGGAACTTGTCGGTGGCATCGCGCCAGGAGTAAGTCTTTTTGACGGGAATGTGCGTGGTCGCGTCCAAAAACAGTGTTACCGATTCGTTGCGCGGGCTGGTGATGGTGATCTGGTCGGCGAGCTTGTTGTCCGCCAAGGCTTGGCCTTCGTAGAAAAGCGCGGTTCCCGGTTCGTGGAGCCATTCCCGCAAAACCTTTTCCAGTGAGCGCTGGCGGCGACGCAGGTAATCGGCTGTGAGCTTAGGCTCCTCCAGTTCGGTTCCTTTGAAGGTGACCTCATAGCCCTTATCACCGTTGTGGATCAGGGCAACATCGGTGCTCTTGTTCGTTTTAGGGTCCGGCAGCTGAATGGGAGCTTGGGTCTGGGCGACATCGAGCCAGGAACCGTAGGAACCCAGCGCGAATTCCACGCGATCCTTTTCGCCGTAACGGAAGAAACGCCGGTAGAGCACGCCGCCATCTCGCGCGCGCCCATGGTAGAGCGTGTAGGATCGGCCCTGCTCGCTACGCGTGGTGTAGCCGATGTAGGCGGGGCCGCCGAGGGCCTCGATGGTCTTCTCGACCAAGGCGCGGGCTTTGACGGTGCTCTCGTCTTCAAGCGGCTTGGTCTCCGGCGGCTTCGCGGCTGGAGCGGGGTTAGCTGCCTGCGTTGGATGGGAGCCTTGCACCAGACTCGACGGCGGATCAGACGCGCTGGCCTTATTGGGCGTCTGCGCCAGGGCAGTGGCGAGCAGCAACGGGACTGCGAAGACGTATTTCATAGTTTCCTGCAGGGTTGGACGCATCTTCTGCCATTCTAGCTGCCTGGGAAAATCGCCGTCGGCTGTCAGCCATCGGTTTTCGGCTCCTGGCTAAGAGACGCTACCCCACCAGGACCGCGCCGCCGTTGACGTTGAAAATCTCTCCTGAGATGAAGCTCGCGTACTCCGTACACAGAAAAAGAATCGGCCCTGCGATTTCTTCGGGCGTGCCGACGCGACCGAGCGGAATCGTGTCCAAGATTTCTTTTGAGCTACCTGGATTGGCTAAAGCTGGCGCGGACATATCGGTATCCACCCAGCCGGGCGCTACGCAATTTACGTAAATCCCCTGACGAATGAGTTCGCTGGAGAGGCTCTTCGTCATGCTGATGAGGGCACCCTTGCTGGCGGAATAGTCCACATGAAACTCTTCGCCGCGTTGGCCGGAGGTGGAGCTGACGAAGACGATATGCCCTGCCGCGCCGCTCTGGCGTGACTGCTTTTTCATTTGCACGACGGAGTGCTTGGTGAGAGCGAAGACGGAATCCAGATTGACGCTTAAAGTGTTGCGCCACTGTGTGTCGGCCATCTGGTCGATGCTAGCATCTGCGGCGGGCCAGACTCCGTGGTTGGCCACCAGAATATCGAGGCGTCCGAAGCGCTGGACGGCCGCGGCTACCAGATCACACGCTGTTTCCGTGCCGGTTAAATCGCAAGCAACTGCGTGGCAACGATCGGGACCGCACTCCTGAACGAGCTGCTGCGCCTGGGCTGCAGCCTTCTGATAGTTGAAAACAACCTTGGCGCCAGCCTGGATGAAAAGCTTTACCGCAGCCGCGCCGATGCCGCGGGAGCCGCCGGTGATTAGGGCCACACGACTGGTTAGGGAGAGAGAAACGCTCATACGAATAGTGTCGCTGGTTGCGCTACTCTTGGCAAGCCGAGCGAGCCTAGCCTTAGAACGAACCCTACGAGCCGAGGCTTAAAGCGAATCTTAGAACGACAGTCGCACCTGGAATTCGATCACGCGACCACTCTGGCCGGAGAGGGCGCGACCGAAATCACTCGTATTGGTGAAATCCGTGTTGCTGTGTCCGCCGGTTTGGAACGGAGGCAGATTCAGCATGTTGAAAACGTTGAAGAGATTGGCTCGAAGATCCAGAGCTGCCGCCTCGCCGATGACCTTCATGCCGGGGAGTTTGGTGTGCTTGCCTAGAGTCAGGTCAATTTGACGAAACGATGGCCCACGGAAGGAGTTGCGTCCAATACCGTTGGGACCGCGAACCCGAGCCGTGATGCAGTTGGCTGGAAAATTCGGACATGCTCCGCCCGGAGCAATGTTGAAGTAGTCGAAACCTGCGCCCGTTGGATGCCCTGCATCCTTGGGAAACACGCCATTAATGAAGCCCTGGTTGGACGAGCCGACGCCACCCTTGTGGTCCCATTGGGTTGGGAAGTCGTTGCCGATGCCGTCCCCGTTGATGTCATTGGCGACGCCGCCCGGAGTTCCGAAGAAGCAACAGCCCTGTTGCGGCGTCCAGGGGAAGCCGGTGTGAGCCGTAAAGACGCCGTTAATCTGCCAGCCACCTAGAGCTTTCCCGAGGAACCCGTGCTGGGATCTGAAAATTGGTAAATCCCAGAGGCCGTACATTACAAGCTGGTGCCGAACATCAAAGTCCGATGGACCACGATCCAAATTCTGCTGGCTGGGATCGGCCTGCTGGGTTCCGCGTCCGAACGATGAGGTGTCGATGCTTTTGCTCCAGCGATAGCTACCGTCGACTTCGAACCCGTGAGAATAGACTTTGCTGACGTGAACCAGCAACGAGTTGAAATTGGAGCTGGCATCGGCCAGCGGAAAGAAAATGCGGTCGAAGTTCGGATTTCCTGTCAGGCGTGGGGTAACGGGGTTGCCATTCACATCCGCTTCCTGAACCATGTCTTTGTTATTGGCGCAGCCGGTGCAGTTGAACGAGTCTCCCGGTGTG
The DNA here is from genome assembly GCA_025352065.1 of Acidobacteriaceae bacterium. Lineage (GTDB taxonomy): Bacteria > Acidobacteriota > Terriglobia > Terriglobales > Acidobacteriaceae > JANXUC01. The sequence goes on along the minus strand of JANXUC010000090.1, from coordinate 37,538 downwards.
TAGCGATTCATGTCAATGGTGCGGACCAGGTTATGACCGGAACTGCCCAGATACGCTAGCGAGACAAACATCTGTTTCAGCGGTTCGTACTCGAGCTGCAGTGAGTAGTTGTAGATGCGCGAGGAAGGCAAATGCTTGGGCGCGCCATCGACTTCAATGTATTGATCGTTACGAACAAAGCCGCCCGGCAGTGTCGTAGGGTTGGGGGCCAAGAGTCCGCCTGTCACCGGATCGATGCCACTCTGCAATGCAGGATTTGCCGGATACTTTAAGGGGTCCGTAGGGTCGCCGAAGGCGTAAAGAATCCCTCCCGCAGGATCGCAGCACAGGCCGATGCCAGCGGCCGCAAAGGGTGGATTGAAGCGGGAGTTATTGACCAAGTTGAAGAAGTTGCGGTCATAGCTCATGCCCCATCCGCCGCGTAGTACGACCTTGCCGTCATTCGGACGAGGGGTCCAGGCAAATCCGAAGCGGGGCGCGAAATTCTTGTAATTCGAATCTGAGAGCTGGCGAACGGCGGCAACGTGCCCGTCGACAATGCCGTTTGGCCCAGGGATGTAGTTGCTCAGGTGGCCGTTCTTTTCGGCAAATGGCGTTGTGTATTCGTAGCGTATGCCCAGGTTTACGGTAAGGTTTTTGCGGACTTTCCAGTCGTTCTGGACGAAGAAATTGTAGGAAGAGTCGCGGAAGTAGAAGCGGCTGCTCGGCGTGCCTCCGGTCAGAGGATTGATGTCGGCGGCGTTCTCAAAGAAGGGAGCGTCGTTCGCCAAAGACAGGAAATTGTCGAAAGCGTACTCCGGACGCGCATGCTGACGCCGCAGACTGTTGTCCTGCTCGCGAACGATCTGCACTCCAAATTTCCAGAACTGGTTGCCTCTCTGTTTGCTGATGGTGTCTCGAAATTCGTAGGTGTTTTCCGTGAGAACCTTGGGGACATTGGAATCGACGCCAAAGGCCAGACCACCGCCACCAGGAAGGCCGAAGCCGTTGCCGCCGGCGAAGTTAAAGCCATTCGTGTCGAGTTGCGGAATCGCAAGATTTGTTTTGTTCAGGCCAGCAAACTCGTCGTCGTGCAGACGGGTAAAATTAAGTCTCGCTTCGTTGAGGAGTGTGCCTGAAATTGTGCGGATCCAGGTTGCCGTGGTCGCGCTATTGCGCGGGCTGAAGGGCTTGTCCATGAACACGCGCCCCGAGCCTTCTGCGCCGAAAGTATCCAGCGGCACATAGTAGGCGCTAATCGAGAACTGATCTTTGGAGTGATTGAAATCAATGCGTCCGTGATACTGGTTGCCCTTCGTGGTGTTGGGGAAAGCTACGTTGGCGTAGGTTACATCCGGAATACCGTCGGGCGGCAACGGGCAGTTTGTTGCGGGAGGAACGGGGACGCATCCGGATCCGGGAACTTTCTGTCCGATCGTAACTGCGGCGAGCGATCCCAGGTCATAGCCGAGTCCGAGGGCACCGTTTGTGGGGGTGCCATTGGGCGCGGACGGCGGCGTTAGGCCGCCAGCCACGACGCGTGGGGAAATTCCCGGCAGGCTGAAGAGCTGGTCCGCCAAGCTCCCCGGCCGCACCTGATGTATATATGTTCGAAACTCGGGAGTTTCTATCCACTCATTTGCAAAAGTCGTGTCATTCCTGCGCAAGCCTTCGTAGGAGAAGAAGAAGAACAGCTTGTCTTTCACGATTGGCCCACCCAGGCTGCCGCCAAAGAGACGCTGCTTGGTATCCACGCGTTGCGGACACTGTCCGGCAAAAACCTTCTTGTTGTCCTGACATGTCAGCAGGCTCGGCGTAATGCTGGATGGCCCATAGAACTTGTTGAAGGCGTTGAGCCCTTTGTCGTCAAAGAGAATCACGCCGCTGCCGTGCAAGGAATTTGTGCCGTTCTGCGAAACGACCTTCACCTGCGCTCCGGAGTTGCGACTGTCCTCTGCGGAATAGCTGCTGGTCACGATCTTGACCTCGCGCACGGACTCCTGACTAGGAGTTACGACCGCCGCACCACCCAAACCGAGGCTGTTTACGCTGACGCCATCAATCTCAAAGTTGTTGCTGGAGACGCGCTGGCCGTTGGCGCTGATTTGGGGCTGATTTTCTGTCTGGAAGATTCCAGTATTGGACGACCCACCCAAGGCTTCGGTGCCGGGCAGGAACGTGGCTCCGTTGCTGGAACCTCCACGCGCGCCATCTCCCAGAACGCCCGGCGCCAGGCGCAGCAGTTCGTAGGGATCGCGGCCAACTTGCGGAAGCCGCTGAATGTCGGCGGCTGAAATGGCTCCGGAAATGTCAGCGTTCTCGGTTTGGAGCGTGATGACGTCGCCGGTCACGGTAACCGTCTCGCTGGATGCGCCAAGCTCAAGGCGCACGTTGTGGCCTGTCAGCTCTTCTCCCGCCACGAAAACGTCGCGCGCCATTTGCTTCTTGAAGCCAGCGGCGTCAACCGTAACCGTGTATTTAGCGGGAACCAGTTGGGAAACGCGATAGAAGCCTCCGGTGCTGGTGAGCGCCGTTTTGGTGACACCAGTTTCCTGGTTGGTGACTTCGACGGTGGCTCCGACAACGACTGCGTCGGTTTGGTCGGTGACGGTTCCCTGCAAGCTAGCGCCGAACTGCGCGAATGCCGCGGTGAAAGAAAGGCACACAACTAGGAGGGCTACTGCTGGGGCCCATTGGGTTACACGCATTTTAGGGCTCCAAAACGGCTCTTAAATTGTGTTTATTTTGAACGCAAATTTCACTATAGGCTGGAATTATTACTATGTCAAAGAATGATACGGGAACTCCCGTCGCGCTAAGCGGAGGTGCCGAATAGTTAGCAAAGGGTTTGATTGATTGAGAATATTTGGTGTGCGGACTTGTCAAAAAGCGGCGAGCAGGAATGCTCGCCCTACATGAACGCTTGTTTAAACCGACGTGGCTTTCTCAGCTTTGAGTTGCCGGATCAGCATTCGAACCAGCATGCCGTCGTAGCGGGTGCCGCTGAATTTTTCCAGCTCTGTAAGAGCTTCTTCCGTCGTCTTGGCGGGGGCGAAGGGGCGCTCGCCGGTCATATTCACGAAGGCATCCGCTAATCCAATAATGCGGGCAGGCAGCGGAATCTGCTCTCCGCGGAGGCCAGCCGGGTAGCCTGTGCCATCGAAAGCTTCATGGTGGTGTTCCACGGCGCTCTGAATTTGATCGCTGTCCGGCAAGGTGGCGACTAATTCGGAGCCCATTTGCGCATGCTGCTTCATCAGATAGAATTCGTCTTCCGTGAGCGGTCCGGCTTTGTTCAGAATTTTTTCCGGCAAAAACAGTTTTCCGATATCGTGAACCCGCGCGGCGAACTGAAGATCGTCGAGCTTGTTCGGAGGCAAGTCCAAAGCCCGGCCTAGCATTTCCGAACAACGAACAACGCGCTCAGCCTGGCCGACCGCATAGGTCTCGCGGCTTTCGGAGGCGCGCGCCAGAGCCTCGATGGCTTCGCGCAGAATGCCAGGATGACAATTTTCTCCGGCGCCGCCGACGCGAATAACGGCGGAAACAACCTCTTCAACGTGCTCGGAACCGGTGTGATCGCGCTGCAGGAAGCCTTCGATAAACAAGGACATCATCTGGCGCTTGACTGTGACGCCTTCATCGGAGGCGGACAGCTCGACCATCGATACGCGATTGCCGCCCGCGTGCTTTGAGATATACATTCCGCTATCCGCGAGGCGAATAATGTCTTCCGCGGCAAATCCGTGCACCGGAAAACTCGCCACGCCAAAGCTGCCCGTGATGTGGTGCTCGCTAAGCATGGGATCGGTGGCCACCCAGAGCCGCAGGCGTTCGGAGAGAATCTGCGCCTGCTCCAGGCCTGTTTCGGGCATTAGGATAATAAATTCGTCGCCGCCATAACGGGCGACGACGTTTGACTGGCGGCACTTCTGTTCCAATAAGCGGCCAACGCGGGCAAGCACCAAGTCGCCCTCGAGATGGCCCATGGAGTCATTCACTTCTTTAAATTTGTCGAGATCGATCAGCACAACCGAAAAGGCCCGCCCGGATCGCGAAGCGCGCTTCCACTCGGACTGCATCGCTTCCCAGAAGAAACCGCGTGTTTTAATTCCCGTGAGCCCGTCAGTGATCGACTGGCGTTGCAGTTTTTGGAACACGAAAGAATTGTGAAGCGCGGTCGCCAGCAGATCGGCGAGCGTACCGAGGATGAGCTTGTCGTCGGGAGTGAACGCACTTTCGCGCTTACTTTCAATGTTGAGAATCCCCAGCAGCGTTTCACCGTAGCTGACCGGAATGCACAACACCGAGCAGGAATCCTGCAGAATGCCGAGGACGGGACCCTCGCCGGTCGCCTGCACCAAAGCGGTTTCACCCGAGCGGGCTACGCGGCCGAGAATGCCGACACCGAGCGGGATACGCTTGCCGCGAGTCTGCGCCGTGGAACCGGCTTCGGCGCGAATCTCGATGTCTTTGGTCGCGTAGTCGAGGATTCCGATTCCTATGTGATCGAACTGGAACGTCTTTTGAATTTCTTGCACGATTTCCGCCAGCATCTGTTCAGGATCCTGGCTGGAAATTGCAGTTTTGGAAATATTGTTCAGGAACGCCAGTTGCCGCGAGCGGCGCTGCTCTTCGGCGAAGAGGCGGGCGTTTTCAATCGCCACGGAAACCTGCGCAGCAGCGGTCTTCATCACTTCCAAATCTCGCTGCTCGAAAGCGAATTCCTCGGTCAGACTCATAGCGACCATGACACCGGCAGCCTGGCCACCGACAAAGATTGGGGCGCCGCAGAAACTTCGCGCCGGATGTGCGGGTACAAACATAACTCCTAGCCGCTGCCGCGCCTTCTCCAGATCGGAGCGAATCAGCAGTGGCTGACGGGTGCGCAAAATATATTCCGTGAGGGCGTTCGTCGTCTTGCGCAAGCGCTTCGGCAAGACTTTGCCATTTTCAACTTCCAGTTCGAAACGAACTTCGTCGCCCTCGCGGAAGGCTACGTAAAAGCAGCTGGTATCGAAAAGTCGTCCCAATTCTTTGTGGATCACGCGCAAAATTTCTTCTTGATTCAGGCGCGAGCTGACCGCTTGCCCAATCTCAGTAAGAAGCTCGTACTCTTGCGTACGCCGATGCGCAGCGTGCGTGACAATGTAGTTTTCCAGCGTCATCGCAATTTGCAACGCAAGCCCCACCGCCATGCGTACCTGCGAGACAGCAAACAGGCGCCGCATGGAATCTGGGAACATGAGCACGCCGAAGTTGTGCTCGCGCGTTTGCAAGCTCAGCGCCGTAATGTTCCGAATGCCATATCGCAGAAGCACGTAGCGCAAGTGCTCAAAACCTTCGCCAGCCACTGCGGGAATTGGCTCGGTTAGATCCGCCAGATTGCGCAGTTCTACGAAGCCCCCACGCCGAAATGCCAGTTGCGACAGATAGTTGCCGCCACTGCCCGCCTCTAGCTCTTGCAGCATCTCGGGATCGAAACCGCGTTGCACGGAAGGCAGAATATCTCGCCACGGTTCACCTGCACAGAGTAGCGCACGCTTGGCGGGGAGCGAAGCAAGCAGGCGGTCCAGCACAGATTGCAGACTCGGGACCAGATGCTGGGCATCCAGAAGCCGCCCGGTATCGACCCCCAAGGAAGAGAATGCCAGCGTGTTTTCCTGCACGGCGCGCCGCTCATTCTCAAAGAGAACGATCACCATGGAAATGCCAAGCAGCATTTGCGGGAAGGGGCCGAGAAGTTGGCCCAAGGTAGTCGCGAAAGGTCCGGAGATGGTGGCGAGTTGGCTGTACCCGAGCAGCACACCCCAAAAAATTAGCGTAATCGCCAATAGGCCCAAGCCAATGAGCTGACGACCATGTGCCTGCCGGTAGAAACGCAGCGAGGCAAAAAGAAATACTGCGGCTAGTCCCACTTCGATTGGAGAGCGCATTGGTGGGTGCAAGTCGAGCAGACCGCCCCGCATGTGCTGCAATAGAGTCCAGACGGCTAGCCCCACTCCGGCCAGAGCTACGAATCCGTCCTCCCAACTCCAATGAAAATCTTTGCGGGTAAGGCGCGTAGATACGACGATACAAACTGCCATGGCAACCAGCGACAGCTGAGACAGCAAGAAAATCGGTGCGGATGGAGGGCGCAGCAGCAGCAGCCAGGTGTTCAACACATAGTGAAGGGAATAGGCCGCCCAGCCTAGCTGCCAAGCACGAAAATACGCAACCCTGCTTTGTGAATAGAGATAGGTGAAGACGAAAAACAGCAGCAGCGCAATAGCGCCTGGGATCGTCGTCATCGCCGCGAGTTCGTTTTCCATAGGGCCGGGTGGATCGGGTTCGAGGTTACAAGTTTAGATGCACGCTTGACCTCATGTTTTCACACCCGAAGTACCCAATACAACAACTCTCTGGTCCCCCGGACACAAATAGGGCAGCGATAGGGCAGAGGCTCAGCTTGACGCTGATTTTGCGTGGCACGTAACATCGAGACTCGGTTACCCCTCATGACGGAAGTTACTGGCATTACCCACTCGAACTCTGCTAAACCCCGCCTGCGTTTTGCTCCTTCTCCTACCGGCTATCTGCATGTTGGAGGGGCGCGAACGGCGCTGTTTAACTGGCTTTACGCGCGCCATTTTGGCGGGACTCTGATTCTGCGGATTGAAGATACGGACTTCGAGCGTTCCACTGATGAAATGGTGGATGGGATTTTGCAGGGACTTGCCTGGCTGGGGATCGATTGGGATGAAGGTCCCTTTTTTCAGTCGAAGCGCATGGATTTGTACAAAGCTGCGGGCGAGCGCCTGCTTGCGTCGGGACATGGCTACTACTGTTTTTGCGCCAAGGAAGAACTGGAACAGCGTCGTGCTGTCGCGCAGGCAGAAGGACGGACTCCAAAATACGACGGGACCTGCCGCCGGCTTTCACGGGAAGAGAGGGAGAAGCGTAGAACGGAGGGCGCGGCAGGTGCTATCCGGTTCGCAGTTCCTGAGACGGGCGTGACTGCCTTCCAGGACGCTGTGTTTGGCCGTGTTGAATTTGCGAATACAGAACTGGAAGACTTCGTGCTACTGCGTTCCGATGGCGTGCCCACCTATCACCTCAGCGTAGTCACCGATGATATCGAAATGAAGATGACGCACATTCTGCGCGGCGCGGATCACATTTCAAATACGCCCAAGCAGGTTCTGCTCTATGAAGCGCTAGGGGCTGCATTGCCTGTGTTTGCGCACGTCCCGCTGATTTTGGGCGCGGATAAGACTCGGCTGAGTAAACGTCATGGCGCTACCAGCGTGATGGCCTATCGCGACGAAGGTATTGTTCCGGAGGCGTTTCGGAATTTTCTCGCATTGCTGGGTTGGACGCCGAAAGATTCATCGAAAGAAGTGTTGAGCGACCGTGAGCTCGTCCAGCAATTCGGGTTAGATGGTATTTCGCATTCGAATGCCGTGTTTGATCGGCCGAAGCTGGATTGGTTCAACACGGAGTATATTCGCGCTTATCCAGCGGAGAGACTCATTCCTTTGATCGAAGAGGAATGGAAGAAGGCTGGTGTAACCCCGCTGCAGCGAGAGCCGGGATGGCTCGCACGAACAGTGGACCTGTTGAAGACGCGAGCCCGGAACCTGAAAGACTTTGCAGATGCGTTTAGGGCATTCTTTAGCGACGATTTTGAAGCTGACCCGGCGGCGGTAACGAAGTTTCTAAGTGAAGCGAGCATACGAGAAATTCTTGTCGAGTTGGGGAGTCGGTATGCCACATCGATAGAAGAGTTTTCAGAACAAGGCACCGAGAAGATCTTGCGCGATCTAGCTGCGGAAAACGGCGTTAAGGCAGGAGCTCTCATCAACGGAGCACGCGTTGCGCTGACCGGACAAGCCGTGGCACCAAGCTTGTTCGCGGTGATGATGGCGCTAGGGAAAGATCGAGTAGTTGGCCGGCTCAAAAGATGCTGAGTTCCTTGAAGGCTTAGCGATACTCTTGCAGCAGTTTCACGATGAGATCTGTGCAACGCCTGCTTTTGGGCATCCGCGCATGCAGTGCGACTGGAATCTGAAATTCAGAGCTTACGCCAAGGCTGGAACTTCTCGCGGGTAAGATCATCAGGTCGAAGGGCGTTCAGATCGAAACAAACTTCACCCGCTCCAACATCGCCGCATCGTGGTTCAGTTTTGACAGAAAAGCGCTGCCGGGGCGCATCTGCCGGCTGCCTGGATTGCCGACCATATGCGCCCACAGAGTTCCCTGGTGCGGCGTTGAGATCGTAATGAGACGGCGAACCCGCTCGATTCCTCCCAACCGCTGCACGTAGTAGCGACTGACCAAGCCGCCCATCCTGAAGCCGACCAGATCGAATTGTTCTCCGTGTGGAATTTTACTTTCGACGAATTCCTGGACCTGCAGGGCGATATGATCCAGCCCAACATCGCCGTTGCTGGGTTTAAGATTTAGCGTCAGCGGACGAAAGCCGCTCTGGGTTAGCACGCCTTCCATCGGACGAAAGATCGCGGAGGTATCCCAAATCCCATGCACTACCCTACGCGAACCGCTAGAGGGTTCCAGCATAGGAGGGGGTTACCGGTGGGCGTGCGGACTTTGAGGGGACCTGCGCTGGCTGTGCTCCACCGGCGGTTTCGCGACCTTGACTTCAAATTGCACCGGCAAGTTCTTAGGCGGATAGCACGCACGGTCGTCACAGGCTTGATACTTGAGCGATCCGCGCATTGCGTACTTGCCGGGTGAGGCGGTGTGCAACACGCGCACCATTACGCCAACGGTGAAATTTCCGGTGTACACATTCAGTTTCTGGTCAGGAGCAAATTCGAAAGACATGTCCTGGCCGGTAGGATAGTCGATCTTGCCCAGGAGGATGTCGTTGGCAGCATCGAGATGAATGGCGGTGGGAATCATGAATTCTTCCGCTGGCTTGTTGGAATTCACATGATATCCGGTGGCCACGTGAAATCTGAGATCGAGAGTGCCGGATTTTCCGCGAACCACGGTCGGAATCGGTGCCGAGACCAGGCTAACGAGCGGGCCGCGAGTTTTGCCGGGTGAAATCTGCTCAAGTGGAAGATCTGCGCGCGGAATAGGATTCTGCGCAGCCGTCACCGAAGTGATGACTAAGGGCGCGAGCAGCGCGGCAACCGCTACAAGAGTAAGAACTCGAGATTGCAGCCCATCCTTCATACGATTCACTTACCTTCTTTGCCGCTATCGCGTTAGCGCTGTGCGGTCTGACTGCTTGGTGCTGTAGCTAGAGCCCTCTTCACATTGTCTTCCAAGTCGCTGCGGGCCTTTAGCCCGAGTATTCGACCAGTTACATTGCCATCACGCCCTACAAAAAACGTCGTGGGCAAAAACTCCATGCCGCCGTAGGCACTGGCGACGTCCTCACTACCGCGGAGGATGGGGTAATTCACATGCATTTCCTGCGCAAACTTCTTGATGCCCTCGGTTTCGCTCTCGTCGTCCATGGAAACGCCAACCACTTGCAGCCCTTGTGCACCGTACTGATTCTGCAGGTCGACAATCCACGGAGTCTCAATCTTGCAGGGAGCGCACCATGTGGCCCAGAAATTCAGCAGAACGGCCTTGCCGCGCAGGTCGGAGAGCTTCAAGCTCTTCCCATCCAGCGTCTTGAGCGTGAAATCGGGCGCCTGAGCTCCGCGCATGGCGCCGAGGCTGCCATTTTTTGAGCTTGACTGCACACGATGTGCGGCTAAAATCATGAGTCCAACTGCCGCCAGGATTGCAACCAAAACTAAGAATGTACGCTTCACGACCCTCACTCCTTACAGCACGAACTTATTCAAGAACGAGAAATAGCTGGAAATAATACTCAAACGCCCCATCACGAGCAAGACTCCCAGCGCGATCAACAGGGCGCCACTCGCAACTTCCAGCATGTGCATATGCTTCTGAAACCGCTTGTAGAACGAAACAAAACGCTCAATCCCGAGTGCTGTCAGCAAAAACGGGACAGCCAAGCCCAGCGAGTAAACAGCCAGCAGTAAAACGCCCTTCATAACCGTATCCTGTTCGGCGGCAAAAGTGAGGATCACCGAAAGAATCGGTCCTACGCAGGGGGTCCAGCCAAATGCAAACGCGAAACCGATTACAAAAGCGCCCCAAGGCGAAGATCCACCCTTGACGCCGTGCAGACGCTTGTCCGCATATAGAGCATTGATGCGAAAAATTCCCGTGAGATGCAACCCAAAGATAATAATTACAATGCCAGCAACCTTGGCGATAACCGTTCGATAGTGTGCCAGCAATTGACCGACACTGCTGGAAACCGCTCCCAGCATGATGAAGACAACGCTGAAGCCCAGGATAAACATCACCGACTGCAACATGACACGGCGCATCAGACGGCTGTCTTGAACTTTCAGATCCTCGATGGCCGCGCCGGAAATCAGTGAGATGTAGCCAGGCACGAGCGGCAGCACACAGGGAGACAGAAACGAAATCAAGCCAGCGACGAACGCTGCCAGCGGTAAAGGCCAATTGTGCATTCAAGAAGCTCCGTTCCTAATGATACGGCCTGACTGGTCCGAACCGGAAAGTTGCTCGGGAGGAGGGCCGGTTTCCAACCACCAAACTTGAGATGCTGGCCCGGAGACGAAGTTACAAGATGTAGCGTTGGCAAACGCAGGATCAGGACAACCGGATCGCCCTCGCTTCTTTCACGGCATCCATCTTGCGCAATTCCGTAAGCACCGATTCCGGCACGGGCGAATCGACGTGGACTACCGCAATCGCCTCGCGTACCTGCCCGATTGGCGTTTCATTGCGGCCCAGGGAGAAATCTCCAATGTTGATCTGGTGCTTGCCCAGAATCGTGCCGACTTGCCCAATAACGCCGGGTACGTCTTTGTTCCGAAGGTAGAGAAGGTTGTCGCCCAACGGAGCCTCAATATCAATCGTATCGACGCTGAGGAGTCGCAGCGATTTCCCGCGCAGCACGGCACCCTTTACGCTGCGCTCTGAGGATTTCGTTTGCAAAGTGACCGAAAGAACGTTACCAGCGCCGCCTTTGCCCTTGGCTCCGCGCGATTCATGCACTGCGATTCCGCGGCTCGACGCCACTGATGCCGCATTCACAACGTTGGCCTTTTCTTCCAGCGTCTGGTTAAGGATGCCCATGATTACTGCGTTGCGGATCAAATCCGTTTTCCAGTCCGCCAACTCGCCCTTGTATTGCAGAGCGATGCCCTCCACGTTGCCGTCCGTAGCCTGAGCCAGGAAGGATCCCATGCGCTCTGCCAGCGCGATGTACGGCTCCATCTCTTCGTATTCCTCGTGCGAGACGGAAGGCACGTTCACGGCATTTTGGATCACGCCATGTTTCAAATATTCCTTGACCTGCTGGGCGATCTGAACTCCAACCGCTTCTTGCGCTTCATTGGTGGACCCGGCGACGTGCGGGGTCAGGATCACATTGGCCAATCCCAGTAGTGGCGATCCTTTCGGCGGTTCCTGCTCAAATACATCGAGCGCTGCGCCAGCGACTTGGCCAGATTGCACTGCGTGCGCAAGATCGGCTTCGATGATGAGTTCTCCTCGGGCGCAGTTCACCAAGCGGACGCCTTTCTTCATCTTCTGGATGGAGTCAGCGTTAATCATGCCCGCGGTTTGCTTGGTCAGGCCAACGTGCAAACTTAGATAGTCGGCTGCCGCGTAGACTTCTTCGACGGTACCGATGCGAATCTTCTCGGCTTGCGCAACTCCGGCGGAAACGTAAGGATCATGTGCCACAACTTCCATGCCGAAAGCTCGGGCGCGCCGCGCTACTTCGAGGCCAATTTTTCCCAGCCCGATGATTCCCAGTGTTTTAGCGCGCAGCTCGGCCCCCTGCAGCGACTTTTTCTCCCACTTCCCGGCATGAGTTGTTTCATTAGCACGACACAGGTGGCGCGCCATAGCGAGCATCAAAGCAAGCGTATGCTCCGCTACTGCAACGGCGTTCGCGCCCGGCGTATTCATCACCGCAATGCCTTTGCGCGTGGCTGCGTCGAGTTCAATGTTGTCGACGCCGACGCCAGCGCGTCCGATCACGCGGAGCTGCTTGGCGTGTTCGAGTAGAGCGGCATCAGCTTGCACCGCTGAACGCACGATGAGTGCATCGGCTGTTTCCAGCTGCTGCGCTAGCTTTCCGTTGAGTTGGTCAGCGGTGATGATCTCCCAGCCTGGCTCTCGGAGCAGGTCCACGGCGCTTGCAGCAATTTTTTCGGCAACTATGATCTTCATGTGAATTTTCCTGTTTCCTTAATTAAGGTTAAGAGTTTTGTTGCGATAAGAGCTAGGCGTGTCCTGCCCGCGCTCTCGACGGGAACGCCACTCAGGAATCCAAATTGTTTTACCTTAGGGTTACTCGGTACTCGCCACTTAAGGCTTTTAGTGTTTCCCCGGTTTTGCATCTGGATCAGGTTGGACTTGCGCGTAGCCTGCGGGTACATCAAATAAGCTCCCGTCCAAAGCGACGCTGGAAAACGAAGTTACTTCAATTGTCATTTCCATCAGAGCGCCGGGCGTTCCTGCGGGTGCTGCGGAGCTTCCCGAAGCACCTGCTTGCTGCGAAGTGTCGGTTGGCGCTGGCTGACTTGCTGGCTGGTCTTCTGCCTTCTTCTTCTTTTTGCCAAAGCCTCCCAGCCCAAAGTGGCCGGCAATACTTTGCGTGATAGCATCTTTCGCGCTGGTGGGTTCCTCCTTTTGCGCCAGTGGAGGCGGTGGAGGAGCCGATGTGGGCGCCTGCCCACTCGCATCGGCTGGAGGCATCCCGTTCCCGCCCAGCGTCATGCTCATTGTCTGCAAGAGGGGCATCCCTCCCAGCTTGATGTTGTTTTTCTTGAGCTCCGTCATGCTGATTTGCACGTTGCTGTTGGCCATGCCGCTCATCACGGCGCCTGGGACCCAGTCCATTTCTTTCGCCATCTTGACGTAGAACTGGCGAATTTCGTCATAGCCTGGAACCGAGGACGCAATCCAAGAATCCGTGTTCATCACTGTCGATATCTGCTGGCCCTTAGCCTTGGGATCGTCGGATTCCATTAACATTTCGATCTTTACTTTGGTTTCTTTTGTGTTCAGGCCCAGAATATTTCGAGTCGCACCCGTCTCCGAGCTTTCAATCTTCGGCGTGATTTTCAGATTCGAATTCGGATGCTGGCCCGCTTGCTTTGCCTGCTCCTCCTTCATGCGTTGCTGGGCTTTTAACATCTGCTGCTTCATTTGCTCAAAAGTCAGGATGGTATAAGTTTTTTCTTTGGAATTGATGTTGATGAAACGCCGCCCATCAAGGTCGATGATTTCAACCGTGCCGTCGGCGTGTTCCTCACGAAAGCGGCTGCCCTTGACCGCCCTCGAGCTGATTTGCGGAGCGGTCGCTTGTCGGGCATCCTTGCTAAAGGCGCCAAGGAATTTGACCGCGCCCATCATTGCGCCGCCTGTCATCTTGCTGCTTTCCGTGTACTTGAAGTCGGCTTGGCTGGAAACGCTGCAACCAATAACAACGGCAACCAATACTGCGAAAGATTTCTGGGATCTCATATTGCCTCTCTTAAAATGCAATCAACGCTTTAGCTCTTGACGCCGGCCAACTCGGGCTTGGCTGCCGTTTTGCGGGCGTAGGCTTCCTGCACTGCCTTCACTGCTGTACCAAAAACTACCGGAGCTCCCGCGCGGCTCAGCACCTGCTCCAAACCTGCCGCGAAAGCCACCGTGTCGAGATAGTCGTAGTAGCCCAGGTGCGCGACGCGGATGAGTTTGCCCTTCATTTCGCCCTGCCCGTTGGCCACGACGGCGCCAAATGATTCGCGGAAATCCTTCACCAGAGCGCTGGAATCGATGTTTTCCGGGACTGTGATCGCCGTAACTGCCGCCGCCGGAAATTTTGCCGCAAACAACTTCAAGCCAAGGGCCGTTGCCGCCACCCGCGTGAGTTCCGCACACATTTCCGCGCTGTCGATTAGCGCCTTGCGACCTTCCACCAAATCTCCATTGCCCATCTGTCGGATGTGAGTCAGCGCAGCACCCATACCCGCAATCAAAGTGGTTGCGGGGGTGTAGGCCGTCTCGCCCTTTACTTGCGACTTCCGCTCTTTTCGCAGGTCAAAGTAGAAGCGAGGATTTTTCGCAGTCTCCATGCGCTGCCAAGCCTTCTCGCTAACGGCGCAATACGCCAGTCCGGGAGGAATCATCAGAGCCTTCTGCGATCCACCGATAATGAAATCGACGCCCCAACCATCCACATCGAAATGCGTGGTGCCCAAGCCTGTAATTGCGTCGACCACCAGCAGGCAGTCTGTTTCTGCACGTACGAGCTTTGCCACCCCTTGCACATCGTGCCGCGCGCCGGTCGAGGTTTCCGTGCCCTGCATGTAGACGACTTTCGCGCCAGAAATCTTCGATTTCACTTCGTCCAGTGAAAACGTTTCGCCATAGGGAGCGCTCAGAACTTCGACCGCGCAACCATAGGCCTTTGCGAGACCAGTCCAGCGCTCACCAAACTTGCCTGCGGTGAGGACCAAAACTTTGTCGCCCGGCGACGTCAGATTGGATACGGAGGCTTCCATCGCGCCTGTTCCGGAAGAGGCCAGAATCAAAATATCGTTCTTGGTGCCAATAAACTCTTTCAGATCGGCCAAAGTGCGTGTGAGCAGCGCGCGAAAATCCGCTGTTCGGTGATGCATGTCGTAGAAAGCCATCGCCTGCTGAGCGGCAGGCAGGAGAGGGGTCGGTCCCGGGGTGAACAATCGTGTTTTGCGCAGCATAATGAGTCCTCGCGAGTAGTAAAGTCCAAACGTCTAGTTTAGTCCAGAAAAGCAGGCTGGAATCGCTGGATACGACCTGTTTTTCGGATTAGGCGCATTCAACCTTATAATGACAAAACAATGAGCCTAGTCGAGCAAATCCAAAAAGATATCGTTGAAGCTATGAAGGCGCGTGCTGAAGCCCGCCTTTCCACCCTGCGCATGGCCAAAAGCGCGCTCAAAAACAAAGAAATCGAGAAGATGGCGCCGTTGGATGACAAAGAAGCGCAGCAAATTCTGCAAACTCTGATCAAACAGAGGAAAGATTCCGTCGAGCAGTTTGAAAAAGGCGGGCGCCAGGAAATGGCGGATAAGGAGGCAGCCGAGATTGTTTTGATTGAGGCTTACTTGCCTAAAGCCGCGTCGGAAGAGGATGTCGCGGCCGGAGTGCGCGCTGCAATCACGGAGATGGGTGCTCCGACGATGAAGGACATGGGCAACGTGATGAAGAATGCGATGGCGCGCTTCAACGCCGCAGGGCTTAGGGTTGATGGCAAGCTGGTGAGCGAGATTGTGAAGAGAGAGCTGGCGGGGAAATAACTGGATTTCCGTCGCTCAACTTTGAGGATATGACACATGGGAAAAGGACTCCGCGAACAGCTGCTAGTTGGCACCCTTTCCGTCGCAGCGGGAGTTGTCGGTTTTTCTCGCCTCGTTTTCTGGATTTGGGCCATGCGGTTCTAGCGCCCGCTTGGGTGGTTTTGTTCGTAGCTGACCCAATTGCTGTCCTGGCGGGCCTCGGCATTGCTCTTAGCGTGGTCGTCCAAGCAATATTCCGGCCTAGCTGGAACCAAGCCCATTGGCTACTTCTCCCGCTGCAACCGCCGGTAAGCTTCACTCTTCGACAATCCAAACTCTTTGGCCACTTTCTTCAGCGCGGTTTTTTCGTCAAGAGACTCTTCCCGCATAATTTTTTCGAGCCGGTCGTGAATTCCCTTCTTCTTTGCAACGGGCTCAGCAGCCTCGTCTGCCTTCGCAATAAGGAGGGTAATCTCCCCGCGAACTTCATCGCGAGAGGCGAGATCAGCCAGAACCTTCTCGGCCGGGCCTCGCAGAAATTCTTCATGCAATTTGGTCACTTCGCGCGCGACCACTACATAGCGCGTGGCACCAAGAGTTTCGACCACATCCTCCAGCGTTTCCAGCAAGCGATGCGGGGCTTCATAAAAAACCTGGGTTTCCGTCGCACCCAGCAGCCCTTCCAAAACGCTACGCCGCTGACCTCGCTTCGAAGGCAGGAATCCCCCAAAACGAAACGCATCCGTCGGCAGTCCACTCGCCACCAGCGCCGACAAGAACGCTGACGCGCCCGGAATCGGGACCACCGGAACACCCTGTTCAATCGCCAAAGTAATCATGCGATACCCGGGGTCAGAAATGCCGGGCATACCTGCATCGGTGACCACCGCCACCCGCCGCCCCTGTTTCAATTCTTCGATGAGTTCGACGGCGCGTTCTTGCTCATTGTGCTCGTGATAGCTGACCATCCGCGTCGTAATGCCGTAATGGTCAAGCAGTTTCCGTGTCTGCCGCGTGTCCTCGCAGGCAATGGAGTCAACTTCTTTCAGCACAGCCAGCGCGCGCAGAGTGATGTCCTGCAAGTTTCCGATCGGAGTTGCCACCACGTAAAGCGTTCCCGGAACTGTGACTGGCCCATGCATGGCCGGAGTCTAGCAGAGTCGACGTAGCTACAGGCGCCTGCCTGTCAGGCCTTGAGCTCTTAGCCTTTGGCTCTTAGCTACAACCCTCCCCAGATTGACGTAACCGGCGCAGCCTATACAATCGTACGAATGCCTCTTTACGAATACGAATGCACCAAGTGCGGCCACCGCTTCGAGCGGATCGTTAAATTCTCCGACCCCGCAATTACGAAATGCCCCAAATGCAAGGGCAAAGTCGAGCAGATGGTTTCCGCCCCTGCCATCCAATTCAAGGGCAGCGGATGGTACGTCACCGACTACGCCAAGAGCGGCTCGTCCCGACCCGCCAGCGACGGCGGCAGCAGCGATAAAGCTGAGAGCAAGACCGAGTCGAAATCCGAAACTAAGTCTGAACCGAAGACGGAGACAAAATCGGAGACAAAATCGGAGACGAAGACTCCAGCCAAAGCGGCGGCTCCGTCCGTGGCCCGTTCCGACTCCAAGAAGTCCGACAAGAAGAGATAGCCTATGTGGCGGGACACTCTTGTCCGCAAGGTTTGATCTTTTCGCTTCGCGTGGGGGCAAGGTACCGCCTACGTGGATTCCACCCTCTGAATCTTTCCTAACCTCTCCGCATCCAAAACTGGTCTTTAACTACTTCGATAGCGCACTACTAGATATCACTTGCCAGGAGACATTCATGATTACTCTGCGCCCCAGTGAAGAACGCGGCGGGGCCGATCACCGCTGGCTTAAGACCCGTCATACATTTTCCTTCAACACGTATCACGATTCCAAACACGTGCATTTCCGGTCCCTTCGCGTCATCAATGAGGACTGGGTCGCGCCGGGCCAGGGCTTTGGCACCCATCCCCACGACAATATGGAAATCATCACCTACGTTCTCGAAGGCGCGCTGGAACACAAAGACAGCCTCGGAACGGGCTCCATCATTCGTCCGGGAGACGCTCAACGGATGTCCGCTGGTACAGGCATCCTGCACAGCGAGTTCAACCACTCTAAAACCGAAGACGTCCACTTGCTCCAAATCTGGATCATGCCGAACCAGCGCAACGTCGCTCCCGGCTATGAGCAAAAGACGTTTCCAGCGAGTGAGAAGCAAGGCAAGCTCCGCGTAATCGCCGCGCCCGATGAACGCGATGGAGCGGTCAGCATTCACGCGGACGCCAGTCTCTACGTCAGTTTGCTGAAACCGGGCGAGAAGGTGCAGCATACGCTGGCCGCGGGACGTTCCGCTTGGCTCCAGGTGGCTAACGGCGCAGTTGAGCTGAACGGCCACGCCATGAAGCAAGGGGACGGAGCTTCGGTTAGCGATGAACCGAAGTTGGAGATTAAGTCCAACGCGGATGCAGAAATCCTGCTATTCGACCTGGCGTAAGCGATTGACTTGTATAGTGGCGGCGGAGCTTACTCCGCCGTTCGTTCAGACTCGCAACAGTAGCGACAACCCGGATGCCCTCGCCAAGACCCACCTTCATTGCCGCGCTTAGCGTCGTCTTCGCTCTTGCCGCCGCGTTTCTGACGGTGACAGGTGGCACGATGCTGCTCAACCCGGGTATGTTCTCATTCCGGATCGGAGCAACGCTTCTCGGCGGCTTCGAAACTGCTGGCCCCTATGCTTTTCTTCTTGGCAGCGCGCTGTACGGTTTGACGGCTTATGGCCTTTGGACTCGCCGCAACTGGGCGCGGCGTACCGCTATTGCCATTGCGACGTGGGGCATCGTCATGGCCGTTCCGTCTGCTTCGGCGGCGGCGATTGAGTTTAACCCCATTCCACTCTTGCTTGCGGGACTGCCGATTATTGTGCGGGTGGTCGTCATCTTCTTCCTGATGCAACCACCCGTCACCGATGCCTTCTCGCAGATGAAGCAGGAATAAATTTGACTTCCGGAGTCTGAAGAGATGCGCGCAGGGGTCTGCGTGTTGTGGGTCCAACGTCAAGCAGGTGTAAAACCTTGTAAAGTTTCGGCACAACATTTACTTCGACACAAGGAAAAAAACTGGTTGAGCTTCGGAGATCTCTTTGGCAAAAGACTCGGCCCAACCAGGAAAACAAAAGCCAGCTCAACTATTTTGCAGCGCGCCTCTGCGGAGGACGTTTGTGTTCGTGATCCAGATCAAGCCATTCCCATTGCGGATGATCAGACTTCGAATTCGGCACTGGACGGTCGTTGGCTGAATTGAACTCCGGTCCGACAGTCGCCAAAAGGCCAACTGAGCTCGTGTACATGCCCTCATCAAACTTTCCAGCCTGCTTGGCATTCGCGACGGCAAATACGGGGTAAGCCTTGCCGTTCGCGTAAGAGACGGAAATATAGTCTCCAACCATTAGGCCAGCGAACGTGTCGGGTAGGTTTTTCAAGCTCATGGCGCCAGTTGTTTCGACGCACTCCACCTAGCGCCGCCGTTTGTCGACGAAACAAACCCAACGTTGAGCTTGCAGGTCGCCGTGGTGCAGTTGGTGTTCGTGTAGTAGTAATAGGCGAGTCCAAGATGGGCAGTCGCACCCAAGGTCGCACGATCAAAACCGATGCCGGGGATAAAGTGATCGATGCCGCTGTTGGTGGCATCAATGGGGATACGAGTTACCTGGTGTCCACTTCTTGCCATTCAGCGAAGTTGTGAGGACGATGTCATTCGCCGTGCAACCGCTGCGAAAACGGCAATCCTGCCAGACCAGATAGATTTTGCCCGAAGCGTCCACTTCCGCCGAAGGAAGCGAGGACGTGCGCAGGCCTCCATTGACGCCGTGATCGGTCACGCTCGCCACCACCGTGCTAGCTCCCCAGCTGGTTCCACCATTAGTGGAGCTGAAGACGCTCATGTTGCCATCGAAGGCTGCGAAAGGCACGACCACCGTGCCGTTCTTGAGCACTAAAGGCTGTCCGCCAATGCCGTTCACGCGATCAGCGGTATTTTATGCGGGCTTCCAAGTCAGGCCACCATCGTTTGAAACATTCATCTCCATCTGATCGCCAAGGCTCGTGTCATCCCATTCGGCATAACAATTGCCGTAAAATTTGCTGGTCGAAGTATTGTCGCAAACAATCCAGTTCTTGTCCGGCGAACCCACGGAACTCACAGTTACCGGGTTATTCCATGTCTTGCCGTCGGTGGAGCGGCTAACGGAAATCTGGTTGTTGTTGCCGATTGGCAGTGAGTTGATCATCCAGATGCCGTGCTTGGCGTCATAGGCAACGGAAGCGTCGCTGCCTGCGGAAAAGTGCCCGCCCTTGTTCACCGTGATCCCAAGCAAAAATCCGCTGGTCCACGTCTTGCTGCTATCGGTGGAGGTTGCGTAGCCGATGTCCGCGCCGCCGCCGCTAAATATACGGCCCACTTGGAACGCGCTCACAATGGTCGAACCGAACGAATACGTGTCTGGTTCGACTTCGCTGGCGTGCTGGCTAATACTGTTGGTAAAGGTGTCCGTACTGATCTTCACAGTGGCGAATGCGGGAGCTGCGGTTGTTTTCTGTGCTGCGGCTATCCCCCATAGGCAGAGCAGAAGGGGTAAGGCTAGTGAAACGGTGCAGATGTTCCCAGGGGTCACTGACTCGCTGCCTGCTACCATAGCTTCGTGTCAGCCCCGCTGCTGGATGTTCGCCATTTGACGGTGCAATTTGCCGATGCAGGCTCGGTCGCAGTGCGCGACTTGAGTTTTTCCATCGCACCCGCAGAAGTGTTAGGGCTGGTCGGCGAATCGGGATCGGGCAAATCGGTTACGTCCCTTGCGCTGATGGGCTTGCTTCCGCCCCAAGCTCGCACCAGCGGCACTATTCTGCTGACGAGTCCTGGCCAGCCTTCCGTAGATTTGCTTGCGACATCTAAAAAAAATCTGCAGGCTCTCCGGGGGCTCGGAATAGCGATGATCTTTCAAGAGCCGATGACAGCGTTGAATCCCGTGATGCGTGTCGGCGATCAAGTGGCGGAAGCCGTGCTCGCACACGATACAAAACTCTCGAAGCACGGAGCGGGACAGCGGGCGATTGAAGCACTCCGTGAAGTGGCTTTGCCAGATCCGGAGCGGAGTTCGCGCGATTATCCGCACCAACTCTCCGGCGGAATGCGGCAGCGGGTCATGATTGCAATGGCGATCGTCAATCGCCCCCAACTGCTGATCGCCGACGAACCAACGACAGCTTTAGACGTCACGATTCAAGCTCAGATTCTGGAACTGCTTCAGGACCTGCGCGCCAAGTTCAGTCTCGCCATGCTTTTTATTTCTCACGACCTCGCAGTAGTCTCAAAGGTGGCGGACCGTGTGGCCGTGATGTACGCGGGGACTTTGGTTGAGGTTGCGGCGAAGAAAGATATTTTCCACTCGCCGATGCACCCTTATACGCGCGGCCTCCTGCGCGCAGTGCCCACTCTACGCACGGACAGAAAGCAGCCCCTCTCGACGATGGAGGGGGCTGTACCACCTTTGCATGCTCTTCCGCCTGGTTGCCCGTTCGAACCACGCTGCGAATTGCGCATCAGCACCTGTGCGCAGAGTCTGCCACCTTTGGCGGAAATCAGTGAGCAACACTGGTCGCGGTGCCCGGTTGTCGCGCCACCGTCTTCCTAAAAGAACGTCACGCTCCAGCCCCGCAACGAATACAATTGTGTTTCCACTGCTAAAGAGGTCTATAATCCACCAGTTCCCCCCCGGGATTACTTGCTTGCGTATTCTGCTGCTCAGTGATATTCACGCGAACCTGGAAGCACTCAATGCTTGTTTAGAGGCCGCTCCAGCTCACGACCGCATCGTCAATCTTGGCGATGTGGTGGGGTATGGGGCCGACCCCAACGCCGTCATCGATTCTGTGCGCTCACACAATGGGCAGGTCGTACGCGGCAACCACGATAAGGCCGTCTCCGGAGTGATGAATCTGGAACACTTCAATCCTATGGCAGGGTTAGCCGCATTGTGGACCCGGGAGCAACTCACTCCAGAGAATCTGGACTGGCTTCGCGAGTTGCCGCAAGGGCCGATTCATGTGCCCGATCTGGAACAAATACAATTTGTTCATGGTTCGCCGATGGACGAAGACGAGTACCTGGTCAACACGCGCGATTCCCTTGAACCATTGATGACGGCATCCGCGCGGATCTCGTTTTTTGGACACACCCACCGGCAGGGGGGCTTCACTTGGAATGGTGAGCAAACCAATATTATTTGCCCCGAGTATGGATCTCCTGACCAGCTTGACTCGTGGGACTTTCCGCTTCGAAAAGATGTTCGGTATCTTATCAATCCCGGTTCCGTGGGCCAGCCTCGCGATGAGGATTGGCGAGCCGCCTTTGCTGTTTTGGATAGCGATCGCCAGCGGGTGGAGTATTTCCGCGTGCCTTACGATGTGAAAACCGCACAGGAAAAGATCTTAGATGCCGGACTTCCTCCCCGGCTGGCAACCAGGCTGACTACCGGCCGCTAAACTCGAATCCACTCCTCCGTGCCTCGTTGTAAACTGAGCGCATGCCTTCTTCGCCGTACCCCGCAAAAGCAGCGTCCAGCCTATTCGGCCCAGCGCAAGCTCCTACGCCCGAACGCTATTTGATCGCCCACATTGATGGTGGAGCTCGCGGCAACCCCGGTCCCGCGGGCTATGGCGTCGCGGTTCGCGATTCCGCTGGCAAGCCCATTGCCGAACTCAGCGAATATCTCGGCCACAGAACCAATAACTACGCCGAGTATAGCGGTCTGCTGGGAGCCCTGGACTATTGCCTGAAACAGGGAGAACACGCGCTGAAAGTAATTAGCGATTCCGAGCTGATGGTGAAACAGCTCAACGGCATCTACAAAGTGAAAAGCCCGGAACTGAAAGTTCTCTATGACGAGGCGCGCAAGCGGATCAACCATCTACAATGGTTTCGCGCCGAACATGTGTTGCGGGAAAAGAACAAAGACGCAGACCGGCTGGCAAACGAGGCCATGGATCGCGGCATGAAGCGCGGAAACAATCCAGAAACTGAGCCGCATCTAACTGCGCCCGGCCAGCGAGCTACGCCCCCTCAAGGAATTCGCGAGTTCAACGGCATCGTGCAGGGCGGGAAGATCTTGCTGCTGAGCGAGGAACTGCCTGAGGGAACGCTGGTGCGTGTAAGAGTGAAAGCTTAGTGTGAAAGCTCCGCGGTGGTTTGTGTCTTTAGCTGCGCTCGTAAGCCTCTTCCTGACGCTGAGTGCCTGTCACAAGGCGCCGCAACAAAAACCATCGGATCGTCCCCGCCTCACCTCGAAGGTGACGATGCGCGATGTGACGTTCCGCAGTACTTCGCTTGGTCGAGACATGGAATATCGGGTGATCCTTCCCTCTCTGATGCCTAGTGGCGAAAAACTTCCGGTGGTCTACTTACTGCACGGTGGAGGTGGCGGGTTTCGCGACTGGTCTAACTATTCGGACGTTGCGAGTTTCGCTGAGCGCGGCCTGATTCTCGTGATGCCTGAAGGCTACTCCTCGTATTACACGAATGCAGCGGAGCGCCCTCAGGATCGCTACGAAGACTATATTGCGAAGGATCTTATTGCGGACGTTGAAACCAGGTTCCCTGTGATGAGTGACCGCTCAAGCCGCGCCATAGTTGGCGTTTCTATGGGAGGCTTCGGAGCGATCAAGCTGGCACTCAAGTACCCCGATCTATTTGTTTTCGCAGCCGGATTGAGTTCCGCGATCGACGTTCCGAGCCGTCCGTTTTCCATCAAGCGTATACAACAGTGGAGAGGACACCGTGCAATCTTTGGTGCATGGCAAGGGCAGGCGCAGCACGAGAATGACCCATACATACTCGCAGCGTCGACCGACGTTTCGCGCTCTTCTTACATGTTTCTTTCTTGCGGTGAACAA
The DNA here is from genome assembly GCA_025352065.1 of Acidobacteriaceae bacterium. Lineage (GTDB taxonomy): Bacteria > Acidobacteriota > Terriglobia > Terriglobales > Acidobacteriaceae > JANXUC01. The sequence continues at coordinate 14,261 of JANXUC010000090.1, read as the reverse complement.
GAGGGTTTGCTGCCTGCAAACCGAAGATTTGCGGCACTGCTTGCTCGCCGTAAGTTCCGCTACGAGTTTCAGACGCGCCCGGGAGGCCATGACTGGAATCAATGGAACGTTTGGCTTCCCAACCTGTTTCAAAGGCTGGCGACACACATCGGAGCAAAGAACTGACATCGCGCGATCCCTACTTGCCTTCCGGAAGCTCCAACGCGATGCGAACCGCCTGTTCCATTCTTGTAAGTGCCTCGGGAGGCAGCATTCCCAGGGGGGGATATACCGCTAGACTCTTCTCCAGGGTTGTGACTTGATCGCACTTGGCCCAGGAGTCTTTCAGGAGGCCGCCTTCTCCGCGAGCAATTTTTGGTCGCAGTGAGAATTGTTTGTGCTCTACCGTCGAAATCGGGACGACGCAGACATCCAGAGAAAAGCGATTCAGGGCGTCGGTGGAAATTATGACCGCAGGACGTTCTTTATCCAGTGCGAACAAACAAACGTCGCCACGCTTCGGATACCAGCCAGGCGGTTTGGCACTACGTTTCCAGGCCATCGATAGACCTATTCGCGCGCGAGGGATTTTATATTGGCGGATTGAAAAGCTCTACGTTCCGAACGGTCCTCTTTGGCCCCAAAGCCGGAATCAAAGAATGCCGCAGCTTCACGATCCAAGGCCATGCGGCGTTCGGCTTCGAGTCCTGCCTTAATTAACCGGTTCACGCGTTCGCTAGCGGAAATCGACCCCTTGGTGCGTTCGATCTCCCGAAGAACTTCCTTCTCCAAGGAAAATGTCTTTATAGCTTTTGTAGCAGACTTCATAATACACATCTTACTAGTGTTTCTAACAGCTGTCAAATTTGCCTTTACGCATTGGCGAGGGTGCCCGCTCCTCCGCGGTGCTAGCTCGATTCCACTCCGAAAAACTCCTCGACGGCCTTTATATCCGTCGTCCTCTTGTAGCTCGGCAAGCTCTCCAAAAACATCTGGCCGTATTGCTTTCTTAGAATGCGGTTGTCGAGAAGAACGAGCAGGCCGCGATCATGGAGCGAGCGAATCAGGCGCCCAAAGCCTTGTTTGAGCGTGATAACCGCGGAGGGGACTTGATAATCAAAGAAGGCGTTCCTTCCGCTGGAATCAATAGCACGCACTCGTGCCGCCACCACCGGGTCGCTGGGCACTGCGAAAGGCAGCCGATCAATAATCACGCAACTCAACTGCTCGCCTTGCACATCCACGCCCTGCCAAAACGAAGACGTTCCAAAAAGAACCGCATTCGGCGTTAGCCGGAATTCCTCCAGCAACGCGTTCTTGGGCGCATCGCCCTGGCGCAGGACCGGATAGTCAATCTCTCCAAGTAAGCGCTCGTACATGTCATTCATCTGGGCATAGCTGGTGAACAGAACAAACGCCCGCCCGCGCGTGATCCTCAGCAGACGACCGATGCAATCCGCCGCATGCGAGCCAAACTGCGGCGTGCGAGGATCGGGTAGGTCCGAAGGAATGTAAAGCAAAGCTTGTGTTTCATAATCAAAATGCGATGGCAACACAGAATCGCGGGCATGCTCCAAGCCAATACGGCGCTCGATGTAATCAAAGTTTCCTCGCACGGCGAGCGTGGCTGACGTAAGAATTGCGCAATCCATTCGACTGAAAAGGGTCTCGCGAAGGATCGGCGCAACATTGATCGGCGTCGCTTGCAGGAAAACATTTTGGCGGCCATGTCCGGCGCTACGGCCACCGCGTCGCTCGACCCAGAAGACTGTATTCGGATCTTCGGATTCCATCAGGAAGCTTAGCTGAACGCGCAGTTCTTCAGCACGGCGTACAAAAGTGAACATTTCCTCCGGCTTCTCCGGCATGGCGGAAAGCTCGGCAGCCATACGTTTCAGAGACTGATCCAACCCGATATACTCTTCCCCGTTCTCTTCCAGGAACTCACGCCGGTTCTCAAACGCGAATCGATTATCCCCAGGCGGCAGCAATGCGAAGAAGAATTGTGATTTCTCGCGGAGACTCTTCAGCGCTCCCGAAAGTGCGGCCGATAAGGCGCGGTTACGCTGGAGTGAAGCCTCCACATCCCGCGCCAAATCTTCAATCCGCAGATTGCTGACTGAAATTCCGAAGTAGCTCCCCGCAATATCTTCCAGTTCATGGGCTTCGTCAAACACCACTGCCCCACATTCCGGCAAGATTCCTGCATCCGGGGCATTCTGAGCTTGCTGTTTGATGGCGAGATCGGCAAAGAAGAGATGGTGATTCACAATGACGATATCGCTCTCGGAGGCCCTCCGGTGCATTTCTGTTATGAAACAGCGATCAAATTGGCTGCACTTCTGGCCCAGACAAGTTTCCGAGCGCGCATCCAGCTTCGGCCACAGCAGGCTGGCTTCCGGCAGCCCCTTAATTTCGGCGCGGTCACCCGTCTCAGTGGTCGCTTCCCACTCTGAAATTTCCCGGTATTGTTCAATTTCCTGCAGCCCATTCAACACTGGCATCGCAGTCAGATCGTAAAGCCGCTTGCGGCAAAGGTAGTTGTTCCGGCCCTTCATGTAACTGACGGAAAGTTTGCCCTCGCCGTTCGGAAACAGCGCTTGCTCCAAAAATGGGATATCTTTAAAGAAGAGTTGTTCCTGCAGATTCTTGGTGCCCGTAGAAATAATCACGCGCTTCCCGGATCGGATCACCGGCACGAGATAGGCCAGAGTTTTGCCGGTTCCGGTGCCAGCTTCAACGATCAAGTGGCGCTTTTCTTCCAGCGCTTGCTCTACCGCTTGCGCCATCAGCAGTTGCCCACGACGGAATTCGTACCCTGGATGCGTGCGCGAAAGCACTCCGCCTGGAGCGAAAAACTGATAAAGCGTAATGTCCTTCAAAGAAACGGGATGGGCGGGCGAGACCACAGTGTCTCTATAATACTGAGTTGGCGGTAAATAGTTGAGCGGACTACGTTTCGGCCTACCCCTGAGCCATTTTGACGAAAAAGAAACCTAAATCGAAAGCTGAGACAGTTCCGGTCGGCGCGCCGGTCCCCGACAGCGCGCTGCCGACGATTTGTATTGTTGGCCGGCCGAACGTCGGTAAGTCCACATTGTTCAATCGGATTGTCGGGCGCCGCCGCGCAATTGTTGGCGATGAACCTGGCATTACACGTGACCGCCTCTACTCGGAAGCCGAATGGAATGGGCACTTCTTTCGCCTTGTCGATACGGGCGGCATCATTCCTGATGACGAAGACTTTATCCCGTCAGAGATTTTTCGTCAGGCGCGGGTTGCCCTCAAGGAGTCGGCGGCCATCATCATGGTCGTGGATGGACGCAGCGAACTCACTGGCCCAGATTTAGAACTTGCTAGATTACTGCACCGCACAGGCAAACCTGTGTTCCTAGCCGTAAACAAAATGGATTCCGGCAAGCAGGAGCATATGGCCGAGGAGTTCCGCACTCTCGGCATCCGGAACGTTTACGGAATTTCCGCCGAGCACGGAATTGGCGTTGGCGAGTTGCTGGAAGCAATTTGCGAAACTCCCGGCTTGAAGAACTTGCGCGAATCCATGAAGCGCCAAAAAGTCGCGGCCGCCGAGGAACTCTCCGCCGCGCACGCCGTTGAGGTTGCAAACGAAGCCGAAGGCATCGTTACAATTACCCAGCTGGCTGAGATTAAAGTCGCGATCATCGGTCGCCCGAACGTTGGCAAATCCACACTATTAAATCAATTGACGGGAGTGGATCGTTCAATCGTTTCTCCCATCGCCGGCACAACGCGCGATTCGATCGATGAAGTGGTAGAACGCAATGGCCAACGTTTCCGCTTCATAGACACGGCTGGCATTCGCCGCAAAGGCAAGACGAAGCTGATGGCGGAGAAGCTCTCCGTAATCATGGCGCGTAAGCATTTGGAAGACGCCGACATTGCGCTGCTCGTGGTCGATGCGCCCGAAGGTGTCACCGCACTCGACGCCAATATCGCCGGATACGCCCATGAAAGTGGACGTTCCGTCATCATTGTTGTAAACAAGTGGGACTTAGTCACGAAAGCTGCCGCAGCCGCTTCTCACGGCAAAATGCAGGCTGCCAGCCGTCTATCAAAATCGGAACGCTTGCAGAATTCCAAGCAAACCGCCGACCGTGAAATGTACGAAGCCCGTCTGCGCGGGGAGTTAAAGTTCCTTGCGTACGCTCCCGTCATTTTCGTCTCTGCGGCCCTGGGGCGTAACGTGGATAAGGTATTCGAGGAAGTTGTTCTGGTTTCCGCCGAACGCAATAAGCGCATTTCCACCAGCGAAATGAATCGTTTCCTCGAACATGTAGATTTCGAGCGTGCCCCCGTGCCTGCGCGCCAGCAAGTTCGTATCTACTACATGACGCAGGCTGCGGTCGCTCCTCCAACGTTTATTCTCTTTTGCGACCGCGCGGTAAAGTTGCACTTTTCCTACCAGCGCTATTTGGAAAACCAGATTCGCAAAGCCTTCGGCTTCGTAGGCACGCCCATCTGGATCAAAAGCCGCGGTAAAGAGTAGCCCCTACTTGGCCTGCCCCTTGGTCATCAGTCCAAATATGGTCGATCCCTGCGGTGTGCGCTAAGTCAATCACGTGGGCAATCACTTCAAAATCCAACTCGTCGTCACCTTGGACAAACACAACGCGTTCAAACCGCGTCTTAAAGATTTCGCGCAACCTGCCCGACAAATCCTGCCAACTTACATTCTCCTGATTGATCTTCAGCACAGCCGGTTCAATACCGCGTGAGAACACCTGCACTACGATTGCCTTCTCTGGATCCGCTTGGGACTGCTTTTGTTGAGACTGAGGAATCTGCGTTTTCAATCCATTGGGCGGCATGGTTGGGAGGACAACCATGAAAATCACAAGAAGCACTAAAAGCACGTCGATCAACGGAGTCACGTTCATCTCCGGAGACAATTTGCCTCCGCCTGCCATCGAACCCGCCATGAAAGTCCCCCGGAAGCCCTGAGTTGTCCGCTCAGGTACATAGACACCTATCCCGGCGACGATGTTCCACAGCAACGAACTATGAGATTGCAGAATGCAAAATAAGCTGAATGTTCCCTAGGTGATCGGCGCCGGCCCCAATGGCGGCGGATGCACAGTTGGAGGCTCAACAACAGGCGGTGGTGGAACAGCCGGCACTGGCGGAGCGGGGTATAGCCACGCAGCCAACTTCGGATAACGCGCCGCAAAGAAATAAATGGAATACGCCGGAAAATTGACTGTAGCCGGAACGCTTAGCATGGAACTAAGAAACATGATCAGCGCGAAAGCGAATGTTCCCGCCAAAACCGCCAAGGTTACAGTGACGGGGTTCCAAGTCAGCCCTGCCGCCTTGCCTGTCAGCACAGCCACTAGGCCAAATCCTCCAATCGGCATAAGCACCGCCAATATCGCGAAAAAAATCAGGATCCCAAACAAGATTCCCGCTGCGATCGCCAGCACAATCTTCATGCCTGCGTATCCGGCATAGCTGCCCTTGTCGTTCTTCATCATCGCGAACAAACGGCTCCAGCTGTCCGCGAAATCAAGATTCTCCAACGCCATAATTGGTGCCACAAAATCCTGACCCAAAAGCCAGACAACGGCCGCTCCCAATAAGAAGATCAACAGCAGGAAGAACAGAATGATTCCCCCAAATACGAGCGGCAGCATGGGGGCATGTGGATCCTTGAGCCAGCCCAACACAGCGGCAATCCCGAGCGGAATTCCAATCAAGATGACCGCGAAAAATCCGATGGCAAATTGGTAGACAAGCCGCCATAGGAAAAACCGCCGCCCCGTGGCATGCCACTTCTGCCAGCCCGCAAGCAAGTTTACTTTCTTCGTAATAATGGATTCGATAAGGATGAAACGATACACGCTTCCGACATACATCCAGGCCAAAGCAAACACGCAGATCACGAGACTCGCCACACCTGCGAGCAGCATGATGTGTGCGGCCATCTGCGGTTCAAGATGCGGTGCTGAGAGAAGTTGGTCGGCGCCCCCTTGTTGGTCCTGCGGATTCGTCGGAAAAGACGTCGGGAAATTGCCGCTGCAACCGCCCCTCCTGCTGAGTTCGCCTGTCATGAATCCAAGCAGCGCCAAGCGCAGCCACTGTCCCCACCGGAACGGGCGAAACAACTGTCGCTTAGTGTGTTCCAGCGCAATCGAGACGGCATCTATAGCTGAAAGCTGTGGCACGGCGGTTCCTGGCTAGACTCTTACTTGCGCAACTACAAAACTTAACTTCGCTAGTGTGCCACAGCTGGCGCTTCGATGGGCTTTGTGACTCCCACTGATGCAAGCCACGCGTCAAACTCCTGCAACGCAATTTCGCACTGCTTCTGGTGACGCTCTTTGCGGTCCCGAATCTTCTGCTCCAAAGCCGGTAGCAGGTCGAAAGTAATGTTTGCGGGCTGAAAGTTCTTGGGATCCGCTTGCGTTACGTAATGCAAGAGCGATCCAAACGCAGACGGGCGGGGCGGGGCAACGGGTGCTTCTCCGACAGCCATCCGGGCTGCCTGTATGCCAGCGAGAAGCCCCGTAGCAATCGATTCCACGTAACCTTCCACGCCGCAGATCTGCCCTCCAAACAGCACGTTGGGATGCTGCTTCATTTGCAGAGTAGGCTGCAACAACTCCGGCCCATTAATGTAGGTGTTGCGGTGAATCTGACCGTGGCGCAAGAATCTTGCCTGTTCCAACCCTGGAATGAGCCGCAGCACGCGTGTCTGATCGCCAAACTTCAAATGATTCTGGAACCCAACCAGATTGTAGGAATCCGCCCGCAGATTTTCTTGCCGCAGTTGCACAACAGCGTAAGGTCGCTTGCCGGTTCGAGGATCAATCAGCCCTACCGGCTTCATCGGACCAAAACGCAATGTATCCCGTCCCCGCCGTGCGATTTCTTCAATTGGAAGACAGCCTTCAAAATAGTTGCGCTTCTCCCAGTCTTTCTCTTCCACTGATTCCGCCGTCACCAGAGCATCCAAGAAGCAGTCGTACTCTTCCTTCGTCATCGGACAATTAATGTAGTCGGCTGAGCCTTTGTCATACCGCGCCGCCATATAGACTTTCGACCGATCAATAGAATCAGCCTCCACAATTGGGCTGATCGAGTCGTAGAAAAATAACCGCGAGCTCCCGGTAAGCTGCGCAATCTCTGCCGCCAGCGCGTCGGACGTCAACGGACCCGTCGCCACAATCACAAGCTGGCTGGAATCAATCCGCGCTACCTCTTCCCGCCGGATTGCGATCAGCGGCTCTTGCTCAAGCACCCGCGTGACTTTCTCCGAAAACGCCACGCGGTCCACAGCCAGCGCATGGCCAGCTGGCACAGAACACTCCTCCGCAATCTCCAACAGCAACGATCCGGCCCGCCGCATTTCTTCCTTCAACAACCACGGCGCAGTGTATTCGCTCGTCGATTTTAGTGAGTTGGAACACACAAGCTCGGCAAAATCCTGTGTTTGATGCGCCGGTGTCGAGCGTACGGGACGCATTTCGTACAGAATCACCGGAACACCTCGCAGCGCACACTGCCACGCCGCCTCCGAACCAGCTAAACCAGCGCCGATGATTGTGATGGGTGAAGACACTAAGAGGGTGAGAGCAAAATACTGCGAAGCTCATTATACGAATTCATTGGCCTGAGCGCACCGCAGGCTGTGTTCGCGTTGTTCCGGGCGGGCCGACAGCAGAGCGCCCTCCTACAGAATTACGCGCGTGTCTCCGTCGCGACGCGTGACTCGCTCACGATCAAAATATTCCAACAGCGGAATGGCATATTTTCGCGAGACACCCGCCAAGTCTTTGAAGACCGCTACATCGATTTGTGACGATTTTAGTTTGTGCGCCGCGATCTTGCTGCGAAGACTTGCTAGCGCATCGCGATGAAACACTAACTCGTCCGACACCTTAATCAGGATCTTATCGCGCAGCAGCAGAGTTACGAGCTTCTGCGCTCGAACCCGATCAATCTTCAACCCTCCCAGCACATCGCTTAACGCGGGAACCTTGAGTCCAGCAGTGGCAAACGCAGATTCTATGATTTCCTTGGAGGCTGCTTCTTCATCTTTCAGAACAATCCCCTGCCCGGGCGGATGCACCATCTCACCGGAAACCGCGAGCTTCCTCTCCCTCACCAACTGCTCCAAAACGTAGGCAAAGATTTCAGGCGACGCATGCAAGTTTTCACGCAGCTGTTCCTTGCCCATTCCGCCAGCGAGGGGATTCTGTTTCTGAAAATCCCCGGCCACGCGCATGGCCGAGGCACTCAACACGGCTATGCCGTTCGCCAAGACAAACTGGCTGCCAATCCGAACCGCACTCCCATCGCGAATTGCACTCGCCAGAGCGATTTCGATGAACTCCCGTCGCCAACCGGTTTCTGTAACAGCCTGCGCAATGGATAGCCCCCGATGAGACCGTCTCACGATACGCGCTTTCAAAATCGCTCCGGGTTCACCTTGGCTCAGAGTCTCGAGAAATGCTTTCAGAATTCCTTTCTTTTCTTTTGGAACGGGCGCGGCATCCAACACAACGCCTCCGCCAATCGTCACCACAGGCGAAAACTGACGCACAATAAAGCGGTCGCCGGGAAGCAGCAACGCCTTGTCCGCCAAACGCAGCCGCACGAACACCTGCCCGCCCGCCGATGCTTTGGCTTCTCGTAATAGAACAATTTCCGCAATTGTTTCCATGGTCTGCGAATGCAGATGTACGCGCGCTCGATCCTTCAGCGGTTTGGCAGATGACAGCAGCGTAAGCGAAACATGAACTCGATCAGTCGCTTGCAAAGCTGCGACCGGCCCCAACGTCATGCCACGTGCGAGGTCGCTAGGATCGACGCCAGCTAAATTCAGCGCAGTCCGTTGCCCTGCAGTAGCCAGATCCGCGGAGACTTCATGAACCTGCACGCCACGCACGCGCACACGCTGACCCGACGGATACACTTCCAGCTCATCTTCTTTCCGAACAGCTCCCGCCAGCAGCGTGCCCGTAACCACCGTCCCAAAACCCTTCATCGTAAAAACGCGGTCGATGGGCAACCTTGGCAGCGCAGCGGAATCTCGCGCATTCGCCGAGACCGCTTGCTCAACGATAACCTGCTTCAATTCGGCGATTCCCGCGCCGGTTTTCGCACTCACACAAACAATCGGCGCGCGGTTGGTGTCCAAGAACGACCCGCGCAGAAAATCCTCCACTTCCATCTTCACCACTCCAAGCGTTTCCTGGTCGACCAAATCCACTTTGGTCAACACGGTAATTCCGCGCTGCACCGCCAATAATTGGCAGATATCAAAATGTTCCCGCGTTTGCGGCTTAATCGACTCATCCGCGGCGATCACAAACAGCACCAGATCAATGCCGCCGACCCCCGCTAACATGTTGCGAACAAAGCGCTCATGCCCAGGTACATCCACAAAGCCCAAGCGCAGAGGCGTACCATCCGGTGCCATCAAGTCAAGGTGGGCAAAGCCCAGATCGATCGTAATCCCGCGCCGCTTCTCTTCCTCCAGCCGATCCGCGTCAATGCCCGTCAGCGCTCGCACCAGTGCCGTCTTGCCGTGGTCAATGTGCCCGGCGGTACCTATAATCACGGACTTCATCGGAGGTGCGGAATTCATCGGCAATCAGTGTAGCTGAGCCTTGGGAGGCCATGACCGCGCCTCAGAAGAAAGCGCACCAGAAAAGTGGTGGGCGTTCTGATGCCTCCCATTAACCATAGGTTGTTCACAAAAACTACAGGGTATTGTATATTGTCTAGCAGTTCATGACCTAACGTTATCAATCTAAGGACAATACACTCTGGAAGTGTAAATGCCTATGACATTGTTTCCTGCAGCCTTTGCGGGATGGCAATATCTTTCACCAATCCGATTTCCTGGTTCGAAATTTCTCGGTTCCAACTGAGGGGGATACAGCAAAATGACCACAAGCAACCGCTTCGTAGCTTTCGTCGCATTGTTCCTGACGATGTCCTTGGCGTTCTCCTTGCCGCTGGCAGCCCAAACCGGCACGTCCGATGTGCACGGCACGATTACCGACCCCCAAGGTCGCCTCGTCGCTGGCGCTGAAGTTACTCTGACCAACCAGGCAACCGGCAACGTGCGCAGCATGAAAACCACCGACTCGGGCGGCTATAACTTTGATTTGATTGTCCCCGGCGAGTATCGCCTCGAAGTCGTGACGAAAGGCTTCAAGAAGCAGGCGGTCAATGACGTTCGTGCTCTAATCGGCAAACCCTCGGAAACGAACGTTCAGTTGGAAGTCGGCGCTGCCAGCGAGGTCATCGAAGTCCAGGCCTCCACCGCCGGGTTCCTCGTGAATAGTCAGGATGCGTCGTTGGGCAATAATATTGTCTTCGAGCAGATAAGCCAGTTGCCGCTGAACGGCAAGGACGTAGGCAGCTTATTGACATTGCAGCCTGGCGCCACGAAGGAGGGTTACGTCACGGGAGCGCGAGCCGACCAGTCGAATGTCACGCTCGACGGTGTGGATATCAATAGCGCGCAGAGTGCAAATACCTCACTGCCAGGAAACATTAATACTTTGGTGATTGGCAGTTTCTCATCGGGCTCTATAGATTTGACAGCTGGCCCGGTGCTCCGGTTGAATTCGGAGGCGATTGAAGAATTTCGCGTCACCACGGCAAACGGAAATGCGAACCAGGGCCGTTCCGCGGGCTCGCAGGTAAACCTTGTGACCAGATCCGGCACGAACTCCTTACACGGGTCCGCCTTCGAAACCTATCGGCCGAAGGGGTTGGAGGCGAATGACTGGTTTAACAATCATGCCGGGGTTGGTCGAGAGAATTTGATCCGACACGTTTTTAGCGGCGGCATCGGCGGACCCATCATCAAGGACAAGCTCTTCTTCTTTTACAACTTCGAAGGGACCCGCGAACGACGGTCCAAGTCGGCGGTCCGGGTAGTGCCGCTGGCACAATCCCCGGATCCGTTAAATTCTGGCACTCTCGGCACCGGCGTCGTCCACTATTCGTACTGCACCGACCCAACCTGCAGTGCTACGGCCATCGCTTCTTTGGACGCCACTCAGATGGCCCAGGCCTACCCCAATGTCGTTGAACCCGTCTCCGGGTTCCTGAACCCTGCTGCACAGGCCGTATTTGCGAATGCAATTTCGAAATACCCCACCAACGATACAACTGCGGGCGACGGGCTAAATACCGGCGGATTCCGGTTCAACGCGCCTACACCCACCAACTTAAACGCGCACGTTGCCAAGTTCGACCTGAATTTAACTAAGAACCAAACTGTCTCGGCGCGGCTGATCGTACAGAGCGACAAGCAGTCTCAGGAGCCCTACTTCCCCGACACAAAAGCTCCCCAAACGTGGAGCCATCCATGGGGCTTGGCAGTGGGCCACACTTGGACGATTGGCCAGAACTGGGTCAATAACTTCCGCTACGGATTGACGCGGCAGGCCTTTACCGAAGGCGGCGACAGCACCGGGAACGACATTAACTTCCGCTTTGTTTTCCAACCCAACAACGAAACTCATTCATTGAGCCGCGTTACGCCGGTACAAAACATTACGGACGATGTTTCCTGGATCCATAAGAACCACAGTATTCAGTTTGGAACGAATATCCGTACCATTAGCAATTCCCGAGTAAGCTTTGCCAATGCCTTCGATTTTGGCACCACCAACCCTTCCTGGTACGCGGGTGGCGGTGAGCGGGAATCGTCGGCGTTCCAAGCCTATTTGGATGCTAATCCTGGTCTTCCGGGATCCGGTGGCCTCCTTAGCTCCACTTCCGAAGTACAGAGCGCAGCCACGGCGCTCATCGGACGCCTCAACCAGTATAACGCCAACTTTACGTTCGCTAAGGACGGCACTATCGTCCCATCCGGAACGCCCTCGATTCGTAATTTCGCCACCCAAGCTTCCGATTTCTACATTCAGGACTCTTGGAAGGCGCGCCCGAATCTAACCCTCACTTTTGGGATGCGTTATGCTCTTGAGCGTCCTGTGTACGAGAAGAAGGGATATGAAGTTCGACCTGTCGTTCCTCTCAGCACCTATTTTGCGAATCGGCTGACAGCGGCTGCCAACGGGCAAAACGACACAGAGCCGATTGTGGTCAACCTTTCGGGTCCAGCCAACCACGGCAAGCCTTTGTACGACTGGGATTACAAGAATTTCCAGCCTCGCTTTGCATTCGCTTGGTCGCCAGCGGGAGCTAGCGGTAAATCAGTCCTCCGCGGCGGGTTCGCACTCACCACCGACTACTATGGACAAGCTCTAGCGGTAGATTTTGATCTCAACAACACGCTTGGGTTTACGTCCAGTGCAAACATTAATGCCAACTTCTTCGATACGACAGGCAGTAATGGGACGTGCCCAGCGCCTCCTTGTTACGCACCGCTGTTTACGGCGTTCGGGCAGAACGTCCAAGCTCTCGGGAATCTCCCAATACCAGGGACTCTAACGTTCCCACTGTCCCAGCCGCAGGATTATGGAGAACGCATTGAGACCTCCGTGGACTCCCACCTGACCGCGCCCAAGGAATATGTTTGGAACATGACTTACGAGCGGCAGATGCGCGGTGGGCTGGTGCTCTCTGCCTCGTACATCGGGCGCAAGGCGCAGCACTTGCTCGCACGCAGGGACGTTGCTTCTTTCAACAACCTACGAGATCCAAAAACCGGGATGACCTGGTATCAAGCAGGCACAATCCTTGAAAAGCAACGCCAGCAGGGTCTCGATACAAGCCAGATTGCAACGATTCCCTACTTCGAAAACCTCTTTCCCGCTGGCATGGCGTCGCTGTTGAACGGTGCGCTGGGCTACCCCGGCACAGACCCGAACGACTGTTCGGGCGTTAACACCGGCTTTAGCCCGGCTTGGTCGAACACGCAGGCGTTCTATGCCATGCAGAGCCGGGGAAACGGGAGCACAGTACCCTTTAACTGCGTCTCGGTCTTCCCCGGCAATGACTGGACCGATACGCAAGCTTTTATGGATTATGGAGTCTTTAGCCCAGGCGGGCTGCCAACCAAATTCTCGGGGCCGCAGTACGGAGCTCTCTCGGCGTGGAGCACGATTGGAAACTCCAACTACAACGCCTTCACTTTCTCTGCGCGGCAGCGCTTGAAAGGTCTCACGCTGGATTTCAATTACACCTTCTCCCATTCGCTGGATGACTCCTCTGGTCTGCAAACGGGCTCAGGTTATGGTACGGCATTCATCGAAAACCCAATTCGCCAACGTGATAATTACGCCACTTCCGACTTCGATACGAAACATTCCATCAATGCGAACGGAGTGTGGGAATTGCCCTTCGGCAAAGGCCGCGCGTTCATGAATAGCGATCATCCGTTAGCGGACGCCGTCGTGGGTGGATGGCAGTTGTCCAGCGTGTTCCGCTGGAACACCGGAATTCCTCAAACGGCGCCGTACGACGATGGTCGTTGGGCCACGAACTGGAATGCACAAGCCAACGTGAGCCCGGCCACCAAGGTGCATACCTGCGCCGACCACCCGGCAAACGGCACACCTAAGCTGTTTGGCAAGGGCTGCGACCTTACTGCGATTTATCAGGGCTTCCGCAACGCCTATCCTGGCGAGACGGGTCCCCGCAATATCTTCCGCCTGCCGAACTACATCTCTTTGGACTTTGGCATCGCCAAGTCCTTCAAGATGCCGTGGAAGGAAGGCCATCAGCTGCAATTGCGGCTGGATGCTTTCAACGTGGCGAATCATCAGTCGTTCAACGCGATTGACGGCAGCAAGACGGGATTCGGTGTCGTGCGCGATCCTGCTCTGCGCGGCGCCCTTCCGCCTGCCAACTGGTCAAACTTTACCCAGATTGACGGCAGACCGCGCGAAATGCAGATTCAGGCGCGGTACTCGTTCTAGCAAGTCAACCGGAAATACCAGCGGCCTGGAGATGAAGTCTCCAGGCCGCTTTTTCGTTTTCCAGAAACAGGAATTTAGTTCGAGCTGCTTCCACTCTTCATGCCCGCTCCCGCGGTTTCGTCCGCGAACTCAATCGCAAACGTCTTACCGGCGAAACGGATTCCCGTCAGTGCGGATGCTGCCCCGTCGCGCTTTTGCAGTAGGGCCGCATCGGAACCAAACTTGTTCGAAAGCTCTTTGACTTGCGCAGGCGCCTTGGCCACAACATCTTTCCCCTTCAGGATGCTTACGTTCACATCGGAGCCAGTGCCTTCCCCGGTCACTTTGTAATCGCCGGACTGGATTTGCGTTCCGTTCAGTTGCACCGGCTGCGTCAGATGCAATGAACCGGAGGAG